>JAMLIM010000026.1 GCA_023954175.1 Rhizobacter sp.
TTCGCGAACGAGTTCCTGCGCGGCGGTGATCTTTGCCTCTACCAGCGTGCCTTGATCCATTGAAAGACTCCGTGAGTTGGCTCGGTCACCGCCTCGACCAAAGAGGCGGCAGCGAATGGATCCCAGAGCACGTATCGACTCTCTTCCGACCAATTCGACGCGATTGCGAAGTATGCGCCCAGCTGTGGATCTGCCTGCGCGGCGGCGGCGAGTTCGGATTTTAGACCTGCACTCGATATGAGGGTGTCGAAACGGTGGGTGTAGATCGCCTTGACAAATGCCAGGTCCGGGATGGCGTCTGGCTGGAACAGACCTGCGATTCTGGCCTTTAGCGCAAGTTCGACCGCGTATCCAGCAAGGTAGTAGGCGGACGAGCATCGATTCGACTGCAAGAGATACACAGAGTCTTCGAGCCTAATGTTCGCAAGACGCTGCAGGTCGGACTTAGAGTGCACTGATGTCTCTCCGGGCGAAACTCGATATTGGGCGCAGCACGGACGCATAACACCGACGGGCCACGTTACGCCGTATGTGTCCTGGTTCCCGTTCAAGTAACACGGCGGTCAATGGCCACAGCCGCAATCCTACCCGCGGGGGTTCAAATGCGATAGGCGGCGCGCCCCTCGCCGCGTGCACGCGCGATGCGCCACATCACTCACCGCTCGCTCAGCGCGCCCCCTTCACCGCGACCTGCGGCTTGAGCAGCACGATGAGTGCGCCGCTGCCGCCTTCGGCGGCGCGCGCCTGGGTGAAGGCGATGACCGAGGACTTCTGAACCAGCCAGGCGTGCACGCGCTGCTTGAGAACCGGCTCGCGTCCCGGCGAGCCGTTGCCCTTGCCGTGGACGACGCGCACGCAGCGCAGCCCCTGGCGCGCCGCTTCGCGCAGGAAGGCGGCGAGCCGGTCGCGCGCCTCGTCGCGCCGCAGGCCGTGCAGGTCGATCTGCGCCTGGATGACCCAGCCGCCGCGGCGCAGCTTGCGCACGACATCGGGGCCGATGTCGGGGCGGCGAAACGACAGCGCGTCGTCGGTCTCGAGCAGCGATTCGACATCGAACTCGTCGGACAGCGTCGCGCGCAGTGCGTCCGCCTCGTCGCGCTCGCGCTGGCGCGGCTCGGGTTCGGGCGGCGCGGCGCGCAGCCACGCGCGCTCGTCGTCGGCGAGCGGCGTCACCGCGCCGACACTGCGGGCGAACAGCGTGCGCGCTTCCCTTTCGCGGTCTCGTTCGCGTTCGAGTGCGGCGCGGGCTGCCGCCTCACGCTCGGCCGCTTCGCGCTCGCGGCGCTGCAACTCGGCGCGCAACGCACCGAGCGCTGCAATGCCATTCGCGGCCGGGCCGACGGCGAGGGCGGCGCGGGGGACGCGGGACGACGATGGGCGCTTCACAGCAGACCCCGTTCGGCGAATGAGACGACGTCCGCATGCCCGACGACCAGATGGTCGAGCACGCGCACGTCGACGAGGGCGAGCGCGCTCTTGAGCGTCTGCGTCAGGAACTCGTCGGCGCGCGAAGGTTCGGCGGCGCCCGACGGATGGTTGTGCGCAAGCACGACCGCCGCGGCGTTGAGTTCGAGTGCACGCTTGACGACTTCACGCGGATAGACGCTCGTCTGCGTCAGCGTGCCGCGAAACATCTCGTCCATCTGCAGCAGCTGGTGCTGCGCATCGAGAAACAGCACCGCGAACACTTCATGCGGGTGGGCGGCGAGGCGCAATCGCAGATAGTCCTTGACACGGCCCGGCGTGTCGAACACCGGCTGCTCTCGCAACTGGCGCGCCATCGAGCGGCGCGCGAGTTCGAGCACGGCAGCGAGTTCGGCGCGCTTGGCAGGCCCCAGGCCCTTGACGCGTTTGAGGTCGGTCGCGCTCGCGTTGAGCAGCCCGCTGATGCCGCCGAAGGTGTCCAGCATCTGCTGCGCGAGTTGCAGCACGCCGGTGCCCTTCAGGCCCGTGCGCAGCAGCAGCGCCAGCAGTTCCGTGTCGCCGAGCGCAGCCGCCCCTTGCGCGAGCAGTTTCTCGCGCGGGCGCAGCGCGGCGGGAAGGTCCTTGATCGTCATGGTCGAGGTACGGCGCGTGCAAGGGCTGCGCCTAGAATCACCGCAGTCTATCGAAGCATTGCTTCGCAACCAGAGAGCGCAACCCGAGAGCCGCTTGAAAGTCATCGAACCCGGATCGTTTCTGACCCTGCACTACCGCCTCGCGCGTGCCGAGGGCACGGCCATCATCGACACCTTCGATGACAAGCCGGCTACCTTGTCGCTCGGCACCGGCGTGCTGGCGCCCGCGATCGAGGCGCGCCTCGTCGGCCTGGCCGAAGGCGCGCGCGCGCGCTTCGATCTTGCGGCGGGCGAAGCCTTCGGCGAGCGCAACCCCGATCTGCTGCAGCGCGTGAAGCGATCCTTGCTGACCGAACTCGGCGACACCGACGAGACGCATGCGGTGGGCGACGTGCTGCAGTTCCCGACACCCGACGGCCAGGGTGCCTATGCCGGCGTCGTGCGCGAAGTCGGCGACGACTGGCTGCTGTTCGACTTCAACCACCCCCTCGCCGGTTTGCCGCTGACCTTCGAGGTGCAGGTGATCGGCGTCCTGTGATGGCCAAGTCGTCGGGCGGGAACGAGATCCCCGTGTCGGACGTGGCCGACGTGCTGCTCGCCGAGCCGCGCGGCTTTTGCGCCGGCGTCGATCGCGCGATCGAGATCGTCGAGCGCGCGCTGAAGAAGTTCGGCGCGCCGATCTACGTGCGCCACGAGATCGTGCACAACACCTACGTGGTGAACGACCTCAAGGCCAAGGGCGCGATCTTCATCGAGGATCTGGTCGAAGTGCCGCCCGGCGCGACGCTCGTGTTCTCGGCCCACGGCGTCAGCCAGGCGGTGCGGCGCGAGGCGGACGAGCGCGGCTTCGCGGTCTTCGATGCCACTTGCCCGCTCGTCTCCAAGGTGCATGTCGAGGTCGCCAAGCTGCACAAGGAAGGCTACGAATTCATCATGATCGGCCACAAGGGCCACCCCGAGGTCGAGGGCACGATGGGGCAACTCGCTTCCGGCATCTACCTCGTCGAGGATGTGGCCGATGTTGCGCGCGCCGCCGTCACGCGGCCGGATCGGCTCGCGGTCGTGACGCAGACGACACTGTCGGTGGACGACGCGGCCGAGATCCTGGCCGCCGTCAAGCGGCGCTTTCCGAACGTGCGCGAACCGAAGAAGCAGGACATCTGCTACGCGACGCAAAACCGCCAGGACGCCGTCAAGCTGCTGAGCCCGCAGGTGGACGTGGTCGTCGTCGTCGGCAGCCCGACGAGTTCGAACAGCAACCGCCTGCGCGAACTCGCCGAGCGCCTCGGGACGCCGGCCTACATGGTGGACCGGCCGGAGGATCTGCAGCCGGCGTGGTTCGAGGGGCGGCGCCGCATCGGCTTGACGGCCGGCGCTTCGGCCCCCGACATCCTCGTCGAGCAGGTGATCGCGCGCCTGCGCGCGCTCGGCGCGGTGTCGGTGCGCAAACTCGAAGGCGTGAAGGAAACGGTGCACTTCCCGCTGCCGATGGGGCTTGGCGACAAGTCCATGGGCAAGACCTGAGATCGGCCCGCCGGGCGCGTTGCGCGCCCGGAGCTCACGGCCGGGGCGCGTTGTGTGCCCCGAACCCGCGCCCCGAATGCGCGCCCCGAATGCGCGCCCCGAATGCGCGCCCCGAATTCGCGCCCCGAATGCGCGCGCGAAACTCGAGCCTGATCCGTGCGTGGCGGCGCTTCAGCCCCGTTTCGTCGGCGCCGCCTTGCGCACGACGTGAATCGACGCTGCGGCGCGATTGGCAGGTGCGTGCTTGCAGCCCCCGCAGCCGCTCGTCTCGGTTGCCGCCTGCTGCCAACGCGCCGCCACAGGCGCCGGCCACGGCAGGCGCAGCGCGCGACGCGCCAGCGCCCGCCGCGCCGCGCCCGGCATCAGATTCCAGGTGGCGCCGAGCGCGCATGCCACGACGATCAGCGAGACGATCAGGCTCTGAATGAACATCTCAGCCTCCAAAGGCCAGCGCCAGCCGGTAGGTCACGAACGACGCCGCATAGGCAAGCACGAAGAGGTAGCCTGCCATCAGCAGCGGGTAGCGCCACGCGTTCGTCTCGCGCTTCACGACCGCAAGCGTCGAGAGGCATTGCGGCGCGAACACGAACCACGCGAGCAGTGAATACGCCGTCGCCAGCGACCAGCTCTGCGCGATGACGGGCGACAGTGCGTCGGCCACCGCATCGCCCGAAGCGGACAACGCGTACACCGTGCCGAGCGCGCCGACGGCGACTTCGCGTGCCGCCATGCCGGGCACGAGCGCGATCGAGATCTGCCAGTTGAAGCCGATCGGCGCGAACACATGCTGCAGCGCCTGGCCGAGCCAGCCGGCCGCGCTGTAGAGGATCGGCGGCCCTGCGGAGCCGGCCGGCGGCGCGGGGTAGCTGGAGAGGAACCACATCACGACGGTCAACGTGAAGATGATGCCGCCGACGCGGCGCAGGAAGATGCGCGCGCGCTCCCACAGGCCGAGCCAGAGATTGCGCAGGCTCGGCACGCGGTACGGCGGCAGCTCGAGCATCAGCGGCTGGTACCGGCTCTTCATCCAGATGCGCTTGAAGGCCCAGGCGACGACCATCGCCGAGACGACGCCGGCGACGTACAGGCTGAACAGCGTCAGCCCGCGCAGGTTGAAGAGCCCCACGTTGCGGTTCGGCACGAAGGCGCCGATCAGCAGCGCGTACACCGGCAGCCGTGCCGAGCACGTCATCAGCGGCGCCACCATGATGGTTGCGAGCCGGTCCTTCCAGTTCGCGATCGTGCGCGTCGCCATGATGCCGGGGACCGCGCAGGCAAAGCTCGACAACAGCGGTATGAAGGCGCGCCCCGAAAGCCCCACCTTGCCCATCAGGTTGTCGAGCAGGAAGGCGGCGCGCGGCAGGTAGCCCGAGTCCTCGAGCAGCAGGATGAAGAAGAACAGGATCAGGATCTGCGGCAGGAAGACGACGACGCCCCCCACGCCCGCGATCACGCCGTCGGCGAGCAGGCTGCGCAGCGGCCCGTCGGCCATGTGCGCGCTCGTCCAGTCCGCGGCGGCGGCCATTGCCTGCGCGATGAGGTCCATCGGCAACTCGGCCCACGAGAACACGGCCTGGAAGATCAGGAACAGCACCGCGCCGAGGATGGCGATGCCCCACACCGGATGCATCACGATGCCGTCGATGCGGTGGTGGAAGCGCTGGAACTGCGCCGCGCCCGGGGCCGCGATCGCGAGAATGCGGCGCACCTCGGCCTGCAGCGTGGTGGACGATAGCGACTCGGGCAGCGCCATGCCCGGCGCGTGCGAGAGATCGAGGTGCGTTTCGCGCTCGAGCTCGGCAAGCAACTGCGCATGGCCGTCGTGCTTGACGGCGACGGTCTCGACGACCGGGCAGCCGAGCTCGGCGGCGAGCTTGCCGATGTCGATCGCGAGGCCCTGCGAACGCGCGACATCCGCCATGTTGAGCGCGACGAGCATCGGTCGGCCGATGCGCTTGAGCTCGAGCACGAGGCGCAGGTTCATGCGCAGGTTGGTGGCATCGACGACCGCGACGATCAGGTCGGGCGCCGCCTCGCCGGCGCGCCGGCCTTCGATCATCTCGAGCGTCACGCGCTCGTCCGGCGTCGCCGGCACCAGGCTGTAGGCGCCCGGCAGGTCGATCACCGAGACATGCCGGCCGTTGCGCAGGCGCGCCGTGCCAACCTTGCGCTCGACCGTGACGCCGGCGTAGTTGGCGACCTTCTGGCGCGCGCCGGTCAACAGGTTGAAGAGCGCCGTCTTGCCGCAGTTCGGGTTGCCGACCAGCGCGATGCTGAAGTCGGCGGCCGAGGTGAGGGCTTGACTCGTCATGGCACTTGCCGTGGGGCTGGGCTCAGACCGGCACGACTTCGACGCATTCGGCTTCGAGCCGGCGCAGGCCGAACATCGTCTCGCCGATCAGCACCGCGAGCGGCTCGCGACCGCCCGGGCCGCGGCGCAGCAACTGCACCGGCTCGCCGGCGATGAAGCCGAGTTCGCTCAGGCGGCGCAGCGTGGCGGCGTCGATCTCGGGCGATCGGGCGACGAGGCTGGCGACGACCGCGTGGGCGCCGTTCTGGAGTTCGCTCAGGAGCATGGTGTGGGGTGAGGATTGCCGATGAAGCAGGCTGAGCCGCGACTGGATTCAGCCTGAATGCGAGTGTCTCTCATTTCGATCAACCATGGGAAGATCATTGAGGCGACGAATTTGCGCTGGATCAAACGCGCGGCCGCGGTCGGCAAAAAGTGGGCAAAAAGCGGTTGACGATACGAATGCGAATGATTAGCATACGCAGATGTCGCCTTCGCATGAGTCTCGCAAGCCGCCAACCGTGACGCCGCCGCAGCGGGTGTCGAGCGCGTCGCTGTTCGGGCCACACAAGGAACTGGTCGTCGAGCACAACGGGCGCGAGTACCGCTTGCAACTGACGCGAAACGGCAAACTGATTCTTACCGCATGACGATTCGGCATTGCAACCCGTGCCAGCAAATGAAGGCGCGCGGGCGGCAGCGATTTGCCGGCGCGCGTGATCGACGGGATCGACGTGCGCGGTGCAAGAAGGGGTTGCATATCAGCTAGACCGCCACGCGCGCAGGGCGCAGGCGATTTCTCCAGCCAGCCAAGGGACGCGCGACGTCCTGTAGCCAGCCAGCGAGTTCGACACAACCGCAGGTCAACTACAGGGAACGTCCTTTGGCAACACACAAACCTATCGCGCGACCGCTTCTTTGCGCGGCGATTCTGGGGGGCCTGGCGAGCAGCCTGCCGGCCCATGCCGAAACCGAGGTGCAAAAGCTGAACGCCACCGTGGAGCAACTGCTCCAGCGGATGGAGCAGCTCGAGGCGGCGAACAAGCGGCTGGCAAGCCAGTTGGAGCAGGTATCGGGCGCGAACGCGCCGGCATCCGGCGCGCAGGCCCAACAGGCGGCGCCGGGCCATCCGGCCGCTCCCGACGCGCCGACGGGCGCTGCGCAGGCGGCCAGCTCGCAGCAGCCGAGCAGGCTGGAGAAAGCGCTCGAAGGCGTCACCGTCGGCGCGTCGGTCGCGATGGTGTCGCAAAGCGCCCAGCGGGGCCTGACGCAAGGTGACAAGAGCCAGCTCAACTACCGCGCCGACGTGGAGGTCGAGGTTCCGCTCGCCAAGGTGGCCGAGGTCGGGGACAGCAAGCTGTTCTTTCATCTTCGCGCGGGCCAGGGCGCGGGGCTCGAGTTCGTCAGCCCGACGTTGACGGCGACGCCCAACAGCACCGCCTTCTTCCTCCAGGGCGGCGACGATTCGGCCACCATCATCGGCCAGGCCTGGTATCAGCTCAGCCATCCTCTGGCGCCGAGCGCATCGGGCGCGGCGCCGAGTATCGAGGCGACGCTCGGCAAGATCGATCTGTTCGGCTTCTTCGACCAGAACGAGATCGCCGACAGCGAGACGGATGCCTTCCTGAACAACGTCTTCGTGCACAACCCGCTGCTCGATTCGGGCGGCGCGATCGGCGGGGACAGCTACGGCTTCCAGCCGGGCGTGATCGCCAGCTACGCGAGCGATGTGAGCGAGAACAGCCACTGGAAGGCTTCGCTCGGCGTCTTCGCCTCGGGCGCGGGGGCCGGTTTCAACTCGAGCTTCAGCCAGCCCTTCGCCATCGGCCAGCTGGCCTACAGCGGCACGGTGCTCAAGGACCGCCCCGGCAACTATCGGCTCTATGCGTGGACCAACGGCTCGTTCGTCCCCTACAACAACGAGGCCGCCACCGCGACCGGCCGCACCACGGGCATCGGTTTGTCGATCGACCAGGTGGTGACCGAGAGCCTCACGGTGTTCACCCGTTACGGCCATGCCTTCAGCGGCGATGTGCGCTTCAACAACGCGTTCACGTTTGGCGCCCAGCTCGCCGGCCTGCGTTGGGGCCGCCAGGACGATCGCGTCGGCCTCGCATTCGGCTGGCTCGACACGAGCCCCGGTTTCAGGGCCGCGGCGCCGACGATGGACGCCGACGGCGACGGCGTTTCGGATTTCGGCTACAGCCCGACCGGAGCGGAAAAGGATATCGAGCTGTACTACGCCTGGCAGATCAACCCCAATCTGCAGATTTTCCCCAACATGCAATGGATCATTCAGCCCGGCGGGGACCCGGGCGCACAAAACATCTGGGCCATCGGCCTGCGCGCGGTCGCAGGGTTTTGAGCCGACAAGCCGAATATCTCGTCAATCAATCATCATCACTGGGAGATCGATCATGTTGAACAAATTGCTCATCACCGTCGCAGGCTTCGGTTTCGTCGCATCGGCGCTGGCCGCCGAATACCCGATCGGCAAACCAAAGGAGATAAACGGCCTGGAAGTTGCGGCGGTCTATCTGCAACCGGTCGAGATGGAACCCAAGGGCATGATGCGCGCGGCCAAGGATTCCGACGTGCATCTCGAGGCGGATATTCATGCAACAGCCGACAACAAGAACGGCCTGCCTGAAGGCGCATGGGCACCCTACCTGAATATCAGATATGTCCTGCAAAAGCGTGGCAGCGAAAAGGTGCTCAAGGGCGATCTGATGCCGATGGTGGCAAATGACGGGCCGCATTATGGAGACAACATCAAGCTGGACGGGCCCGGTAAATACGATCTGACATTCGTCATCGGCGCGCCGGATACTGCGCACGGCAATCATTTCGGTCGCCATATCGACAAGGAAACGGGTGTCGCCCCCTGGTTCAAGACGTTCGAGGTCAAATACGAATTCGTCTACGCCGGGACCGGCAAGAAGGGCGGTTATTGAGATGCGTGGTGGGCTGGTGACCGCGGCATGGCTGCTGGCCGCATGGCTCGGGCCGGTAACCGCCGCGCAGGCCGACATGCCCGTCCATACGCTGACATTCAAGGCCGATGGCACGTTCGAGCCGACGCGCCTCGAGGTGTTGCCGGGGCGCTTCAAGGTCATCCTTGTCAACCAGAGCACCGAGGCGGTGGAGTTCGAAAGCCTGCCGCTGCGCAAGGAGAAGGTTCTGGGCCCGGGCGTCACGTCATTCGTGGTGCTGTCCTTGTCCCGCCCCGGCGAGTACCCGTTCTTCGATGATTTCCATCCGCAGGTCAAAGGCACGCTGGTCGTCCTGCCCAAACCCTGACGCACAACCATGGAACAGGTCGGCTTCATCGTTTGGCGCGAGAGCGTCGAGGCCCTGCTCGTCGTCGGCATTCTCCATTCATGGCTGAACGGTTCGGCGCAGGGGCGCCGCGGCCTGCCATGGCTGTGGGCCGGCGTCGGCGCCGGGTTGCTGTTGGCCGGCGCGCTCGCAGGCGTACTGCTTGGAATCTCCTCCTGGTTGTCCGATAGCGGCCAGGAATGGTTTCAGGCGTTGATGGCGCTCGCCGCTTGCGCGCTGGTCGTGCAGATGGTGATCTGGATGCGTCGCCACGGTCGGGGTTTGAAGCGCGACCTCGAGACCGACGCGTCGGCGCAGATCGGCCGCCAGCAGTGGTGGGGCCTCTTCGCCCTGGTGATGATCGCCGTCGCCCGCGAAGGCAGCGAGACGGTCGTGTTCCTGTACGGCACGGTCTTGACTTCGCAGAGGCAGGGCGATGCCGGCGCCATGATGCTGGCCGGCCTTGGCGGATTTGCCCTCGCGCTGCTGACGTTCTGGTTGCTGCAACTGGGCGGGCGAATCATCACCTGGCGGCGCTTTTTCAGAGTGACCGAAATGCTCCTGCTTGCACTCGCGAGCGCGCTTCTGGTGTCGGCCACGGACCGTCTGATTTCGCTCGAGGTCCTGCCCACGTTGGTGGACCCCGTCTGGGACAGCTCCTGGCTGCTGGATACCGCGGGCGGCCTGGGCAAGGTGCTGGCTGACTTCGCGGGCTATCGTGCCTATCCGGCGTTGTCGCAGTTGCTGATCTGGCTCGCGTACTGGGGCATCGTCGTATGGCTGCTGCACCGCGCATCGCTCGCAGCAACTTCAGAGGTTCGCAGAGGAAGCCCGGCCGCTGCGCCACAGGCCGACAGCCTCGCGTCACCGAGATGAGGGCTCGAGCCTGAGCCTTTCCATGCCGGTGTCGAATTCCCTGCGGTCCGGCATCGCGCGTGCCGGCGACTTCCTGCGCGATCACCAGCGTGCGATCCGGCGAATGCAATGGTTCATCGTCGGGTTCTACATCGCGCTGCTGGCCATTCCGGCTGCCATGCCGCTGCCGGGCAGCACCGCATCTGTCCTCGACAACCTGACCATCGCAGCGCAGTTCGCGTTCTGGGGGATCTGGTGGCCGTTCGTGCTGCTGTCGATCCCGCTCTTCGGGCGCGCCTGGTGTGGCCTGTTCTGTCCTGAGGGCGCGTTGACGGAATGGGCCAGTCAACACGGGCGGGGCGGGGCGATTCCGCGCTGGATGCGCTGGGGCGGGTGGCCCTTCGTGGCCTTCAGCCTCACCACGATCTATGGCCAACTGGTCAGCGTCTACCAGTACCCGTGGGCGGCGGCGGCGGTGCTCGGCGGTTCGACCATCGCGGCCATGATCATCGGCTGGCTCTACGGGCGCAACAAGCGGGTGTGGTGCAGATACCTGTGCCCGGTGAACGGCGTCTTCAATCTGCTGGGCAAGCTCGCGCCCTGGCATTTCCGAGTCGATGCGGCGGCCTGGCGAACGCCGGTGCGGCGCATCGAATCCATCAACTGCGCGCCGCTGCTGCCATTGCGCACCATGAAGGGCGCTGCCGAATGCCACATGTGCGGTCGCTGCAGCGACTATCGCGGGGCGATCACGCTGAGCCCGCGTTCACCCGAGGCCGAGATCGTTCACGTCGACAACGGCGATGCCTGGCAAACCACACTGATCGTCTTGGGTCTGATGGGCCTGGCGATCGGGGCCTTTCTCTGGAGCGCGAGCCCTTGGTTCGTTGACATCAAGCAAGCTGCTGCGACCTGGCTGGTGAACCGGGATGTCTATTGGCCGCTGGCTCAGAACGCGCCTTGGTTCATTCTGACCCATTACCCCGAAGTCAACGACAGTTTCAGCTGGCTCGACGGCGCCATCATTCTGGTGTTCATTGGCGCTGCCGCACTGATCGTCGGCGGGGCGGGCTTCTCGGGCCTGTGGCTTGCCGATCGCGTGCTGCCAGCGTGGCGCCGCTCCGAGGCGCGTGACGCGCAGGCGCAAGGGCCGCGCCGCCCGTTGGACGGCGTCCACAAACTCGCTCAGGGCTTGATTCCGGCAGCCGGGATGGGTGTGTTCCTGGGCCTGTCCGCCACCACGCTGACCCTGTTGCAGCACGAGGGGCTGTGGACCGGCTGGGCGAACCCGTTGCGCTTCACGTTGCTGGCTCTGGCGCTGGCGTGGAGCCTGCGCATCGAATGGCGGCTGACCGGCATGCGCACCCGCCAGCCCGGCCGCCGCCTGGCTGCGGTGGCCCTGGTCTGCGTGGGCCTGCTGCCGTTTTGCTGGGCCTGGCTGCTGCTCTTCGTGATCTGGTAGCTGCGAGGCAGGCCGGGCCATGCATGCACGCACCGGGCCGCCGCGGCGTCCCCGCGGCAGGCCCGATGGAGTGGCCTACCGCAGCACGCTGCCCGCTCGCCGCTCGCCGCTCGCGCAAGTGAAAACCTCGCCGCAGTCGGCAATCCCTCGCGTCAGGAACCGGCGCCGCTTGAGCCCATCTGCGACTGCAGCCAGTTGTGTTCGCCGACCTTGGCGACGAGTTCGATCTGCGTCTCCAGATGGTCGATGTGTTCCTCGGTGTCGTCGAGGATCTCCTGCAGGATGCCGCGCGAGACGTAGTCGCGCACGCCTTCGCAGTGCGCAATGGCGTCCTTCAGCGTGGCCTGCGATCCCACCTCCAGCTTCAGATCGCAATCGAGGATCTCGACCGCGCTCTCGCCGATCAGCAGCTTGCCGAGGTCCTGCAGGTTGGGCAGACCGTCGAGCATGAGGATGCGCGCGATCAGCTTGTCGGCGTGCTTCATTTCCTCGATCGACTCGTCCCGCTCATGCTTGGCCATGGCGTCGAAGCCCCAGTGCTCCAGCATGCGGGCGTGGAGGAAATACTGGTTGATGGCAGTGAGCTCGTTCTTGAGCTGGCGGTTCAGAAATTCCAATACCTTGGCGTCACCTTGCATGGCTCACTCCAGTTGAGTCGGGAGCATGCATTCTGCCCCGCGTTCGCAGGTCCTGCGCCGCAGCCATGAAATGGCCGCACGACGCAGGGCGCGTTGTGCGGGCGCGGGCGGCCGATCAGGCGAAGGCGGCCCGGGCGCCGGCGTGGGACGCGTGGTGTGCAGTGCCCGCGCCGGCGCAGCTGCAGGTGGCGAAGACCGTGCGCGCGCAATCGTCGCACGCGCCACAGCTGGTGCCCACCCGCAAGTCCTCCTGCAGGGCGTCGTAGTCGGGGCAACCCTCCTTCGCCGCGCGGGCGATGTCGCGGTCGGAGATGCGATGACAGAGGCAGACGATCACGATGCGGTCCTTGTGCTGCGACGCTCGCCGTGCATCGCCTGATGGCGCAACGGCGAACTTCGATGGCATCTACTGTAATACGAACCGTTCGCATTTGCAATAACCCTGAAGCGAACCCTGAACCGAGCCTCGATTCGAGGTGGTGGTCGGCGGACCCCGTGACGCCGCAGGCGTCGCCCAAGGGATCGTGCGGCGCGTGCGTCGGCGAGCTCCTGGCGCTGCCGATCGAGCCTGACCGCAGCCGGTTCGACAGGACGCGATGCCTACAATTCAGGCCCACCCGACAACCGGAGCGTCTGCGTGTGCAGGCGCTGCTTTCATGCTCGACATCACCCTGCTGCGCAAGGATCTGGCACACGTCATCGCCCGCCTGGAGGCGCGCAAGTCGCCGCAGCCCTTCCTCGACGAAGAGCGATTCACCGCACTCGAGGCCGAGCGCAAGGCGATCCAGTTGCGCACCGAAGACCTGCAGGCGACGCGCAACCGCGTATCCAGGCAGATCGGCCACCTGAAATCCAAGGGCGAAGACACGTCCGTCGCGATGGCCGAGGTGGCGGGCCTGGGCGATGCGCTGAAGGCTTCCGCCGAGCGGCTGGAGGTGATCCAGGCCGAACTGCACGCGATGCTGATGGCGCTGCCCAACCTGCCGCATGCGAGCGTGCCGACCGGCGCCGACGAAAGCGCCAATGTCGAGTTGCGCCGCTGGGGCACACCGCGCAGCTTCGACTTCGCCGTCAAGGACCATGTCGACCTCGGCGCGCCGCTCGGCCTCGACTTCGACACCGGCGCCAGGCTCTCCGGCGCCCGCTTCTCGTTCCTGCGCGGCCCGGTGGCGCGGCTGCACCGCGCGCTCGCGCAGTTCATGCTCGACATGCAGACGACGGAGCATGGCTACACGGAGTGCTACACGCCCTACATCGTGAACCGCGAGGTGCTCGAGGGGACCGGGCAGTTGCCGAAGTTTCGCGACCAGATGTTCTGGGTCTACCGGGGCGAGGAAGGCGAGGGCGGTGAAGCCATCGCAGCCGGCGCCGAGCAATACCTGATTTCGACTTCGGAGATCTCGCTCACCAACAGTGTGCGCGAGCAGTTGCTTGACGCGGCTCAATTGCCGATCAAACTCACCGCGCACAGCCCCTGCTTTCGCAGCGAGGCCGGCAGTGGCGGGCGCGACACGCGCGGCATGATCCGCCAGCATCAGTTCGACAAGGTCGAGATGGTGCAGATCGTCGCCCCCGCGACGAGCTACGACACGCTCGAAGCGATGACGCGCCACGCCGAGGCGGTGCTGCAAAGGCTCGAACTGCCGTACCGCGTCGTCGAACTCTGCACCGGAGACCTCGGCTTCGGCTCGACCAAGACCTACGACCTCGAGGTCTGGCTGCCGGCGCAGGACACGTATCGCGAGATCAGTTCGTGCTCGAACTGCGAGGACTTCCAGGCGCGGCGCATGCAGGCGCGCTTCAAGACCGCTCAGGGCAAGAACGAATTCGTGCACACGCTCAACGGCTCTGGCCTCGCGGTCGGCCGCACGCTCGTCGCGGTGCTCGAGAACTACCAGCAGGCCGACGGCAGCATCGAAGTGCCGGCCGCATTGCGGCCGTACATGGGCGGGTTGGCGCGGCTCGCGCCGTGATGCGCGCATAGCTCCTTCGGGCACCGTGCACGGTGATCTCGCTCCTAGGGCAATCCCGGGCATGCGAACCTGCGTTGCGTCACATCAATCGGGTTCGGGTCGCCGGCGGGAATAATTGCAGGGCGCGAAGCTGTCTTGACGGCTGAACGTCGCACCTCGCCCCCCCTCACTTCAGGAGAGCACGATGCCCGACGTCTTCCGCCCCGCGGCGGCCCTTGTCTTGTTGTTCGGGGCCAGCGGCCTCGCCCTGGCACAGGACGCGCATCTTGCGCGCAACCTGGCCGCCACCTGCGCCAACTGCCATGGCACGAACGGCCATGCGAAGGGAAAGATGAAGTCGCTGGCGGGAATGCCGGCAGACAAGATCACCGCCTACGTCGCCGACTACAAGAGCGGCGCGCAATCGGCGACCGTGATGCATCAGATCGCCAAGGGCTACAGCGACGAGCAGATGAAGCTCATCGCCGGCTTCTTCGCGGCTCAACCCGCCAGCAAGTGAGGGCCACGCAGATGAACACGCTTCACCCCTCCCGTCGCAGCATCCTCGGTGCCGGATTCGCGCTTGCTGCCACATCACTCGCTGGCTGTGCCGGCACGCCCAGCGGGCCGTCGATCGGCCGCGTCGTCGTCATCGGTGGTGGCTTCGGCGGCGCCACGGCGGCGCACTATCTCAAGCTGTGGGGCGGCAACGTCGACGTCACGCTCGTCGAGCGCAACGCCGGCTTCGTGTCGTGCCCGATCAGCAATCTCGTGCTCGGCGGCTTCAAGCAGATCTCGGACGTGAGCTTCAGCTACGACGGCCTGAAGGCGATCGGCGTCAAGGTCGTGCAGGGCGAAGTGATCGCTGTCGACAGCTCGGCGCGCAAGGTGCGCCTGGCCGGCGGCGGCGAACTCGCCTATGACCGGCTGGTGCTGTCGCCGGGCGTCGACTTCATGCTCGACCAGGTCGGCGGCCTGCAGGCCGAGGTCGACAGCGGGCGCATCGCTCACGCCTGGAAGGCGGGGCCGCAGACGGTCGCGTTGCGGCGCCAGATCGAGGCCATGCCCGACGGCGGCGTGTTCGCGATCTCGATCCCGCTCGCGCCGTACCGTTGCCCTCCCGGGCCGTACGAGCGCGCCTGCGTCGTCGCCGCCTACCTGAAGGTCGCCAAGCCGCGGGCCAAGGTGCTGATCCTCGACGCGAACCCGGATGTCACGTCGAAGAAGGGCCTGTTCATGAAGGCCTGGGCGGACCACTACAAGGGCATCGTCGAGTACCGGCCCAACTCGGTGTTGAAGAGCGTGTCGGGCAACGTCGCCAAGCTCGAGTTCGAGGACGTGAAGGCCGACGTGCTCAACGTCATCCCGCCGCAGCGCGCCGGCGATCTGGCGCGCACCGCCGGCCTCGTCAACGTCAACCAGCGCTGGGTCGGCATGAACTGGCTGACGATGGAAGCGCAGACGAACCCGGGCATCCACGTGATCGGCGACTCGACGTTCTCGGCGCCGGCAATGCCCAAGTCCGGCCACATGGCCAACCAGCAGGCGAAGGTCGCGGCGGCAGCGATCGTCCAGCTGCTCAAGGGCGAGGCGGTGAGCGCGACGCCGGTCGTCATGAACACCTGCTACAGCTACGTGACCGGCACGGAAGCGATGCACGTGGCGTCGGTGCACCAGTACGACGCCGCGGAAAAGACCTTCAAGACCGTGCCCGGATCGGGCGGCGTGTCGGCGGCGGCGAGCCAGATCGAAGGCCGCATCGCGCTCGGCTGGGCCGCCAACACCTGGGCCGACACCCTGGCGCTCTAGCCTGATCCCCGCGTGGCCGGCGTGCGACCCGCGGGTTGCGTGCCGGCCGCGCTAACCGCCGGGGCGGGCGCGCCGAAGGTTCCGGGCTAGAATTCGGCGCTCGGCAATTGACCCGCCGACGCAAATCCAGGAAGGGTGGCAGAGTGGTCGAATGCGCCAGACTCGAAATCTGGTTTAGCCTTTCAGGCTAACGTGGGTTCGAATCCCACCTCTTCCGCCAGATCACAAGGGAAAACGGGCCTTCCAGGCCCGTTTTCTTTTGGGCGCATCAGGCTCATCATGCAACCCGTTTTGCCCTGGGCGCACGCGCCGGCGCCTCGCTCTGCGGCGCTTCAGCGGACGAACAGCACGCGCATGCCCAGCAGTTTGCCACCGATCGCGTCGAGCACCTGCACCGTCGTCTGTCGCGGCTTGAAGCCTTCGGGCAGCGGCAGGCTGCCGCGCAGCACCTCGTGACTGTCGAGTGAAAAGCCTATCGGGTCCGGCGCCAGGGTGGTCGGTGCGCCGCGCGCCGCTTCGCCGGCCACGACGAGCTGCATCACGCGCCTGACCGGCTTGCCAGGCTTGGCGTCGCGCATCAGCACGACCTCGTAGTCGAGCGATCCGGCGCTGGCGCTGAACTGCGCGGCGCGTATCTCGATGCGGCCACCACGTGGGTCGGGCGGCAGCGATCGCACGACCGACGCCAGGTCATCGCTCAGCTTCGCCGCGTTCGCCTGGGTCTTGTCCAGTTGTTCGGCAAGCGTCGTCTTCTCGGCCAGCGCCTGCTGCAGTTGCGTCTGGGCTTGATCGAGTTCGGTCTTCAGCCGCCTGCGCGCGTCTTCGGCGCGGTCGTAGGCATTGCGCAGGGTCGTCGATTCACTCGCGGACAGACGCGGCGGAAGGTAGCGTTCCTGGACCAGCACGACGCCGGCAGCGCCCAGCACCAAGCCCAGCAAGAGCCACATCAGCCAGGGTGGCACACGGCCGCGCGAGCGGCGGGTGCCGAGGGAATCGAACATCATGGGGCGGGAACGACCGAACACCTGCGAGAACTCCTGTGCGCAAAGCAGGGACGCAAGTTACTACACAAGTCCGCTGGACTTGAAACACGATGTTCTTCCGCAGCGCCGGCCTACGGTTCGGCCACGCCGATGCGCAGCTGTACCGCCGGTACGCTGGTGGCCGTGGGCGGCCCCAACTGCCGCGAGGAGACACCCCGCGCGATCAAGTGCTTGCGCACGTTGTCGGCGCGCTGCTGCGCCAATGGCGACGCGGTTGTCGCGTCGCCCGGCGCCGCCAGCACTTCGACGCGCGCGGCGGGTTTGCGCTGCAGGCTCAGCGCCACCTTGTCCAGCACCGCGGCAAGCGCGGGCTTGACGGTCGCGCGCCCGGCATCGAAGCAGAACTCGCGCGGCACCTCGACCGTGAACCAGTCCTCGTTGCGCTGCTCGATGCGCACCGGTGTGCCTTCGAACCAGGATTGAAGCCAGCGGCGCTCGACCACGAGCCCCGACGTCCGCGCGGCTGGCGCCGCGACTGCGGGTGCGGGCGTCCCCTCGGGCGCAGGCATGCTGCTGCAGCCCGGCAAGGCCAGCAGTGCAAGCAGCCACCACAGCGGCAGGCGCTCCGATAGCTTTGGAAGAACAACCGTTCGCTGGCAGCGCATCGAGGCATGCTACCCCCTTGACGGGGCTTCCTCGGGGAAGGCGCCGGCCTCCAGGCCTGGCGCCTTGGCGAGCGCGCTGCTCAATGCGCCATCAGCACCGGCACCGTCATCTGCTGGAGCAGCGATCGCGTCGCGCCGCCCAGCGCCCATTCCTTCAGGCGTGACTGGCCCCAGGCGCCCATCACGATCAGGTCGATGTCCAGATCGGCCGCGCGTGACAGCAGCAGGTCGCCGACGCCAATCTGTGCGGCCTCGTCCGCGAAGCGTGGGCTCTTGACGCCCTGCCGGTGCAGCCAGGCGGCGAGGTCCTGCGTTGCGATCGGTTGCGCGTTCGGCGCGCGATGCGTCATCACGGTGAGCTTGTGCGCGCGCTGCAGCACCGGCAGGGCGCCGGCGAAGGCGTGCGCCGCCTCACGGCTGTCGTTCCACGCGGCCAGCACCTGACGCCCGGGAATCTGAAAGCGTCCGGTGTAGGGCACGACGAGCACCGGCCGGCCCGAGCCGAGCGCCACCTGCTCGGGCAGATCGACCTCCACGCCATCGGCCGGCGCATCGATGTCGGTCTGGCCGATCACGGCCAGGTCCGCTGCGCGGGCGAGTGCCATCACGCTCGCCGCGTGCCCGCCTTCGGTGACGCGGCTCTCGTAGGAGCTCAGCTGCGCCTCGGCGGCCTTGGCCTCGAACGCCTCGCACAGGCGCGTGGCGCACTGGCGCAGATAGTGCCGGGTGGCGACGAGGTAACCCGGGTCGACGAGCGAGGCGCCGAACTCGAGCGGGGCCTCGACTTCGCCCGTCGGCGCCAGGCCGATCAGATGGCTGCCATGCTCGCGCGCAAGGCCGATCGCGAGTTCGGTTCGCGTCGCCGTGCCGGCGCCGCCGTCGAGATGGAGCACGATGGTGTGAAAGCTCATGTCGGGTCTCCGCTGCCGGGTTGAGGTCGTGCACCGGACATTGACCGTGCTGTCGTCGTGACGCGTGGATTCGACTCAGGCGACGCGTCGCAATGCCCCTGCGTCGCGCGGCGCATCGGCCAGGCCGCGCGTGTTGCTTGCACAGGCCTTGAGCCGGTCGCGGTCGAGGATCTCGACTTCCCGGTTGTTGACCGCAACGCAGCCCCAGTGCGCGAGCGCGCCGAACGAGCGGCTCACCGTCTCGTGCGCGACACCGAGGTGGCTCGCGATGTCCTTGCGGCTCATGCGCAGATAGAGGCGCCGCGGCGACTGCCCGCGCTCGGCCATGTGGTCCGACAGCTGCACCAGGAAGCGCGCCAGCCGCACCTCGGCGGACACGGCGGCCATCAGGTGCGCGATCTCGACCTGGTGCAGCAACTGACGGCTGGTCGATGTGTGCAGGGCGCGGGCGAACGCAGGCACGCTCTGGCACAACGCGAACAGATCGCCGATCGGGAGCACGAGCACGGTCGAATCCTCGAGCGCCACCGCGGTGGTCGGATGCCGGCCGCGGCAGAGCGCGTCGTAGCCGAGCATCTCGGCGCGGCCGGCGAAGCCCAGCACCTGCTCGTAGCCGTCCTCGGCGGTGTGCATGAACTTGAAGGTGCCCGCGGCAACGAAGTAGACCGCCTGCGCGCACGCGCCCTCGTGGAAGAGCGGCGCTCCGGCGCGCAGGCGGCGCGGCGCGACGCTCGTTGCGAGCTCGGGCGCGCAGTTCTCGATGCCCATCAGGCTCAGCAGGGCGCCGAGGCCGTCGTCGCGCGCGCCGGCGTGGCTTCGCATGAACCAGGCGGCTTCGTCGCCCAGCGTGTGATCGAGTTGCAGACTGGCCGTGCTCATGGTTTCCTCGTTCCGTGATCGAACCGATCCGCCCGCACGCGACAAAGACGACCGTGTCGCAGCGACTGCGGCGCATGCGCCAAGCTTGACCCGCGTCGCGTCGGCTGGCTATCGGGTTGCGCCTCGCGCTCGACTCGGCGTTTTCCACTCGCGGCCGGCGTTTTCCGAAGCGTTATTCGGAAGATTCCGAATCGATGCCTGCTGGTCGGCGTGCGCTGCCGCGCGCTACGATCAGGTGCGCCGCACAGTTCCCGCATGCGGCCGCGCCTGGAGGCCCCTCGCCGTGTACGCCAACGCCCCGCGCCCGATCGCCTGCGCGCACCGCCATGAAGCCTGAGGCGCCCGCGTCGGGCGCCGCGCTCGATGCGCCGCTGGCGCGCATCGCGCACGCCGCGCACGAGGCGATCATCGCGATCGACGAGTCGCAACACATCGTCATGCTCAACCCGGCTGCGCAGCAAATGTTCGGCTGCAGCGCCGCCGACGCCCTGGGCAGCCCGCTGTCGCGCTTCATTCCCGAGCGCTACCGTGCGGCGCACGGCGAGAACGTGCGCGCCTTCGCCGACTCGGGCGTGCCGGAGCGTTCGATGGCCGAGCGCGCGACGGTGGTGGGGCTGCGCGCCAATGGCGAGGAGTTCCCGGCCGCCGTCACGATCGCCCGCATCGACGGCACCGGGCCGTTTGCCGAAGGCCGGCACTTCGCCGCACTGCTGTGCGACCTCAGCACCGAGCAGGGTCTGCGCTTCGAGATCGAGGCCCTGCGGCGCAGCTTCCGCACGGTCGTCGAGTTCGCGCCCAACGCGGTCTGGATCGCCGAGGCCGAGCGCATCGTGTTCGTCAACCGTGCCTGCATTGCCCTCTTTGGTGCCGACTCGGCAGATCAGTTGCTGGGCCGTTCGATCTACGAACTGCTGCACGCGCCATCGCGCGACGCGGTGCGCGCCGCGGTGGCGCGCGTGCTGCGCTGCGGCGACGGCGGTGGCGACGGCATGACCCTGCTCGGCGAGCGCGTCGAGCGCCTCGACGGCACGCTGCGCGATGTCGATATCGCGCTCGCGGCGTTGCCCGACCATGGCCAGACGACGCTGCAGATGGTGATCAGCGACGTCACGCGGCAGCGCCGCGAAAGCCTGGAGCAGGAGCAGGCGCGCGAGGCGCTGAGGAAGCTCTCGCAACGCCTCGTGGAAGTGCGCGAGGAGGAGCGGCGGCGCATTGCGCGCGAGTTGCACGACGAGCTCGGCCAGCGCCTCACCGCGCTGAAGATGGAGCTTGCAAGCCTGGCGCCGAAGTCGCGCCGGTCGGCGCTGCGCGAGCGCATCGGCGGCATGCTCGAGATGCTCGACGACACGGTGGCCTCGCTGCGGCGCATCTCCGCCGACCTGCGCCCGCTGATGCTCGACGACCTCGGGCTCGACGCCGCGATCGAGTGGCTCGCGCGCGATGCCGCGCGGCGCATGGGCATCGAGGTCACGGTGAAGCTGGCCGACAGCGTGCCGGCGCTGGACGAACGCGTGTCGATCGCGCTCTACCGCATGGTGCAGGAGGCGCTCACCAACATTGCGCGCCACGCGCATGCGAGCGACGTGCACATCGAGCTGGCGCAGCAGCCGGGCGAACTCGTGCTCACGGTGTGCGACAACGGCGTCGGCTTCCCCGCTGGCGCGGCGGCGAAGGAAGGGTCGTTCGGATTGCTCGGCATTCGCGAGCGCGCGCTCGCACTCGGCGGAACGCTGGAGGTCGACAATCCGCCCGCGGGCGGCGGGCGCTTGTGCGTGCGCGTGCCCCTGGCACCGCCCGCGCCAGACGCCCCGTCGGCTCCGCCCACGCTGCCCGCATCGGCTCCGACGCCAGAGGTGGCGCCATGAAGCAGCGCCTGGCGGGCAGCGGGCTGCGCCTGTTGCTGGTGGACGACCACACGATCGTGCGCGAGGGCCTGAAGCGCATCCTCGAGGCGACCGGCGACGGCTTCGCGATCGTCGAGGCGAGCTCGGGTTTCCAGGCGCTCGAGGCGTTGAGCCGGGCGTCGTTCTCGCTCGCGATCGTCGATCTCTCGATGCCCGGCATGAACGGCCTCGAGCTGATCCGGCGCATCAAGGCCGGCTATCCCGGCGTCGCCGTGCTCGTGCTCAGCATGCACGCCGAGGAGCAGTACGCGCTGCGTTCGTTCAAGGCCGGCGCGAACGGCTACGTGACAAAGGACAGCGCCTCCGACGAACTGGTGCGTGCGGTGCACAAGGTCGCCGCCGGCGGCGCCTACGTGACGGCGAGCCTCGCCGAGCGTGTCGTGCAGCAGTTGAACGGCGCCGTCGGCGTGCCGCGCCACGCGCAGCTCTCCGATCGCGAGCTCGAAGTGCTGCGCCGCATCGTCGGCGGCCAGCGCCTGACCGATATCGCCGATGCGCTGCATCTGTCGGTGAAGACGATCAGCACGCACAAGACGCGCATCCTGGACAAGCTCCAGCTCACGAGCACCGCGGCGCTGATCCGCTACGGTCTCGAGCACGGCATGGGCGAGGACGGCGCGCCGCCCGCGCGCGGTGGCGGGCGGGCCTGACGCGGTCGGTGCGCGCCGCTACTTGACGAGCAGCACCGGCACGTCGGCGAGCTGCACGACGCGCTGCGCGACCGAGCCGATGAACAGGCTGCCGATCGCCCCCAGGCCGCGCGTGCCGAGCACGATCTGCTGCGCGCCGCAGGCGGCCGCGGCGGCCACGATCTCCGGCGCGGCGCTGCCCTCGGCGCGGCGCGTCGAGCCGATCGCGAGGCCGCGTTGGCGCGCTTGTTCGAGCGCCGCTGCGACGAGCCTGTCCTGCTGCCGCTGAAGGGCCTGCTCGACCTGCGCCTTCGTCCCTGGGGACAGTTCGGCGAGCGGTGAGACGCGCTCGCGCACGTTGATCAGCACGACGCTGATCGGCCCGCTCTGCTCCGCCAGTTCGGCCACGGCGTCGATGGCGCGCAGGGACGGCTCGGAACCGTCGATGGCGATCAGCAGCTTGAACATTCGAGTTTCTCCGTTGGGTGGGGGCGTGTCGCTCCCCTCATGGTGGCGGGGCTACGGTAGCGCGTTCGGCGCTTCGAGGGCACGCAGGACTTCTGCATCCTCGACCTGATCGAAGTCGTCGTAGTGCAGGCCGATGGCGTGAAACGGCTCGGGCTGCGACAGGCACACGAGCGTGTCCACCTCGGCGCGCAGCGCGTTGCAGGTGTCCGCCGGCGCGACCGGAACGGCCAGCACGAGCCGCTTCACGCCCTTGCGGCGCAGCGCCTTGAGCGCCGCGCGCACCGTCGTGCCGGTCGCGATGCCGTCGTCGACGACGATCACGGTCGCGCCGGCAAGCGGTGCCGGCGCGCGTCCGCGCAGGTAGAGCGCGCGGCGGCGCGCGATCTCGCGCAGCGCGTGCTGCGTCTGCGACTCGATGTAGTCGCGGTCGACGCCGGCAAGCCCCATCATCGTCTCGTCGATCACGACCTCGGGCCGCTCGCCGTCGACGACCGCCGCCACCGCAAGCTCGGGCTGCCACGGGGCGCCGATCTTGCGCACGAGCAGCAGGTCAAGCTCGGCGTGCAGTGCGCGCGCCACTGCGGCGCCGATCGGCACGCCGCCGCGCGGCAGCGCGAGGACGACGATCGGCGGCTCGAATCGCATCGCCGTGAGGTGCTGCGTCAGCCGGCGTGCCGCGTCGGCGCGATTCGCGAAGCGCAGCGCCGTCATGTGTCGCACCGCGCCGTGAGATGGGTCGCGAACCAGGCGCCGGCCAGATGCGCCGCGGTGTCGAGCGTGCCGGGCTCGAGGAAGCGGCTCGACGCACCGGGAACGACCTCGAGGCGCTTGCGGCAGCCCATCTGACGCATCGCCTGGCGATTGCGTGCCAGCGCATCGGCGTCCGCACCGCCGACGATCAAGAGTGTTGGCGCCTCGACGCGCTGCAGTGCCGCGCCGCCCGCCAGATCGGGCCGGCCGCTGCACGCGACGACGGCGCAAACGGCGTTCGCGTGATCGGCCGCCGCCCGCAGCGCCGCGGCGGCGCCCGCGCCGGTGCCGAACACGCCGAGGCGCAGCCCCGCTGTCGCGGGATGCCGCGTGGCCCAGACGAGCACAGCGTCGATGCACCGGGTCTGGCGTTCGACGTCCGCTGCTACGCGGCCGGTGCCGGCGGTGGCATCCGATCGCTCCGGCAGCAGGCTGCCCACGCCATGCGCGTGCAACGCGTTCGCGACGAATTCGTCGTGCCGGGCGGGGTGGTCGGCGCTGCCGCCGGCGTCGGAGCCGAGCGTGAACAGGACGAGCCCTGGCGCGTCGGCGGGCAGCGTGAGCACACTCGGCGCGCCGGCCGCGCCGATCCGCACCTGTTCGCGTTGCAGCAGTGGTTGCACCGAAGATGCCTCCCGTCGAACCGACATCGTCGGGCACGGCGCGGGCGCGCCGTTGAGCAGCCTCAACGATCGCGTCGGCAGCGCCGCAGGCGGCGGGGTTGGAAGTCCTTGCAGCGGACGGCTCAGTGGCGCAGCCAGCTGGCGACGACGTACAGCAGCAGCGTGCTCGCGCCGACCGCCGCCAGCACCGCCCACATCACACCGGCGCGGCGCGCGGCGCGCCGGCGCTTCCTGCGCTCGTGCGACCAACTGCTGTGAAGCGCGCCTGCGGTGGTCGAGAAGGTGGTGGTCGCGAACTCGCTCGGACGATCGTCCTTGTTCTCGTCGTCCCACTTGTAACGCTGGCGGTCGTTGCTCATGTGTCGAATTGTGTCAAATCGGCGCGAAGCCTGCCAACCCGCGAGTCGGGGGGCGGCGTCGGGTGGGCGAAGCGCGTCAGGCCCCTCGGCGGCGGCACTTTTGCACGGCCTTCGCAAAACCCTTCGCAAAACTTTACCCAGCTCTCATGCGGGCTTCACCGCGCCGGCCGAGCATGGCTGCATGGCCGATGGGGCCGAGACCTGAAGGAGTATGAAATGTCCGAGACGAATCCTGGAACGAACCCCGCAACGAACCAGCCGCCGCGCCGCGTGCGCGGCATGAAGCGCATCGCGATCGGCACGCTGGTCGTGCTGGCGGCGGGCGTCGGCGTGACCGCCTGGGCCAGCGGGCGCGATGGTGGCTGTGGCGGCGGCCACGGCATGGGCGGCCCCGGCATGGGCGGCCCCGGCATGATGTGGGGCGGCGGTGGCCCCGGCATGATGGGCAGCGGCCGGATGGTCGATCGCATGCTCGACGGCCTGAACGCGACCGAAGCGCAACGCACGCAGATCCGCCAGATCACGCAGGCCGCCGCAGCCGACGCGAAGACCCAGTTCGAGACCGGCCGCGCGCTGCGCGAGAAGGGCATGGCGCTCATGACGGCGCCGACGATCGATACCGCCGCTGTCGACGCGCTGCGCCAGCAGATGCTCGCGCAGCACGATCAGATGAGCAAGAAGATGATGGAGACGATGGTCGCCGTCGCCAACGTGCTCACGCCCGAGCAGCGCGCCAAGTTCGCCGAGCGCATGAAGATGCGCGCCGATGAGCGCCGCGAGCGCATGCAGCGTCGCCAAGGCGAATCCGGCCCGAAGAGCTGAAGCATCCGCCTGACGCAACTGCCTGACGCATCCGCCGACCCCGTCGGCGGCCGTCAAGTCGCTATGCTCGCGTCAGTTCCCCGCCCGGTGGCATCGCCGCTGCCGGGCGCTCTGCTTTCCACTCCAGACTGCCCCATGAACGCCAGGCTGCTGTTGATCGACGACGATGCGCGCTTGACCGCGATGATCGGCGACTACCTGCGCGGTGCCGGTTTCGACGTCGCCGTCGCCGCGTCGCTCGCCGAAGGGCGCCTGCGGCTCGCGACGCAAGCCTGCGATGCGCTCGTGCTCGACCTGATGCTGCCCGACGGCGACGGCCTCGACCTTTGCCGCGAACTGCGCGGCGATCCCGCGACGCGGCAGCTGCCGCTGCTGATGCTGACGGCGCGCGGCGAACCGACCGACCGCATCGTCGGCCTCGAACTCGGCGCCGACGACTACCTGCCCAAGCCCTTCGAGCCGCGCGAACTGCTGGCCCGCGTCAAGGCGCTGCTGCGCCGCGCCCAGCCCGAGCCGGCGTCTTCCGATGTGCTGCGCTTCGGCAGGCTCGAGATCGACCTCGGCGCGCGCAGCGCGCACATCGACGGCAAGCCCTGCGACCTCACCGGCCACCAGTTCGACCTGCTGGTCGTGCTCGCGCAAAGCCCGGGCCGGGTGCTGTCGCGCGACCAGATCATGGATGCCCTCAAGGGGCACCCGATGGACGCGTTCGACCGCTCGATCGACGTCCACATCTCGCGCATCCGCGCCGCGATCGAGGACGACCCGAAAGCGCCGCGGCGCGTGCTGACGGTGCGCGGCGCGGGCTATGTGTTCGCCCGCAAGCAGGACGCAGACGCCTCGGCCTGACGCATGCGCGCGCTGTACCTGCGCATCTACCTCACGGTGGTCGCCGTGCTGCTGCTGTTCGCGCTCGTCGCGGCGTTTCTGGTCCAGCGCGACATCGACAGCGCGCGCACCGAGGGCCAGCTGCTGTGGGCCGAACGGCTCGTCGAGTGGGCCGAGCTTGCGCAGGGCCATCTGCCGCCCGCCGGCGCGCCGGCCGACGAGCAGCGCGAGGCGCTGGAGACGCTCGCCGAGCGCATGCACCTGCCGCTCGCGCTCGACGCCGCGAACGGCGAGCGCATCGCCGCGTCCGAGCGCTTCGAGCGGCGTGCGGCGGATGCGCGCGAGGGGCATGGCCGGAGCGCGCGCATCGCCTCGCTGCCGCTCGCCGACGGGCGCACGCTGCGCGTGTTGCGCCCGGGCATGCGTCACTTCATGGGGGGGCCGGGCGGGCCCGGCGGCCCGGGGGGCCCGGGTGGCCCGGGCAGCCGATTCGGGCCACCACCCGGCTTGCCCGGCTGGCTGGGCATTCCCGGCGCGGGGCTGGTGGTGACGCTTGCGGTGCTGTTCATCGCGATCTCGATCGGCGCCTATCCGGTCGTGCGCCGGCTGACCCGCCGGCTCGAGTCGCTCAAGCTCGGCGTCGAAGCCTTCGGCGCAGGCGCGCTCGACCGGCGCGTCGCCGAGGACGGCAACGACGAGGTCGCCGCCGTCGGCGCGAGCTTCAACCGTGCGGCGTCGCGCATCGAAGCGCTCGTGCGCTCGCACCGCTCGCTGCTCGCCAACGCGAGCCACGAGCTGCGCTCGCCGCTGGCGCGCATGAAGATGGCGCTCGCGATGTTCGAGGACGCCCCCGCGGCGCAGCGCGAGGCCCTGCGGCGCGAGATCAACACCAACATCGCCGAGCTCGACGCGCTCGTCGAAGAGGTGCTGCTCGCAAGCCGGCTCGACGCTGCGCAGCCGCTCCAACCGAAGGAGCGCGTCGACCTGCTCGCGCTCGTGGTCGAGGCGGCGTCGCACTTCGATGCGCAGGTGCAGGGCGACTCGATCGCCGTCCGGGGCGACGAGCGCCTGCTGCGGCGTGCGTTGCGCAACCTGCTCGAGAACGCGCGCCGCTATGGCGGCGGCGAAGTGGCGCTCTTCACCAGCGCGCGCAACGGCCGCGCCTTGCTGCGCGTCTGCGATCGCGGTGCGGGCGTGCCCGAGGCGTCGCGCGAGCGCATCTTCGAGCCGTTCTATCGCCTGCCGGGGCACGCCGAACTCGCCGGCGGCGTCGGCCTCGGCCTCTCGCTCGTGAAGCAGATCGCCGAGCGCCATGGCGGCAGCGTCCGCTGCGAGGCGCGCGAGGGCGGCGGCAGTTGCTTCGTGCTCGACCTGCCGCTCGCATGAGACACCCTGTGCCAGCCCTCTCGCGGCGGGTCTAGCGGCGGGCCGACCCCAAGCCGGCCCGCATCTCCCCCGGGGGGACCGGCCGACGCACCCGCCGGACGCGGGGCGGTCACAAGTGCGGCGCTATGCTCGCCGTTTGACACGACGGAGAGAACGTAAAGATGGCCGAGACAAAGAGGGCCGAGAAGCCCTTTGACGTGGTGATCCTCGGCGCGACCGGCTTCACCGGGCGCCAGGCGGTGCGCGCGATGCGGCGCCAGGGGACGGGCCTGCGCTGGGCAATCGCCGGGCGCAATGTCGCGGCGATGCAGGCACTCATCGGCGAGGGCGCCAAGCGCGGATCGCCCAAGCCGGGCGTGCTGCTGGCCGACACGACCGATGCCGCGTCGCTCGAGACGCTTGCCGCGCAAACGAAAGTCCTGCTCAATCTGGCCGGGCCGTA
The DNA here is from genome assembly GCA_023954175.1 of Rhizobacter sp. Lineage (GTDB taxonomy): Bacteria > Pseudomonadota > Gammaproteobacteria > Burkholderiales > Burkholderiaceae_C > CAIKUF01. Next base: position 27,555 of record JAMLIM010000026.1, read on the forward strand.
CGCAACGACCGGCGAGGCCGTGATCGAGGCCTGCATCGCCGGCGGCACGCACTATTTCGACCTCAGCGGCGAGACCTTCTGGGTGCGCCAGATGATCGAGCGCCATCACGAGGCGGCGAAAGAGGCGGGCGTCAGGATCATCCCGAGCTGTGGCTACGAAGTGCTGCCGTTCGACATCGCGACCTTGTGGATCGCGCATGCGCTGCGCCAGCGTCACGGCCAGGCCTGCCGCGAGGTGAAGATCGTCGTCAGCTTCACCGGCAAGCGCATCACGCGGCTGGCGGATGCCGCGAGCGGCGGCACGGTCGCCTCGCTGCGCGCGCTGCTCGAGCACGACCGCAGCGACAGCGTGCGCAACGTCGCCTGCCTGCTGCCGCCCGGGCACGACAGCGCGACGGTCGTCGCGCGCCGCAACGCGATCGCCTGGACGCCGCACTACGACGCCGACATCGGCGCCGTCACCGCGCCGACCGTGCCTGCGCCCTTCGTCAACCCGCCGATGGTGCTGCGCAGCTGGGCGCTGTGGGGCGACGACACCCTCTTCACGAAGGACTTCCGCTACCGCGAAGGCACGCACATGGGCGCGCTCGTCGCCACACCGCGCATGCTGCCGGCCGCGGCGACGTTGCCGCTGCAGTTCGCCGCGGCGGCGACGCTCGCCGCGCCGCTGGCCGGGCTCGGGGCCACCGTCGCCGGGCCGCTCGCCTTCCAGCGCCAGGCGCTGCGCGCGCTGATCGAACGCTTCGCGCCGCAACCCGGCGAAGGGCCGAGCGAGGCCGCACTCGACGGCATGGGCTACCGCTTCGACGTCTTCGCCACCGCGGCCGACGGCTTGCGCGTTCGCGGCGAGATGACGGCCGAGGGCCACCCCGGCTACCGCTCGACGCCCGAGATGCTGATCGCGGCCGCGGCCGGCCTGGCCAAGGGCACGCTCGGGCGCACGCCGCACGTGGGCATCGTCACGCCGGCCAGCGGCCTCGGCATCGAGACGGCGGACGCACTACACGCTGCCGGCGTGCGTTTCAGTCTGGTGTGAGCCGGCGGCGGCGCCCGCGCAAGCGTGGCCGGCCGCTGCTGGCGCGCGGCCGCGAGGCCCCTACTGGAGCGCGCGGCTGCGCTCGGCGCGCTGCTCGCGCCGTTTGGTGCGCAGCACCCAGGCCAGCAGGCCGACGAGCAGCAGCGCGGCAAGCGTGATGCCGAGCGTGAACGCGGCCCAGTAGCCGGGCGCGCCGCGCAGGGCGGCCGGGGTGCGGCCGGTGACGTCGAAGGCGAGCAGATAGCCGCCCACCATGCCCACGCCCCACAGCGACGCCGCATAGATCAGCATCGGGAGCGTCGCGATGCGATAGGCGCGCAGCACGAACGCGGCGATCGACTGCGCAGCGTCGCCGATGTGGAACAGGATCAGCCAGGCCAGCAGCGGCAGCGCGGCGGCGACGATCGCGGCGTCCCGGGTGTAGGCGCCGAGCAGGGCCTCGCGCGCGAGAAAGACGCCGCCGCCCATCAATGCGGCGATCGCGATGGCGAGCTCGAGCGAATGCCAGCAAAGGCGTCGCGCGTCGCGGTCGTCGCCCGCGCCGAGGCGCTGCGCGACGAGCGTGCCCGCCGCGATCGAGAGCGCGAGCGGCATCATGTACATCATCGAAACGAGGTTGATCGCAATCTGATGCCCGCCGACGGCGGTGGTGCCGAAGCGCGCGATGAAGAACGACATCGAGGTGAACGCGGTGACCTCGAGCCCGGTCGCCAGGCCCATCGGCACGCCCAGGCGCAGCAATGCGCGCTGGGACGCAGCGTCCGGCCGCGGCAGTCCGCGGCGGTGCAGGCCGAACGGCGCGTAGAAGCGGTCGCGCCGCAGCAGCAGCGCGGCGGCGAGGCACTGGCCCCACATCGCGATCGCGGTCGCGATGCTGCAGCCGGCGACGCCGAGCGGGGGGACGCGCCACTCGCCGAGCGGCGCCGGCAGCGCGAAGCCGTGGATCAGCAACCACGTCAGCGGCAGCTTGAGCGCGAGCGCGCCGAGCTGCAGCGCCATCACCGCCAGCGGCCGCGACACCGCGACCGAGAAACCCCGGAACGCGGTGAAGATCAGCGCCGCCGGCAGCGCGACGGCGAGCGCGCCGAGGTAGGCGCGCACCTTGAGCGCGACCGCGGGTTCGGCACGCGCGAGCGCGAGGAAGGGTTGCGGAAAGAGCAGCAGCGTGCTGCCCAGGACCGACAAGCCGAGTGCGAGCCAGATCGCCTGGTTCAGCTGCGCGCCCGCCTCGGCCATGCGTTTCGCGCCGAACTGCTGGCCCGCGATCGGCCCGACCGCGAGCACCGTGCCCATCAAGCCGATGAAGACGATCATGTAGACCGCGCCGCCGATGGCGAGCGCCGCCAGGTCGAGCGCCGCGAAGCGCCCGACGAGCACCGTGTCGACGGTCGCGAACGCGAGCACCGCGACCTGACCGACGAACACCGGCCAGGCGAGCGGCGCGATGCGGCGCGCGTCCTGCACGAACGACATGCGCGGATTGACTGGCGGCCCCGCCGCGACCGCGAGAATCGACTCCGCGCTCATGGCGATCAGCGTGTGCGGTTCGGCGTGGACGCGGGGGCGGGCGCAGGGCTGGCCGCGGAGGCGGGCGCATCGGCACGATCCGCGCCGCCCGCCTTGCGCGCACGCTCGGCGTAGCGGTTGAAGCGCCACGCCGTGCCCTGCGTCGTGATGCGATGCCAGGTCCGGCGCTTTTCGGCCGGCGTCATCACGGTCCAATGCTGCACCTCGTCGAAGGTGCGGCCGCAGCCCTTGCAGATGTCGTCGCCCTGGCTCGTCGAGCAGATCGCGATGCACGGTGCGTCGGGCGTGCTCGCGTACCAGGCGAGCCACGCGGCGAACGCGTCGGGCGGCATCGCCTGCTCGTCGAGTTCACTCGCGCGCTCGACCGCCATCTGCGCATAGACCTCGGCCAGCGCGCGCACCTCGGCGCAGGCCGTGACGCCGTCCGGCGAGGGCTTCTTGTCACGCCACCAGTTGATGGCGGACTCGATGTCGGTGATGTGCAGGTTCGCCATGTCGTGCTGCGGAGCGCCGCTCGGCGTTGCCCCAAATCAAGGCGAGCATAGCGCCGCCGATCCGCGTTCTTGGCATGCCGCAGCGCGCGACATCCTGCGCGCACCGGCGCGCGACACGGGCAAGACCGTCGTCGCCGTCACCCACGACGGCAACTTCGCCGCCGTCGCCGACCGCCGCATCGGCATTGTCGACGGCCGCATCGGCACGACGTGGCGCCCGGGCGCGGCCCGAGGCGGCGGCGCCGTGCGCCGAGTGTCTACACTCGGCCATCGCGAAGAACGACGACGAGCGCGTCCAGTGAACCCCGAGGCCATCACTGCATGCGCGGCGTGCGCAACGCAAGCTTGCGCGCGCGCACAAACGGCCGCGCAGCCCTTCAGACACCGAATGTCGCAAACCGGCGCAGCCCGCCAACGCACCACCAGAGCGCCATGCCCACACTGAACTGGATCGGCAAGGAAGCCGTCGTCAAGCATCACAAGGAAGTGCCCTTGCGCCTGCTGGAGCCGGTGCCCGACCTCTCCTGCGGCGACGGCGCGGGCGAGAGCTCGGGCAACCTCATCGTGCAGGGCGACAACCTGCACGCGCTCAAGGCGCTGCTGCCCCGCTATGCCGGCCAGGTGAAGTGCATCTACATCGACCCGCCCTACAACACCGGCAACGAGGGCTGGGTCTACAACGACAACGTCAACAGCCCCGAGATCCGCAAGTGGCTGGGCGAGGTGGTCGGCAAGGAAGGCGAGACGCTGGACCGGCACGACCGCTGGCTGTGCATGATGTACCCGCGCCTCGTCCTCTTGAAGCAGTTCCTGCGCGAGGACGGGGCGATCTTCGTGTCGATCGACGACAACGAAGTGGCGACGCTGCGCTTGCTGATGGATGAAATATTCGGGGCGAGGAACTTCGTCGCCACAGTACTCTGGCAGAAGATCTTTTCTCCGAAGAACTCTGCGCGACATCTTTCCGAGGATCACGACTACATAGTTCTGTACGCGTCGAACGCAGGCAAATGGAAGCCAAATCTCCTGCCACGCGGGGACGACGCGAAGGCGCGCTACAAGAATGATGATGAAGATCCCCGAGGCCCATGGACCTCGGGGGACTTGCAGGCACGCAACTACTACTCAGAAGGAACCTACCCGGTCACGTGTCCATCTGGTCGGGTCATACCTGGCCCTGGTAAAGGTATGTATTGGCGAGTGTCGAAAGCGAACTTCGATCGTCTCAATGAGGAGTGTCGTATCTGGTGGGGTGAATCTGGAAACAACATGCCCCGCCTCAAGCGCTACCTGTCGGATGTGAAAGATGGCGTAGTACCCCAGACGATGTGGTTCTACAAGGACGTGGGCCACACCCAAGAAGCCAAGAAGGAACTTCTCGAACTTGTCGACTTCGAGTCGAGCGATGACGTATTCATTACTCCTAAGCCCACACGCCTGATACAGCGCATTCTTCAGATCGCCACTGACAGAGACTCCATCGTTCTCGACAGCTTCGCAGGTTCGGGCACCACCGGCCACGCGGTGCTTAGACAGAACGTCGAGGATGGGGGTTCGCGCCGATTCATCCAGGTAGAAATGCTGCCGGGCGTGGCGACGAAGATCACAGCCAGTCGGGCGACGCGGGCGATTGCAGGCTATTCGAATGCAAAGGGGGAACACATCACAGGTCTCGGCGGCGGCTTCCAGTTCTGCCGCCTCTCGGCGGAACCGCTGTTCGATGCCGAGGGTCAGATTCGCCGCGATGTGAGCTTTGCCCAACTGGCCGAGTTCGTCTGGTTCGCCGAGACCGGTGCCGGCTACACGGGCAAAGCCGATTCGCCGCTGCTGGGCGTGCACGAGGGCCGCGCGATCTACCTGCTCTACAACGGCATCCTCAAGGACCGCTCGGCGGCTGGCGGCAACGTGCTCACCGGCCCGGTGTTCGATGTGCTGCCCGGGTTCGCCGGCCCCAAAGTGATCTACGCCGCCGCCAACCGCATGGGCAGCCGCGCCGCACGCTTGGGGCTCACCTTCAAGCAGACCCCCTACGCGCTGGAGGTGTAGCAATGGCGGATGAGCTCAAGGTCATCATGATCGCCGGGCCGAACGGCGCGGGCAAGACCACGTTCGCGCGCGAGTTCCTGCCGAACGAGGCGGGCTGCCCCGTGTTCGTCAACGCCGACCTGATCGCCGCCGGGCTGGCGCCGTTTGCGCCCGAAGCCGCAGCGGTGCAGGCCGGCCGCCTGATGCTGCTGGAGATGGCCCGGCACTTCGCGGCCCGCGAGAGCTTCGCCTTCGAAACCACGCTGGCCGGGCGCAGCTATGTGCAACACATCCGCGCTTGGCAGGCCGCCGGGTACCGCGTCAAGCTGATTTTTCTGCAGCTCGACAGCCCCGAGGAGGCCATCGCCCGCGTCGCACAGCGCGTGCGCCAAGGCGGGCACCATGTCCCTGAAGACACGATCCGCCGGCGCTTTGCCGCCGGCCGCGCGAACTTCGAACGCCTGTACGCGCCCCTGGCGGATGCCTGGGTGCTGTACGACAACGCCGGTCCCGAGCCGGTGTTGCTTGACTGGAGCGAGAAGCCATGAACACCCAACCCATCGATACCGCTCGCGACGCCGATCTGCGCCTGTCGCTGGCGGCGCTGCACCGCGCCGCGCTGCGCGCTCGTGAACTGGCGCGGCAGACCGGCACTGCCATCGTCTTCAGTCGCCGGGGTGTGGTCGAGACGATCAGCCCGACGGCTGCGGCATTCACGGCGGCAGCGGTCGCGCAGGAAGCGCCCGCCCGCTACACCGGCAAGCCATGACCGCGTTCGCGCCCAAGGTCTACCAGCAGCAGGTGCTCGACAGCGTCGAGGCCTATTTCAAGGCCTGTCACGCGCTGCCGTCGCCCTCGATCGCCTTCACCGCCACCACCGAAGCGCTGTGGGGCCGTGGCAATGCATACAACCCGCTTTCGGGCTTTCCGCCCGACATGCCGTACTTCTGCCTGCGCGTGCCCACCGGCGGCGGCAAGACCTGGCTCGCGGCCAAGAGCGTGGCGCTGGTCAACACGCACCTGCTGCGCTGCGAGCACAGCGTGATCCTGTGGCTGGTGCCGAGCAAGCCCATCCGCGAGCAGACCTTGCGGGCCCTGCGCGACCGCTTGCATCCGTACCACACGGCGCTGCGAGAGGCCGGTCCCGTCACGGTGATGGACCTCGACGAGGCCAAGAGCGTGACCCGAGCGACGCTCGACACCTCGACCACGATCATCGTCGCCACCCGGCAGGCGTTTCAGGTGGAGGACGAGGAATCCCGCAAGGTGTACCAGAGCAGCGGCGCGCTGATGCACCACTTCGACAACCTGTCGCCCACCCAGCGTAACGGCTTGTTGAGCGAGGGCGAGGGCGCCGAACGCACGACGCCGTGCTCGCTGGCGAATGTGTTGCGTCTGCGCCGGCCCTTCGTGGTGGTGGATGAGGCGCACAACAGCCGCACCGAGCTGGCCTTCGACATGCTGGCGCGTTTCCGCCCGAGCGGCGTGCTGGAGCTGACCGCGACACCTGATCTGGAGCGCACGCCGAGCAACGTGCTGCACAGCGTCTCTGCCGCCGAGTTGAAGGCGGAGGAAATGATCAAGCTGCCGGTGGTGCTGGAAACCGAGCCGAACTGGCAGCAGTGTCTGGCCGACGCCATCGGACGGCGCGACGCGCTGCACAAGCTGGCTGATGAGGAAGGCCGCGCAGGCAGCGCCTACCTTCGGCCGCTGGTGTTGATTCAGTCGGAGCCGCGCCGCGCCGGGGTGGAAACGCTGGACTTCGAGCGCGTGAAGAACGAGCTGATCACCAACCACGGCATTCCGTCGACCGAGATCGTCGTCGCCACCGGCGAGGAAAAGGGGCTGGAGCAGATCGACGCCGACTACAAGCTGGGCATTGCCGACCCAAGCTGCCCGGTGAAGTTCGTCATCACCCAGCGGGCGCTGGCCGAGGGCTGGGACTGCCCCTTCGCCTACATCCTGGTGAGCATGGCCTCGCTGTCGTCCGCCACGGCGGTGGAGCAGTTGCTCGGGCGCGTGTTGCGCCAGCCCGGTGCGCGCCACCGGCGGGCCAAGGCCCTGAATCAGTCCTATGCCTTCGTGGTGTCGCGCAACTTCGCCGAGACCGCTGGCGCGCTGCGTGACCGCCTGGTCGCGGGCGCGGGCTTCGAACGACGCGAGGTGACGGAGTTCGTCACCGCCGCCAAATCCGAGCAGGCATGGCTGGACCTGGAAGGCCACGCCGGGCGCGTCGTGGTTCGGCCGGTGGCGATCACGTTGACCGAGAAGCCCGATCTCAGGAGCGTGCCCAAGCCGGTGCGCGACAAGGTGAGCTGGGACGGCAAGCTCAACACGCTGACCATCACCACCCCGCTGACCGAGGACGAGGCCGAGCTGCTGAAGGCCTCGGTCACCAGCGACTCGGCGGCGGCGGCCATTGTCGAAGCGGCCGAGATCAGCCGCAGCACGGCGATCGAGTTCTTCCAGACGCCGGCGGAACTGGGCGAGCGCTTTCGCGTGCCGCAGCTTGCCTTGCGCGTGCAGGGTGAACTGCAATTGTTCGACGACCCGGAGGTGCTCGACTATCCGTGGGACTTGTCGACCTACGACGCCGCGCCGACCGGCGACGACATCACTGCGCTGGGCGCGGGCCTCAAGGTGTCCGAAGGCGGCGAGATCGATGTCGATGGCGAGAGCGGCAAGGTCATCTCGCGCTTCCTGCCCGATCTGCAGCGTGACCTGGGGCTGGTCTATCAGCCAGAGCACTGGGACGAGGTACGTCTTGCGACGTGGCTGTGCCGGAACCTGCCGGAGCCATCGCTCACCCACGCCAGCAAGCAGGCCTTCGTCGCCAAGTGGCTGACCGAACTGCTGCGCAGGGAAGGCTTTACGCTGGCCCGCGCGAATCTGCAAAAGTTCATGGCTCGCAATCTGCTGGAGGCGCGCATCCGGGAGCTGCGCAAGCGGGCGGTCGGCAAGGCGTTCCAGCGGACGCTGTTCGGCATTGAGGCGGCATCGCGCGTCGCGGTGACGGATCAGTACGCCTTCGAGTTCCACGCCCAGGCCTACGCGCCCAGCCGCGACTACGATGGCCCGAGCTCGCCCTATGGGCACTTCGACTTCCGCAAGCACTTCTACGGCCGCATCGGAGACTTCGACAGCAAGGAGGAGTTCGAATGCGCGTGCTGGCTCGACATTCAGGCGCAACAGGGACGCATCCAGTTCTGGGTGCGCAACCTTGTTCGGCGTGCAGGCAGTTCGTTCTTCCTGCAGAAGGCCGACGGGCGCTTCTACCCGGACTTCCTGTGCCAGCTGCCGGGCAGCCCAGGCGAGCCCGGTACGGTCCTGGCGGTCGAATACAAGGGCGCCGATCGTTGGGCTGGCGCGGAGGATGACCGTTTGGTCGGTGGCCTGTGGGCGAACCTGTCCGAGGGGCGCTGCCGCTTCGTGATGGTCAAGGAAAAACGATGGGATTGGATAGACGCAGCGCTTGCATGAGTCGGTCCGCCGCTGCCGATGCGCTTCGTCGCAGCGGGGTGGCCACTTTGCCCAGTCTGCACGGCGCCATCTGTGTGACGAGGAAGCTGATGTCCAGACGTCATGACGTCAAAGCGATAAGATGCACATTTCGTCTTGCGTCTGGGAGGTGCCAATGTCCGATTCCGCCGAGGCCGTGCGCTCCACGGTCTATCTGGAGCCCGAGTTGCACAAGGCGCTGCGCCTGAAGTCCGCGCACAGCCGGCGCAGCATGTCGGACATCGTCAACGAGGCGTTGCGCCAGTCGCTGCAGGACGACGAAGCGGACCTGGCAGCCGTACGCTCACGGGCCAAGGAGCGCAGCTTGAGCTACGAGGATTTCCTCTCCAAGCTCAAGGCCGATGGCACGCTTTGATCTGAGGTTCAAGACCTCGGTCGCGAAGGACCTGCGCGGCATCCCGAAGGCCGACGTTTCGCGCATCCTGCGCCGCATCGAGTCGCTGCGCGATGAGCCGCGCGGGCCGGGCTCCGAAAAGCTGGCGGGCCCGGCCGAGCTGTATCGCGTGCGCCAGGGCGCCTGGCGCATCGTCTACAGCATTCACGATGCACAGGTGATCGTCGAAGTGGTGAAGGTCGGTCATCGTGCACAGGTCTATCGCACCGTGTAGGCGGCGACGCGCGGGACGGCGCCCGACACCCGCAAGTCATCATCGGGATGGGCCGCGCGCCTGCCGCGCGCAAGAATCGGTTCACCATCCCCGCCAACCGAGGTACCACGATGCGCGCAAGCAGAACCAGTGACGGATTGACGGTGCGGGCCATTGCCGGCTCGCACGTCGTGATGCTCGGCATGAGCATGCCGCGCGAGGATTGCGACGGCCACATGGGCTTCGCGATCCACCGCACCGACTACACCGGCGAGGAGGCGCGCTGGATGAGCGGCATCAAGACCTTCGAGGAGACCGACCCCGGCTTCGTCGCGGGCTCGACCTATTCGACGCGCGAGCATCCGGTGCAGGGCTTCACCTGGTCGGACTATTCGGCCAAGCCCGGCCGGCGCTACAAGTACCGGGTGCTTGCGCTCAAGGGCACGCCGCGCAACCTGCAGCCGTTCCGCGAGGTCGCGGTCTTTGTCACGACCGAGTCGGAGGTGGGCGGCGACAACGACGTGTTCTTCAACCGCGGCGCCGCCGCGTCGCAGGAGTACGCGCGCCGCTTTGGCAACCTGCAGCCCGACGAAGGCAACCCGGGCGACGGCCGCTGGGCGTGGCTGTCGCGCGGCGCGGCCGAGGCGATCGAGGCCTTCATCGGCCTCGCGAGCGGGCCGGACTTCGGGCTGCGCGTGTCGGCCTACGAGTTCCGCCTGAAGCGCGTGGCCGATGCGCTGCGGCACGCGCACGATCTCGGCGCAGACGTGCAGATCCTCTACGACGCCAACCCGAACAAGCCGAACGCGAAGGGCGAGGTCTTCCCGCGCGACGCGAACCGCGCGACGGCGAAGGCGGCGGGCATCGACACGCTCTGCATCGAGCGGCTGACGGACCCGAGCGTGAAGTACCCGCCGATCTCGCATCACAAGTTCATCGTGCTGCTCCAGCACGGCGAGCCGATCGCGGTGCTGACGGGCTCGACCAACTTCTCGCTCGGCGGCGTCTACGGGCAGTCCAACGTCGTGCACGTCGTCGAGCAGCCGCCGGTGGCGGCGGCCTACATGCACTGCTGGACCTTGCTCGCGGCACAGCCGGACCACGACGCGCTGCGCAGCGCGCTCTCGGCGTTGAACAGGATTCCGAAGGCCGCGCCACCGAAGGGCATCGGCGTGATCCTCAGCCCGCAGCAGACGCTCGCCGCGCTCGACTGGTACGCCAACCGCGCCGAGGCGGCGCAGGAGGCGCTGTTCATGACCTTCGCGTTCGGCATGAGCACGCGCTTTAAGGACGCCTACCGCAACGGCCATGCACCGCTGCGCTACGCCTTGCTCGACAAGCTGCTCGCGTCGGGCATCCCGAAGGCGAAGCGCGCCGCCGCGGAAGCGGAGATGCTCGCACTGCGCAAGCAGGTGGAGAACCGCTTCGCGGTCGGCAACCTGCTCGCGACCAACAAGTTCGACCGCTGGGTGCGCGAGGTGCTGCCGGGGCTGAACACGCACGTGCGCTTCATCCACACCAAGCTCGCGATCATCGACCCGCTCGGGCGCAATCCGGTCGTCATCAGCGGCTCGGCCAACTTCAGCGAGGCGTCGACGACCGAGAACGACGAGAACATGCTCGTCATCCGCGGCAACCGGCGCGTCGCCGACATCTACCTCGGCGAGTTCATGCGCCTGTGGAGCCACTACGCGTTTCGCGAATGGGCCGCGGCGCAGGACGACCCGGCGCAGACGAAGTTCAAGTTCCTCGACGTCGGCAACACCTGGTGGCGCAGCTACTTCGGCAACACCGCGCGCAGCCGGCAGCGTGCGTATTTCAGCGGCGTGGATTGAGGAGCTTGGCGCCGCCGCGCGAGCGCCTCAACCGCAAGTAGCCGAGCCGGCGCCTCAACCGCCGGTGGCCGCGCCGCCGGCCGACTGCGGCAGCTCGAGCGTGCCGCTGCGCGAGAAGCGCACGCTGCCGAAGCTGCTGCCCGCGAGCTTGCCGCTCACGGTGTAGGGGATCGCGCCGCGCTTTTGCGCATCGGTCCAGCCCAGCAACTGGCGCGCGACCGAGAAGGCGGAGATCGTCACCGGCACCGTGATGATCGTCTCGCCGAAGCGCGGCACGCTGCCCTTCTGGTCGCTCACGCCGCTGCCGAGGTTCTTGCCGTCGAGTTCGAGATCGACCGCGACGCCGTCGAACTCGATGCTGGTCTCGTTCGGGTTCTGCACGCGCAGCTTGACGGCGAAACGCAGCTCGAGGCCTTCGCCTCGCAGCGGCTCGACGCCGACGACGTTGACGCGCAGCCCGTCGCTCATCGTCGCGCAGGCGCCGAGCAGCAGCGAGAGCAGCAGGGCGGCACCGAGCCACGCCAGGCGGCGACATGCAGGGCTTGCGGCGAGGGCTTGGGTCGTCATGCGGTCGTGCTCCGGTTCAGGTCGGGTCGATCAGGCACATCAAGCCCACGCGCGCTGCAGCCAGCGGTCGAGCGCCTGTACTTCTTCCATGCACACCGAGTGCTCCATCGGGTAGTCGTGCCATTCGACAACGTGGCCGAGCGCCTGCAAGGCATCGCGCGATTGCTCGCCACGCGCGATCGGCACGACGCCGTCGCCCCGGCCGTGGGCGAGGAAGATCGGCACGTCGTGGTTGGCGCCTTCGCGCTCGGCAGCGGTGGTTTGCGCGAGCGGAAGATAGCCCGACATGCCTGCCAGCCCCGCGAGGCGCTCTGGGTAGCGCAGCCCGGCGAGCAGGGTGACGGCGCAGCCCTGCGAGAAGCCGGCGAGCACGATGCGGCGCGCCGGCACACCGCGCGCCACTTCGCGCGCGATCAGCGCATGCACGTCACGCACCGATTCGCGCAGGCCAGCCTCGTCCTCGCGCTGCTGCAGATCGGCGCCGAGGATGTCGTACCAGGCGCGCATGCGCATGCCGCCGTTGATCGTCACCGGCCGCTCGGGCGCGCGCGGCATCACGCAGCGCACCGGCCCGTGGCTCGCGAGGTCGAGCGCGTCGCACATCGGGATGAAATCGGTGCCGTCGGCGCCCAGGCCGTGCAGGATGATGAGCACCGCGCGCGCTTCGGCGGCGGGGTTGAGTTCGATCGTGGCAAGCGTCATGGCGGTGGGGTCTCGGTGGCGCGCGGTGCGTGGACGAGCCGGGCTGCGAGGGCCTCGCAGCGGCGCTCGAGTTCTTCCATCGCGCAGTCGGTGTCGAACGCAAGCACCGCTTCATCGGCGGCGGCGGGTTCGCGCACGCCCAACTGCAGCGCCAGCACGCCGGCGTCGGCGTCGGACGCGTCGTTCGCTTCGCGCAATCGACGCTCGATGCGCGCGCGCAGCACCGCCTCGGGCGCGTGGCATTCGACCAGGCTGAAGCGCGCGCCGCATTCGTCGGCGAGGCTGCGCAACGCGTCGCGCTCGCTGCGCCGCAGGGCGACGGCGTCGACGACGACCGAGACGCCCGCCTGCAGCAGCTCGCGCGCAAGCTCGCCAAGGCGCGCGTAGGTGCGCTGCGTGGCGTCGGCGCCATACAGCGTCGCAAGCTCGGCCGGCGCCGGGCGCGTGGTGGCGGCCAGCGCGAAGAGGCGTTTGCGCTCGACGTCGGATCGCACGCGCACGGCGCCGAGGTGCTGCGCCAGACATTGCGCGACCGTGCTCTTGCCCGAGCCCGACACGCCGCTCGTGAGCACGAGCAAGGGCTGCTGCGCGGCCGCGGGTTCGGCGAGGGACTCGGCGAGTGCGAGGTATTTTTCGATCGAGTCGTGCGCCCCAGCCTTGGCTACCGACCCGGCTTCGGCTTCCGCTTCGGCTTGCACCTGCTGCGCGCGCAGCAACGCGACGCGCGCACGCACCAGCGCCCGATAGACCGCGAAGAAGCGCAGCAGCGCCAGCCCCGCGTAGTCGCCGCTGTGTTCGGCGTAGCCGCTCGCGAAGCGCCAGGCGAATTCGGGCAGGCCGTGGCCCAGCAGGTCCATGAAGGTGAACGCGATGTCGTTCACGACGTCGATCCGGCGCATCTCGGCGTCGAACTCGATGCCGTCGAAGGGCAGCGGCACGCCGTCGATCAGCACGATGTTGCGCAGGTGCAGGTCGCCGTGGCATTCGCGCACGTGGCCGTGGACCTCGCGTCGCCGCATCAGCGGCGCAAGCCGCGTGCATTCGCGATCCGTCCAGCGCCGCAGCGCGGCGACGCGCTCGGCCTGCGCGGCAGATGTCGCAGCGGCGCGCAGCGCGTCGAGGTTCGCGAGCGCCCAGGCGCGCACCGTGGCCGCCTGGCCCCGCGCGTGGTCGTGCATCGGCGGCGCGGGCGGCAGGCTCGCATGAAACGTTGCGACGCGCTCGGCGAGCGCATCGATGTGCGTGGCCGCCAGCGTGCCGGCGCGCGCCATCGCGTCGAGCAGAAGGTCCTGATCGAAGCGGCGCATGCGCAGCGCCCAGTCGATCGCGCGCGGCGCGTCGGCATGCGTGCCGATGCGCGGCGCCTCGGGCGTGCCGACGATCGGCAGCACGTCGACGTAGAGCTGCGGCGCGGTGCGACGGTTCAGGCGCAACTCCTCCAGGCAATCGAAATGGCGCAGCGCGGGGGTCGAGAAATCGAGGAAGTCGAGCTTGAGCGGCTTGCGCAGCTTGTAGACGTAGCACCCGGCGAGCACGAGGCTCGAGATGTGCGTCTCGATCAGGCTGCGCTCTGCGGGCGGCGTCGCGAACGCATCGCCACGCATCAGCGAACGCACCAGCAGTGCGTGGCGGGCGAGCGCCGTCTCGTTGCTCACCGGCTCAGTAGTTCAGGCCCATGGCCTCGCGCACGTCCTTCATCGTCTGGCGCGCGACGATGCGCGCGCGCTCGGTGCCCATCTCGACGATCCAGTGCACCTGCTTCGGGTTGGCGAGGTACTTCTCGGCGCGTTCGCGCCAGGGCTGCTGCTCCTTCACGATGGCGTCGATCACCGGCTGCTTGCACTCCAGGCAGCCGATGCCGGCCGTGGTGCAGCCCTTCCAGACCCAGTCGCGCGTCGGCGCGTCGCTGTAGACCTTGTGGAAGTCCCACACCGGGCACTTCTCCGGGTTGCCGGGGTCGGTGCGGCGCACGCGGGCGGGATCGGTCATCATGCCGCGGATCTTCTTCGCGACCTCGGCAGGCTCGTCGCGCATCAGGATCGCGTTGCCGTAGCTCTTGCTCATCTTCGCGCCGTCGAGGCCGGGCAGCTTCGTCACCTCCGTGTGCAGCGCCTGCGGCTCGGTGAGGATGGTGCGGCCCGCGCCGCGCAGGTGGCCCATCAGCAGCTCGCTGTCGGCTTCGCTCCAGCCGGCGATCGACGTTGCCGCCTTCTTGACGATCGCTTCGCCCTTGGCGAGCGCCTCGGCGCTGCCGGTTTCGCCGAAGGCCTTGCGCTGCTTCTCCAGATAGCGCGCGTCGTCCTTCGCGAGCTTGCCGATCGCCGCCGCCGTCTGCGCCTCGAAGCTTGCGCCGCGCCCATAGAGGTGATTGAAGCGGCGCGCCACCTCGCGCGTCAGTTCGACGTGCGAGGCCTGGTCCTCGCCGACCGGCACGAAGCTCGCCTTGTAGATCAGGATGTCGGCCGCCTGCAGCAGCGGGTAGCCGAGGAAGCCGTAGGTCGCGAGGTCGCGGTCCTTCAGCTTGTCGATCTGGTCCTTGTAGGTCGGCACGCGTTCGAGCCAGCCGAGCGGCGTGCCCATCGCGAGCAGCGTGAAGAGTTCGGCGTGCTCGGGCAGGCGGCTCTGGATGAAGATCGTGCACTGCTCGGGGTCGAGCCCGGCGGCGATCCAGTCGATCACCATGTCGTAGACGTTCTTCTCGATCACGCCCGGCTCTTCGTAGTGCGTCGTCAGCGCGTGCCAGTCGGCGACGAAGTAGAAGCACTCGTAGTCCGCCTGCAGCCGCACCCAGTTCTTCAGCGCACCGTGGTAGTGGCCGAGGTGCAGCGCGCCGGTGGGGCGCATGCCGGAGAGGACGCGTGGCTTCATGAGGGGCTTCGTGACGGGGAGGAACGCAGATTCTAGTGACCCGCCCCGCGCGCCACCCGGCGGCTACACTGCGCGCCGATGAAGCGCATCGTGATCCTGATCTCGGGCCGCGGCTCGAACATGCGTGCCGTCGTCGAGGCCTGCGCAGCCGAAGCTTGGGATGCGCGCATCGCGGCCGTCTTCAGCAACCGGGCGGATGCGGGTGGCCTCGCATACGCCGCATCGCGCGGCATCGCGACCGCGGTCGTCGATCACCACGACTACGCCAGCCGCGAGGCTTTCGACGCGGCGCTGGCCGACGCCGTCGACGCGCACGCGCCCGACCTGCTGTTGCTCGCCGGCTTCATGCGCATCCTGACCGCGGGTTTCGTGCAGCGCTACGAAGGCCGGATGCTCAACATCCACCCCTCGTTGCTGCCGGCATTCACCGGCCTGCACACGCACCGGCGCGCGATCGAGGCCGGTTGCAAGGTGGCCGGCGCGACGGTCCACTTCGTGACGCCGGATCTGGACCACGGCCCGATCGTGGCGCAGGCCGTGGTGCCGGTGCTGCCGGACGACGATGAAGCCGCGCTCGCCGCGCGCGTGCTCGCGCGCGAACACGAGTTGTATCCGCTGGCCGTGCGCTGGTTCGTCGAAGATGCGCTGCGCGTCGACGGTGGGCTGGTGCGTCAGCTTCGCGGCGCTTCGCAACTGCTTGGCGTGCCCGGCGCGCTGCGGGGCGCGGCGCCGCAGCACTGACCGCGCGCCGTCAGGCGCCCAGACGCTGCGGTGCGCGGCCGCGCGGTCAGGGCAGCGCCGTGTGCACCGGGTTGGTTCCGGACGCATCGGCGCCCGCGTCGAGGGCCGCGCTGTGGGCCGCCAGTTCGGCCAGTGCTGCGCGGCGCAGCGCCGACGCCTCGCCGGCGCGCTTCTCGTCGCCGCCAAGGCGCTGCCTCAGGCGCTCGACGAGCCAGTAGCTCGCGTGGTTGTGAGGCAGGCCTCGGTCGCGCCTGGCTTCGGCGACGAACCTTGCCCACAAGCGGTGCCGGGACTCGTCGGCGAGGGCCAGTTCGACCAGCTTGGCGCGGAACTCCAGGTCGGCCGAGGCGAGCTTCGGATAGCGCCGCAAGTCGCAGAAGTGTTGCGCCTCGTGCGCGAGCAGGCTGATGCGGTAGTCCTCGCTGTCGAGCTGCCACGCAGGCCGCACGACCATGATGCCCTCCGCTACCGCCCAGCCGCCGGTGTGGCGGTGATCGCAGGTGGCCCAGGCGGCCCAGCCGAGGCTGATGAAGTCATCGAGCAGGGCGACGTTCACCTCGACCGCGCCGCCCGGCAGCGCGATCGTCTGCAATTTCGACTGCCTGGTGCGCCACAGCATCAGTTCGCGCAGTGGCGCCGTCACGCCGCCGAGGACGTGCAGTGCATGCGATTCGAGCAAGGCCTTGGCGGTGTCGGCTTGCGCGTCCAGGTCTCGCGGCTGCAGGCCGATGGACGGCGCACCGGATGCCGCCAGCGCATCCCCGAGCGCCACCGAGAGGCGGGCTTCGGCTTGCTCCATCGTTGCGCGGCGCATCAGCACCGCGCTCCAGTAGCGTCGGTAGGCGCGCACGATGGCTGCGACTTCCCGCGGCAGGCCTTCGAGGCCAAGCCCCAGGTCGGCGTCGGCGTCGGTGCCGGCGAACCGCGTCAACATGCGATCACGCACACCGCGCTGCGTTTCGTCGAGCGCGCTGTCGGGCAGCGCGCCAAGGCGCCGCAGCGCGGCCGGCAGGTCGGCGTCGAAGACCGGCGCGAGCGCATGGCGAAATTCGGTCGGCGACATCGGAT
>JAMLIM010000027.1 GCA_023954175.1 Rhizobacter sp.
CGCGCGGCGAGTTCGCGGTGCCAGCGGATATCGCGGCCTTTCCGTCCTGCCTCGTCGCCGAGGCGGTCGGCCAGCTCGCGGCCTGGGCCGCGATGGAGCACATCGCGTTTCGCGGCCGGCCGGTCGCGGCGCTCGCCAACGAGACGACGTTTCACGGCGATGTGCGGCCCGGCGACCGGCTCGAGCTCGCAGTCGAGATCGAGCACTGCGACGACGAGGCGGTCGCCTACGCCGGCTTCGCGAGCGTCGGCGGCCGGCGCGTCATCGAGCTGAAAGACTGCCTCGGCCCGATGCTGCCGGTGGCGGACTTCGATTCGCCCGCCGCGCTCGCCGAGCGGCTTGTCCTGTTGCGCGGCGCCGGTGCCGCGCCGGGCCGGTTTCGCGGCGTCGCGTTGCCGGCGCTGCAGGCCGAGCCCGCGGCGGACGGCGAATCGGTCGCGGCGACGCTCGCCGTGCCGTCGCAGGCGCCGTTCTTCGGCGACCACTTCCCGCGCCGGCCGGTGTTTCCGGCGACGCTGCTGCTCGACCTGCAAATCAGGCTTGCGATGACGCTCGCGCCGCCCGGCGCGAAGCCGGCGCGCATGACGCACGTGAAGATGCGCTCGTTCATCGCGCCCGGCCAGGCGCTGCGTCTCGAGGCGCGGCGAAGCGACGCGCATCGGATCAAGCTCGCCGCCGAGACCGACGGCAGGACTGTCGCCACCGCGCGGCTCGAACTCACGGAGGCGCAATGACCCAACGCCGAGTCGCGATCACCGGCATCGGCCTCGTGACGCCGGTCGGCAACGACGCCCCATCGACGTGGTCCGCGCTGCTCGCCGGCCGCAGCGGCGGCGCCGCGATCACCCAGTTCGACGCGAGCGGCTTTCCGGTGCGCATCGCCGCCGAGGTGAAGGGATTCGACGACGCAGCGGCCGGCGATCGCCGGCTGCTCAAGCACACGATGCGCCCGCACCGCTTCGCGCTCGTCGCCGCCGAGCAGGCCTTCGCCGATGCCGGCATCCGGCCGACGCCGGAGGACGCGACGCGCTGGGGCTGCGCGGTCGGCGCCGGCATGATGACGTCGGAGTTCGTCGACCTCGCCGCGCTGCACGCCCATTCGGCGCCCGATGGCGAACTGCAGACCGATCGCCTGCTGACGGACCCGAGCGCGAACGACCCGATGATCTTCTGCCGCAGCAATGCGAACAACGGGCTGTCGCTGCTGACGCAACGCTACGGCATCCGCGGCTATGCGACGGCGGTGCACACGGCCTGCGCATCGGGCGGGCAGGCGCTCGGCACGGCGCTGAAGCTGATCCGCCGTGGCGCGGTCGATCGCGTGCTTGCGGGCGGCTTCGACTCGATGATCAGCCCGGTCGGCATGGCGGGCTTTTGCCTGTTGTCGGCGGTTTCGCCCGACAACGATGCGCCGGAGCGCGCGAGCCGCCCGTTCGATGCGACGCGCAACGGCTTCCTGCTCGGCGAGGGCGCGGGCTTCCTCGTGCTCGAGGAATGGAACGCGGCGAAGCAGCGCGGCGCGCGCATCTACGCCGAGCTCGCGGGCGACGGCAATTCGCTCTCCAGCTACCGCATCACCGATTCGCCGCCCGACGGCGACGGGCCGATCCAGTCGATGCGGGCAGCGCTTGCAGACGCCGGCGCGGTGCCGGGCGACATCGACTACCTCAACGCGCACGGCACCTCGACCGGCATGAACGACCGCAGCGAAAGCGCGGCGACGCGGGCGGTGTTCGGCAGCGACGTTGCGCGGCTCAAGGTGAGCTCGACCAAGAGCAGCATGGGCCACCTGATCGCCGCCGCCGGCGCGGTCGAGATCGCCGTCTGCGCGCTCGCGATCGACCGCGGCGAGCTGCCCGTCAACGCGAACTACCGCACGCCGGACCCGGACTGCGATCTCAACCTCGTCCTCGGCGAGGCGCAGCGCCAGCGGGTGCGCATGGCGATGTCCAACTCCTTCGGCTTCGGCGGCTCCAACAGCTGCGTCGTGCTGCGCCACCCCGAAGAGACCGCTGCGTTGATCGGGGCCGGGCGATGACGCCCCCCCGCATCGTCGTCACCGGCAGCGGCGCCGTCTGCGCCGCCGGCATGGACCCGCAGGCCATCCTCGGCGCGTTGCTCGAAGGGCGCTGCGCGATCGGCCCGGTCACGCAATGGGATGCGAGCGGCTGGCCGGTGCCCATCGCGGGCGAGGTGCCCGACTTCAACCCGCGCGCGCTGGTCGAGGACCGCAAGCTGCACAAGCTGATCCGGCGCACCGATCTGTTCGGCCTCTACGCCGCCGGCCGCGCGATCGAGGGCTCGGGATTGCTCACGCACCGCGCGGCGCTCGACGCGCCCGCGGCGGCGACGTTCAGCGACCGCAGCGGCGTCTACGTCGGCGCGGGCGGTGGCAACTACCAGAACCAGTACGACTACCTGCCGCTGCTGAGCGAAGCGAACGGCGAGCTCAAGGCCTTCGGCGAGAAGCTGCTCGACACCGTCAACCCGATGTGGCTGCTGCGCACGCTGCCCAACAACGTGCTCGGCCACATCGGCATCCGGCACGGGCTGAAGGGCCCGAACGCGTGCATCACGAACCACAGCATCGGCGGCCTGCTCGCAGTGGTCGAGGCGATGGAGGCGCTGCGCAACGGCGAATGCGATCGCGCCGTCGCCGTCGGCCATGACGCACCGATCGAGCCGCAGATGCTGCTGTACTACCACCGCGTCGGCCTCGCCGCGAGCGAGGCGCTGCGCCCGTTCGATGCGCGCCACGACGGCAGCCAGTTCGGCGAGGGCGCGGCCGCGCTCGTGCTCGAGACCGAAGCCTCCGCTGCCGCGCGCGGCGCGACCGTGATCGGCGAAGTGCTCGGCGGCGGCTCGGTCAGCGAGGCCGAGGGCCTGTTCTCGATCCGCGAAGATGGCGACGGCGTCGCGCGTGCCGTCGAAGCCGCGCTCGCCGACGCCGGCCTGCGGCCCGAGGACGTCGGCATGATCGTCGCCCACGGCAACGGCACGCCGCAGTCCGACCGCTCCGAGGCCGCCGCGCTGCGCCGCGTGTTCGGCGCCGCGATGCCGCCGGTTGCCGCGTTCAAGTGGTCCTTCGGCCACCTGATCGCCGCCGCGGGCATTCTGGATGTGGTGCTCGCGCTCGGCGCGCTCGAGCAGCGCGTCGTGCCCGGCACGGCGATGTTCGAGACGCTCGACCCGCAATGCGCCGGCCTGAAGGTGTCGCGCGCGACCCAGACGCCGCGCAGCGATGTCGCGCTCGTTGTCTGCCGCGGCTTTGCCGGCACCGACGCAGCGCTGCTGGTGCGCCGCCTCTGATTCACCCCAAGGAAGCAAGAAGTATGGCCATGCAAACCTCGACCGCCCTTCCTCGGCATTTCGCCGTGGCGCTGCTCGCCGGCCTGATCGCGCCGACCGTGGCTCTGGCAGCCAACCATGCCGACCTCGAACGCGACGCGCGAAGCGCGCTGAAGAAGCTGACGGCCAGCGTCCCCGCAGCCAAGTCGCTTTCGGGCCACGCCGCCGCGGTGCTCGTCTTCCCGAAGATCACCAAGGCCGGCCTCGTCATCGGCGGCCAGTACGGCGACGGCGTGCTGTTCAAGGGCGGCAAGGCGGTCGGCTACTACAACACGTCGGGCGCGTCCTACGGCCTGCAGGCGGGGGCGCAGCAGTATGGCTACGCGATGTTTCTGATGAACGGCAAGGCGATCGTCGCGCTCGACGCCAACAACGGCTTCGAGGTCGGCGTCGGGCCGAGTGTCGTCGTCGTCGACGAAGGCATGGGCAAGTCGGTCACCACGACGACGGCCAAGGACGACATCTACGCCTTCATCTTCGGCCAGAAGGGGCTGATGGCAGGTGTCGGCATTCAGGGCAACAAGATCACGCGGCTGAAGGATTGATGCCCGGCACGGCGCGCGGATGAGCAGCGATGTCGCCGCGCCCGGCGCCGAGCGCTGCGGCATCGACAGCGTCGAGATCGCGCGCATCGAGCGCCTGCTGCGCGAGACGCCGGCCGACGGCCTCGGCGCCTTCTTCAGCGCGCAGGAACTCGCCGACGCCGGCGACGGCCCGGGCCGCGCGGCGAGCCTCGCGGCGCGCTTCGCGGCGAAGGAGGCCTGCCTCAAGCTGTTCCCGCGCGGCGCCGCGCTCGGCCAGGTCGAAGCGACCGATTTCTCGGTCGCGCGCGACGCCTACGGCGCACCCCGGCTCGTCTGCAATGCGGCGGCACAGTACCAGCTCGACCTGCACCGCATCGCGCGCGTCGAGCTGTCGCTGACGCACGATCGCGTGAGCGCCTCGGCGGTCGCGCTCGCGGTGCCGGCGCGCACGGCGCCGTCGCGCGCAGGCCGCTTCATCCGCCGCTTCCTGCCCTTGCGCGGCAAGATCGTGACGGCCAACCTGCAACGCGTCTACGGAGCCTACGTCGAGCCGGACGAAATCGAGCGCCTTGCCGCGGCGCACTACGGCCACCTGTGGCGGCTGCTCGGCGAGTTCATCCGCTTTCGCTGGCTGAGCGCGGCAAGGAAGAAGGCGCTCGTGCGCGTCGAGGGCATCGACAACTTCATCGCCGCACGCGACCAGGGCAAGGGCATCCTGATCCTGACCGGCCACTTCGGCAACTGGGAGGTCTCGACCACCGCCGGCATCGCACAGTTCCCCGAGATGCGCGGCAAGTTCCATTTCGTGCGGCGACCGATCAAGCCGGACTGGCTCGATCGGCTCGTCACGCGCCGCTTCGAGGCGGCCGGCTTCGGCGTCTTCTCGAAGCGCGATTCGCTCGACGCCATGCTCGAGAGCCTCGCCCAGGGCGATGCCGTCGTGCTGCCGTTCGACCAGCACGCCGGGCCACCCGACGGCATCGCGGTCGACTTCCTCGGCCACCCGGCGTGGACCTTCAAGAGCCTGGCGATCATTGCGCTCTCGACCGGCGCACCGGTGCTGCCAGGGTCGAGCTGGCGCGAAGCCGACGGCCGCCACGTGCTGCGCTTCGAGGCGCCGCTCGCACCGATCGAGCACGACAGCACGACCGAGGCGATCCGCCTCAACACGCGCGCCTACAACGCGGCGCTCGAACAGCTCGTCGTGCGCCACCCCGAGCAGTGGTACTGGGTGCACCGGCGCTGGAAGCATGTCGAGCCACGCCCCAAGCGGCGCACGGCCCGCGTCGAGCCGCAATAGCGTCGATAGCGTTGCCACCGCCTTTGGCGAGGCCGACGATTCGCGGCAGTTGCGGGACACGTGGCCGGGGACGTTGTGAAACCGCGCGGACACCCGTTCGAGGGGGATGTTGCCCGATCAGCGCAGTGCTACAAGATTCGTGGCGCAATTCCGCGCCATGGTCTTCCAAATCAATGCTGAGAGGAATCGCAATGAAAAGGCTGATGCAAATCGTGGTACTCGCGAGCGCCGGTCTCTGGACCCAGGCGCATGCCGCACTCGACTATTTCCTGCATATCGACGGCATCCCAGGTGAGTCGGTAGACAAGGGGCACAAGGACTGGGTCGACATCGACAGTTTCTCCTGGGGCGTGACGAACCCGGGCGGCAAGCCGGCCTTCATGCCCTACGGTTGGACCCAGGCGCTCGACAAGAGCACGCCCAAGGTGTTCGTCGCCGTTGCCAGCGGCAAGCATTTCGACAACGTCAAGATGGAGACGGTGCGGACGGTCGGCGCCCCGCCGGGGTCGTTCTTCACGATGTCGTTCGACGACGTGCTGTTCACCTCGCTGCAGATGTCCGGCCATTCCGAGTCGATCAGCGTCGCCGGAGCCCTGGTCTACAACAAGCTGACCATGACCTACAGGCCGCTGAAGGGCGACGGCTCGTACGGCGATCCCATCGTCGGCAGTTGGGACGTGTCCAAGGGCGGCGCCTTCAGCGGCGACCCGGACGTGCTGATGGGCCTGTTCCTCGCCGCGCCGACCGGGATCGGCCAGATCCCGGTCGTGCCGGAGCCGCAGACGTGGGCGCTGATGGGCCTGGGGCTGGTCGGCCTCGCCGTGGTGCGTCGGCGGCGTGCTGCGGCGGCTTGAGCCGCATTGCCCGCGATCAGCCGCGCGGCGCAAAGCGCACTTCGACGCGCAGCCCGCCGAGCGGCGAATCGCCGAGCGTCACGCTCGCGCCGTGGCGCTCGGCGACGCGCTTGACGATCGCGAGGCCGAGGCCGGTGCCTTGGGCGGCTTCGCCCTCGCCATCCGCCTCGCGGCGGTAGAAGCGGTCGAAGACGCGCTCGCGTTCGGCGGGCGGGATGCCGGGGCCGGCGTCGTCGACGCGCAGCGTCGGCTCGCCGCCGTCCATCGCAACGCGGATCTGCACGTGCGACGCGCTCGGCGCATAGCGCACCGCGTTGTCGGCCAGATTGCGGGCGAGCGCGGTGAGCCCGACCGGGTCCCCCTGCAGCATCACCCCCTCTTGCGCGTCGAGTTCGAGCTCGGTGCCGCGCGACGCCGCGTAGGGCACGGTATCGGCCACCGCCTGGCGCACGAGTTCGCCGAGTTCGATCGCCTCGAACTTGTCCTGGCGCGCGCCCGGTTCGCTGCGCGCGAGCGTCAGCAACTGTTCGACGAGGCGCACCGCACGCTCGACGCCGGCTGACAGCGCTTCGAGCGCGGCTTCCCGCGCGGCGGCATCCGGCGAGCGGCGCAGCTGCCCGATCTGCAGGCGCAGCGCGGTGAGCGGCGAGCGCAGTTCGTGCGCCGCATCCGACACGAACGCCCGCTGCGCGCCGAACGATGCGTCGAGCCGCTGCAGCAGCGCATTGAGCGCCTGCACGAGCGGCGTCACCTCGTCCGGCAGATCGGCCAGCGGCAGCGGCGCGAGCGATTCGGCGTCGCGTGCGCGCACGCCGGTCGCGACGCGCTGCAAGGGCCGAAAGGCAAGCGTGACGAGCCACCAGACGGCGATCGCCATCAGCGGCGCCACCGCCAGCAGCGGCATCACGCTGCGAAAGGCCGCCTCGGCCGCGAGGCGCTGACGGATCTGCAGCGGCTGCGCGACCTGGATCACGCGGTTCGGCGTCGCGACGCTGAAGCTGCGCCAGGTCTTGCCGCGCACCGAGATGTCGGCCAGGCCGAGCACGGCACGCGCCGGCAGTTCGTCGTGCCGACGCGAGGCGTAGATCGCGCGGCCGTCGACGCTCCAGATCTGCACGACGAAGTCGAAGTCGGCGTCGGCCAGCGCGCTCGCCTGCGCCGGCGCGATCTCGCCCTGGTCGCGCAGCGACAGCGCCATCTGGCGCAGCTGGTAGTCGAACAGCGCCTCGGTCTCGTGCAGCACGTTGCGGTAGGCGCCGACGCCCATCCACAGCGCGCCGAAGGCGAGCGTCGCCAGGATCCACGTCAGCAGCCGGGCGCGGACGGAGCTGAGCATCAACTCGCGTCCGGCGTGCTGTCCGGCGTGCTGTCCGACGTGCCACCGGGCGTCTGGCGCGCGCCGATGTAGTAGCCGACGCCGCGCACGTTGCGGATGACGTCGGCGCCGAGCTTCTTGCGCAGCTGGTGGATGTAGACCGAGACGGCGTTGCTCTCGATCTCCTCGCCCCAGCCGTAGAGGCGATCCTCGAGCTGCGCGCGCGACAGGATCGCGCCCGGCCGCGCGAGCAGCGCCTCGAGCACCGCGAACTCGCGCGCCGACAGCGCGACCGGCGCGCCGTCGAAGCTGACCTGGCGCGTCGCCGGGTCGAGCCGCACGCCGGCATGCTCGATCGCCGGCTCGCCGCGCCCGGCATGACGGCGCAGCACGGCGCGCATGCGCGCGTTCAACTCGTCGAGCTCGAAGGGCTTGACGAGATAGTCGTCGGCGCCGGCGTCGAGTCCGGCGACGCGTTCGCCAAGGGCGTCGCGCGCAGTCAGCACGATCACCGGCGTCGTGTCGTGCCGGGCGCGCAGGGTGCGCAGCACGTCGAGCCCGCCGCCCCATTGCTGCGCATTGGGCAGGCCGAGATCGAGCAGCACGAGGTCGAAGCGCTCCGACGCCAGCGTCGCGTTCGCGGCACGCGCGTCGTAGACCCAATCGACGGCGTAGCCTTCGTCGCGCAGCGCCTTGCGCAGGCTGTCGCCGATCATGCGGTCGTCTTCGACCAGCAGTAGTCGCATGGGTACCGGGTGCAATCGTTGGAAACGATCGCAAAGGATACAGCGCGCCTCAGGGTCGGCTGGCGACGCCGAACGAGAACGCCAGCGTCAGGTCGAGCACGTTGCTGGCGAGCGCGCCGTCGGACATGACCCGGCCGGCGCCAAGCCGCAGCGACAGGGAGCGCGACAGGTTGACGCCGACGTAGGCCATCGGCTGCACGACGGCGCCGTTGCCGGTGTCGACACCGCCACCGCCGGCGGCGCCGGCGAGCAGTTCGGCGCCGACCAGCACGTGCTCGCCCAGCATCTGCTGCACGCCGACACCGATCAGCCCGACCGAGAACCCGCCCGCGTCGCCCGCATACGCGCTGTGAACCTGACCTGTCAGATAGAACGATTCGCTCACGAAGCGGTTGAACTTGAGGGTCACGTTGTCGAGCGTTGCCGGCGGCCCCTTCTTGCGCGCCGCGAGATGGTAGGTCTCGATGCCGCTCGCGAACTCCTCGCGCGTCTGCACGGTGGGTGCGCCGTTCCCGTGGTCCAGGTCCCACATCAGCGCGAGCGAGCCGAACGGCGCGCTGAAGCTGCCCTGCGGCGCGCGCGCCCAGCCGGCCTCGAGGTTCAGGCTGACGTTGCGCGACAGCCGAAGCGCGGCGTCGAGCGCCGCCTTGCCGAGCAGGCCGCCGCCGGTCGGCACGTCGCCACCGCCGCCCATGCCGAGCGCGACGCGGCCGCCGAGCGTGAAGCGATCCGAGCCCACCGGCCACTGCAGCCCGAGCGTGCCGAGGAATTCTGCATAGCCCGCCGCGCCGCCGCTGGCAGCCGCGTTGGCCTCGATGCCACCGAAGAAGTTGGGCGTGAAGAAATGGTCGGCGCGCATGCCGACCGTGCCGATCGTGGCGCCGAGCGGCGCGCCGCTCTTCCCCAGCGCATCCGAGGCCGGCCGATACGCACCCGCGACCCCGAGGATGCGGTCGAATCCGACGCCGGTGCGCAAGCCGCCGAAGTACGCCATCGGGTCGGTGCCCCCCGGCAGGTGAACGAACTTCGTGTTCATGGCCAGCACCAGCCCGAACTGGGTGCTGTTGATCTCGCCACTCGGAAAGCGCACGTTGGAGATCGACACGCCCAGGCGGTAGCCGCCGAAATCCCACAGCAGGTCGGCATGCGGCCGCAGCATCAGGCCGCCGCCCACCGGCGCCCCGCCGCCGCCACCTCCGCCGACATAAAGGCCCGTCTGCAGCGCGAGCGGCCCGGCGAGCCGGATGCACAGCGCCGCTTCGGCGCCGACGGTGAAGAGCCCGCCACGTTCGCCACTGGCGGCGCCGTAGACCGCCGGCCCGACGCACAGCCCTTCGTGCAGCTCGGCGAGGTAGCTGGCGCCGACCAGGCCCATCTTCTCGTCGCCGGGCAGCGTCACGCTCTCGTACGTGACGCGCAGATCGACATTGGTGCGCGCCCAGGCATTCGGTGACGCAGACTGGGCGAACGCCGCAGCGCACGGCAGCGCCAGCGCGAGGCACAGGGCGCGCAGCGCGGTGAGCGCGCGTCGCCGGGAGTGGCAGCAGGTAGTCAAATCGGAAGTCGGTTCGGTGCCGGCACGGCGCCGGCGTCCGCACCAGCGTCTGCACCAGAGATGGCGGACCCGAAGCATAGCGTCGCCATCGCGTATCGTTCCGGCAGGCTGCAACGACGAACCATGAACACAGACGCCAATGCTCCGCGCCTCCTCAAGCGTGACCTGCTGGCCACCGTCGGCCCGTTCGCGCTCGTCGGCATCGTCCTGCTCGCGATCGCCTACTGGGTGCTCGATCCCTCGCCGCCACGCCGCGTCGTGCTGGCGACCGGCACCGAGCAAGGCGCCTACGCGGAATTCGGCCTGCGCTACGCCGAGATCCTTGCCCGTCACGGCATCAAGGTCCAACTGCGCGCCACGCAAGGGTCGGCCGAGAACCTGGCGCTGCTGCGCGACCCGGATTCGGGCGTCGACCTCGCCTTCGTGCAGGGCGGCGCGGACCGCAGGTTCGGCCCCGACGAGGACGCCGACGCCGGGCTGGTCTCGCTCGGCAGCCTGTTCTACGAGCCGGTGTGGATCTTCTATCGCGAGGAGGCCGCGCGTCGCCTGCTGGGCGACGCCAGGCCGCCCGACAGCCTGGCGCAGCTCAAGGGCTGGCGCATCAACATCGGCGCCAAGGGCAGCGGCGTCGCGATCCTGCTGGAGAAGATGTTCGAGGCGAACCACGTCGAACCCGGGGAACTCGACCTCGTGCGCCTGAGCCAGACGCCCGCCGTCATGGCGCTGCTCGACGGCTCGGTCGACGCCATGGCCTTCGTCTCGGCGCCGGAGTCGCTGATGGTGCAGATGTTGCTGAAGACGCCCGGCATCGCGTTGATGAACTTCGCCCAGGCCGAGGCGTATACGCGCCTGTTCCCGTTCATGGCCGCGGTCACGCTGCCGCGCGGCGTCGTCGATCTGGAGCGCGACATGCCGCCGCAGGACGTGCACCTCGTCGCGCCGATCGGCACGCTCGTCGCGCGCGACAGCACCCACCCCGCGCTGATCCAGCTCTTCGTGCAGGCGGCGCAGCAGGTGCACGGCAGCGCCGGCTGGTTCCACAAGCGGGGGGATTTCCCGAACGGCCGCACCACCGAGCGCACGCTCGCGAGCGAGGCCGAACGCTTCTACCGCAGCGGCGTGCCGTTCCTGCAGCGCTACCTGCCGTTCTGGCTGGCGAACCTGATCGAGCGCATGTGGCCGGTGCTCGTCACGCTGATCGCGGTGCTGCTGCCCCTGTCGCGCATCCTGCCGCCGCTCTACGAGCTGCGGGTGCGCTCGCGCATCTTCCGCTGGTACGCGCAGTTGCGCGCGGTCGAGGCCGGCCTCGGCCAGCGTCCGGCGGACGCGCTCGCGCGCGAACTGGCGGACCTCGAAGAGCGCGTCGGGCACATCTCGGTGCCGCTCGCCTACGCCGACGAGCTCTATTCGCTGCGCAGCCACATCCGTCTGGTGCGTGACCGTCTGGTGCGTGATCGCCCGGGGTCGCCGCAGGCGCCGGCAGCGGGCGAAGCGGCGAACTGACGCCAAATCAACCCCGAGGCTGCGGCGCCGGACCGGTGCCGCGGCCGACGAAGAACCCGCCGGACTCCTACAATTCTGCCCTCGCGCAGCGCCTACCCGACGCTGCGCTTCACGGAGCACGCCACACGATGGACACCCGCACCTCCCCGATCCGCATGCGCCTGGCCCAGGCGCGCGAAGCCATGCAGCGCCACCAGGTCGACGCGCTGCTCGTGCTGTCGAGCGACCCGCATCTGTCCGAGTACCTGCCCGCGCACTGGCAGTCGCGCGAGTGGCTGTCGGGCTTCAGCGGATCGATGGGCACGCTCGTCGTCACGGCGGACAAGGCAGCCCTCTTTGCCGACAGCCGCTACTGGACGCAGGCCGAGGCGCAGCTCGCCGGCAGCGGCATCGTGCTCGAGCGCATCGCGAACGGCGCTTCGCCGGCGCACATCGACTGGCTCGCGCGCGAAGTGCAAGGCGGCGGTGCCGTCGCGGTCGATGCGCGGGTGATCGGGTTGGCGGCGGCGAATGCCCTGCGCACCGCGCTCGACGCTGCGGGCGTCAGGCTGCGCACCGACCTCGACCTGTTTGCCGACATCTGGGGCGACCGGCCCGCGCTTCCCGCTGCGCCGGTGTACGAACACCTCGCGCCGCACGCGACGCTGGCGCGCGCCGACAAGCTCGCGCAGGTGCGTGCCGCGATGGCGCGCCACGGCGCGACGCACCATCTCGTCTCGACCCTCGACGACCTGGCGTGGCTCTTCAACCTGCGCGGGTCGGACGTCAGCTACAACCCCGTCTTCCTCGCCCATGCGCTGATCGATGCGAAGGGCGCAACGCTCTTCATCGCCGAAGGCAAGATCGATGCCGCGCTGCGCGCGCGGCTCGTCGCGGACGGCGTGCGCCTCGCGCCCTACGCGCAGGCTGCCGCGGCCGTCGCTGCGCTGCCGGCCGACGCCGTGCTGCTGGTCGACCCGCGCCGGGTCACGCTCGGCCTGCGCGAGCAGGTCCCGGCTGCGGTGCGCGTCGTCGAGTCGATCAACCCGAGCACACTCGCGAAGAGCCGCAAGAGCGACGCCGACGCGGTGCACGTGCGCGCGGCGATGGAACAGGACGGCGCCGCGATGTGCGAGTTCTACGCCGCGTTCGAGGCAGCGCTCGCGCGCGGCGAGCGGCTCACCGAACTGACGGTCGACGAATGGCTCTCGGCCGCACGCGAGCGCCGCGCCGGCCTGAAGGGCCTGAGCTTCCCGACGATCGCCGGCTTCAACGCGAACGGCGCGATGCCGCACTACCGCGCGCTGCCCGAGTCGCACGCGGTGATCGAGGGCGACGGGCTGCTCTTGATCGACTCCGGCGGCCAGTACCTCGGCGGCACGACCGACATCACCCGCGTCTGGCCGATCGGCACCGTCAGCGCGGCGATGAAGCGCGACTACACGCTCGTGCTCAAGGGCACGCTCGCGCTGTCGCGCACGCGCTTTCCGCGCGGCATGCTCTCGCCGATGCTCGACGCGATTGCGCGCGCGCCGCTCTGGGCCGAGGGCCTCGACTATGGCCACGGCACCGGTCACGGCGTCGGCTACTTCCTCAACGTGCACGAAGGCCCGCAGTCGATCAGCCAGACCGTGCCGGACGCCAACATGGCGATGCAGCCCGGCATGATCACCTCGATCGAGCCCGGCCTGTACCGCCCGGGCCAGTGGGGCGTGCGCATCGAGAACCTGGTGCTCAACGTGCCGGCGCGCGGCGCCGCGGCCGACAGCAGCTTCGGCGAGTTCCTCGAATTCGAGACCCTCACGCTGTGCCCGATCGACACCCGCTGCATCGAGCGCAGCCTGTTGCGCGACGACGAAGTGGCGTGGCTCGACGCCTACCACGTTGAGGTGCGACGCCGCCTCGCGCCGCTCGTGAGCGGCGACGCGCTCGCCTGGCTCGACGCGCGCACGCAGCCGCTTTGAGCGAGGTCCGGCCCGCGGCTTCGTCGCTGGGCGTGGACCTCGGCGGCACGAAGATCGAAGGCCTGTTGCTCGACGCGCGCGGCGCGTCGCTGTGGCGCGACCGCGTGCCCACACCGCAGGGCGACTACCGCGCGACGCTGGCGGCGATCGCCGCACTGGTGGCGCGCGCCGAAGCCGCAACCGGCGTGAGCGCCGCACGCATCGGCGTCGGCACGCCGGGCAGCGAGACGGCGGCCGGCCTGATCCGCAATGCCAACTCCACCTGCCTGAACGGCCGGCCGCTGCGCGCTGACCTGCAGGCGCTGCTGCAGCGGCCGGTGCGGCTCGCCAACGACGCCAACTGCCTTGCGCTGTCGGAAGCGACGGACGGCGCCGCGGCGGGCGCGGCGGTCGTCTTCGCGGTGATCCTCGGCACCGGCGTCGGCGGCGGGCTCGTCGTCCATGGCGAGTTGCTCGGGGGGGCGAACGGCCTCGCCGGCGAATGGGGGCACAACCCGCTGCCGTGGGGCGACGTGGACGACGCCGATGCGAAGGCCGGGGCCACGACCTGCTACTGCGGCAAGCGCGGCTGCATCGAGACCTGGCTCAGCGGCCCGGGCCTCACCCGCGATCACGCAAGGCACACCGGCGAGACCCTCACCGCGCAGCAGATCGCACGGCGCGCCGCCGGCGGCGACGCCGCCTGCGACGCCAGCCTCCGGCGCTACGCGGCGCGGCTGGCACGCGCGCTCGCGGGCGTGATCAACATCGTCGACCCGGACGTGATCGTGCTCGGCGGTGGCCTGTCGCTGATCGATCGCTGGTTAGACGAGGTGCCGCGCTTGTGGGCGCGTCACGTCTTCAGCGCCGGCGCGGCGCAGCCGCTGCGCACGCGGCTCGTCAGGAGCCTGCATGGCGACGCCTCGGGCGTGCGCGGCGCGGCGTGGCTGTGGGGTCGGCCGTCGCCGCGCCCGGATTGAGCGACTGATTCATCGGCGCTGCAGGCGCTTCGGACCGCGTATCGCGCAGTCCGTCGCAAGCTGCTTTCGTGAGCGGGCCTCGCTCCCTAGAGTTCGCTTCAACGCCCCGCCACACCCCGGGCGCGAACCCCAAGGAGCCCGCCATGTTCGACCGCCTCTTCCTCCCTGCCCTCGTCTTCGTCGTCCTCGTCGCCGCCACCAGCGCCTTCGCGATCGACGCCATGCACAGCCTGGCGCTGCCGAGCCACGCGAATGTCGTTCAGCTCGAGCGTGTCGTGGTCGTCGCCAAGCGTGACGCGACGGCGGCCACGATCGCCGTCGCCGACACTGCGGCGGATCACACCACCACAGTTCGCTGAAACCCTTCGCGTCTACATCTGACGGAAGAGGTGCACGAAACTGCGGCTCACCGGCAACACCTCGGGCCGGCCGGCGAGGTGCAGCTCGGCCGTTTCGTTCAGGCTGCGCGTGACCTGGCTCACCCGGTGCAGGTTGACGATCACCGAGCGGTGCACCTGCGCGAAGCGCTCCGGGTCGAGCTCGTCCGCGAGCTCGCGGATCGTCTTGCGGATCAAAGCCTCGCCGCCGTCCCACGCAACGAGCGTGTACTTCTCGTCCGACTTGAAGAACGCAACCTGCTCGACCGGGATCAGCCGCACGCTGGTGCCGACCGACGCCTTGATCCATTGCAGGTTCGCACGCGGCCGCGTCGCCACACGTTCGCGCAGCGCGTCGGCGATTTTCGCCAGCGCGTCGTCGAGCGCGCCGTCGATCACCTCGTCGCGCGCACTACCTTGCGCGCCGCTCGGCCGCGGCAACGGTGACGCCAGCCGCGCCTGCAGGCGCTGCACGGTGTCGGCAAGACGCGCCGCATCGATCGGCTTGACGACGTAGTCGAGCGCACCCTGCTCGAAGGCCTGCACCGCGTACTGTTCGTAGGCGGTGACGAACACGATCTGCGCGCGCCGCGCGATGGATCGCGCCGCCGCGATGCCGTTCACGCCCGGCATGTGCACGTCGAGGAAGACGATCTGCGGCGCGTGCACGTCGAACAGCTCGACCGCCTCGCGCCCGTTGCGCGCCTCGGCGACGATTTCGAGCTCAGGCCAGAGGCGCGCCAGATGCTCGCGCAGATGGCTGCGCAGCAGCGGCTCGTCGTCGGCGATGAGCGCGGTGGCGCGGCTCATGTCGCCGCGGCCTTCGCGTGCGGAAACACGATCTCGGCGCGCACGCCGTGCGGCGACAGCGCATGCAGCGCGAAGCTGGCGTCGGCGCCGAAGAAGGCCTGCAATCGCGCGCGCAGATTGGCCAGGCCGACACCCGCCGGCGCGTCGTCCGCCATGCCGACGCCGGTATCGACGACCGACAGCGTCGCCGTCGTGCCGTCGGCGGCGAGCGCCCCCGTGAGCGTGATGCGCCCGCCCTGCTCGCTCGGGTCGATGCCGTGGCGCACCGCGTTCTCGACCAGCGTCAGCAGCGCCATCGTCGGGAAGCGCGCGCCGGAGAGTTCGGGCGCGACATCGATCTCGAACTGCAGGCGGTCGGGCATGCGCAGGTGCATCAGCTCGAGGTACGCCCGCACGAGCTGCAGTTCGGTCGCGAGCGTCGTGTCGGTGCCGTCGAGGCGCGGCATCGCGGCGCGCAGGTAGGCAATCAGGTGGCGCAGCACGGGCGCGGCGCGATCCGACCCCGACTCGACGAGCGCCTGCACGTTGGCGAGCGTGTTGAACAGGAAATGCGGCTCGATCTGCGCATGCAGCAGCGACAGCCGCGCGTCGGCCGCCTGCCGCTCGAGCGTCGCGCGTTCGAGCGCGAACTGCAGGCCTTCAGCGCGCGCCTGCGCGTCGCGCTCCCGGTACAGCGCACCGAGCGCCATCACGAGACCGACCGTCAGCGCGGCAAACGAGATCAGCAGGATGCCGGAAATGCGCGGCCAGTTGTTGAAGATCGCGCCGAGATCGCCGTTGACCGAGATGACGTAGGCCGCGAGCGTCGCGATCGGTGCGAACAGCGCGACTGCGAAGACCTGCATCAGCCAGCGCGGCAGCCAGGTCTGGCGCCAGTGCCCGGCGGCGGTGAACGCGAGCAGCAGCGCGATGCCGACGAACATCGTGCGCCCCAGCACCTGCGTGAAAGGCGAAATGAAGAAGTGGTTCAGCGCGCCGGCGACGAGGACGCTGAGCAGCACAGTGACGACCACGCCGCGTCCCGTCAGCGCGGCGAGCCAGCTCGGCAACCACTTGCCGCCCGAAACCCCGATGTTCATGCGGCGCACGATAGCCCGGCCGCGACGCGCTGGCCAGCGCCGCACGCCCGCGGCTGCGACGAACGGCGGTTTGCGGGGGGTGAGCGGCGCTAGGATCGCTGCGTCACGGTCTTGCACGACAAGGAAGCGCCCATGAATTCGACTACGAAGAAGATCGCCTGGATCACCGGCGGCGGCAGCGGCATCGGCCTGGCGGGTGCGGTCGAGCTGGCGAAGGCCGGCTGCCATGTCGTGATCTCGGGGCGCGACGCCGCCAAGCTCGACGCCGCGTTGGCACAGGCGCAGGCGCGCGGCGCGCCGGCCGCGTCGATCAGCGCGGCACCGCTCGACGTGGCCGACGGCGCGGCCGTCGCGCGCGTCGCACAAGGCATCCAGGCCGAGCACGGTCGCGTCGACATCCTCGTCAACAGCGCCGGCATCAATTTCCCGAAGCGCTACTGGGGCGAGACCGACGCCGCGACCTTCGATCAGGTGGTCGACGTCAATCTGAACGGCGCGATGGCCTGCACGCTGGCCGTGCTGCCGGGCATGCGGGCGCGGCGCGCGGGCACCGTCATCAACGTCGCCTCCTTCGCGGGGTGGACCTACAGCTACCTCACCGGCCCGGCCTACACCGCGAGCAAGGCGGCGCTGATGGCCCTGACGCACTCCTTCAATATCGAGGAAGGCGTGCACGGCCTGCGCGCCACGGCGCTGTGCCCGGGCGAAGTGGCGACGCCGATCCTCGCCAAGCGCCCGGTGCCGCCGAGCGACGCCGAGAAGGCGCGCATGCTGCAGGAGGCCGACCTCGGCCGCACGATCCGCTTCATCGCCGACATGCCGGCGCACGTGTGCATCAACGAACTCGTGATCTCGCCGGTCTGGAACCGGCTCTACATCGGCGGCGAGGATCTGCAGCGCAAGGCCTAGCGCGGAGCGCACACGACCGTCGCGGGAAGCGTGCTACACCCCCTGGCGCGTCAGCTTCGCCGCGAGTGCCTGGTTCAGCGTATCGGCGCTGTCCTGCAGATGGGCGCGCGTGGCCTCGCTCAACCCAGGGCGGCGCGCAGCCGTGTTCAACTGCGCGGCGAGCGACCTGGCGCGCACGCGCCACAGGCTGCGCGCGTCGGCGCGGCTTTGGGTCTGCGGGCGCAGCAACTGGTTCGCAAGGCGATTCACATGGTCGCGCTGCAGTTCGCGGCGCAGCGGCGGGATGTCGCCGCCGGCACCAAGTTCGCTCCATACCGCCTGCGTGAGGCGGGCGTCGAGTTCATCCAGCCGCAGCGCGCGCTGCGGGCCGCTCGGTGCCTTCTCGGCGCTGTCGAGCAGCCGCGCGGCGACGGCGTCGCTCATCAGCGTCTCGAGCAGCTTCTTCTGCAGATCGAGCACGACGACGGTGAGCGAGAAATCGGTGCCCGTCGCCGCCTCACCGCTGCGCACCGCGTCCCAGCGCTCGAGGTAGTCGGCGCCGAGCTTGCGCTGCAGTGAAGGCGAGATCTTCAGGCTGTCGGCCGAGAGCAGACCGACCATGATCAGCTCCAGCGCCTGACGCTGCTGCGCAACCGGCACCGGCGTCAACGGGTCGCGGCCGCTGCCCGGCGCGTCGCGCAGCGTGCGCACGCCGCCGACCTGGCGCACGAGCACGTTCGCGGAGCGGCCGACATCGCGCACCGCGTAGAGCACGGAGCGGCGCAGCACGGCGTAGTCCTCGCCGGGCTTCAGGCTGCGCGTCTCCTGGCGCGCCAGCAGGTCCTGCGCGATCGCGATGCGCTTGCGCGCGAAGGCGATGACGTCGTTGCCGAGGTCGAACTGCAGCGACTCCGGGTCGAGGCCGATGAAGTTGTCCTCGTCGGTGCCGTAGGCAAGCGTCGGCTCGTCGCTGCGCGCGGCGATGCGCTGCAGCTCGGCCGCCTCGTCGTTGGGCGCGATCGGCTTGTAGGCGTACTCGATCGCCCAGTAGTCGTAGGGGCCGAGGGTCGTGTTGAACGGCGCGCCGTAGCGCGAGCGCGCCTCGCCCGGGCCGTTGAGGTTGATCGCCGCGTATTCCATGACCGACGCGGTGATGCCGTTGGCGGCGGTGAAGGCCGGGTCGGCGAGCTGTTGCGCGGTGTAGGCGCGCGAGGCGCGGAAGTTGTGCCGCAGCCCGAGCGCATGACCAACCTCGTGCATCGTCGTGTCCTTCAGATAGGCCTGGACGAAGGCGTCGGCCTCGGGGCTGCCGGGGTCGATCTCGCCGCGCGCATCGAGCACGTCGAGCGCGTAGCTCATCTGCTCGGCCGCCTGATCGGCGTAGTCGCAGACGAGGCCGCTCGCCAGGTCGACCGCACTCACACCGCTCGCCGCACTCGCTCCGCTCGCCCCGGCCGCCCCGCTTGCATCCGCGGCAGTAGACGCCAGCACCTGTGAGCGCAGGGCGCGGATGTTGCGCGAGGACAGGCTCTCGACGCCGATGTCGGCGT
This sequence comes from Rhizobacter sp., assembly GCA_023954175.1. Taxonomy (GTDB): domain Bacteria; phylum Pseudomonadota; class Gammaproteobacteria; order Burkholderiales; family Burkholderiaceae_C; genus CAIKUF01. The sequence goes on from JAMLIM010000027.1 coordinate 18,752, forward strand.
CGAGGATCTCGCCGCTGCGCGGGTCCACATGGCGCGGGCCGATCGCGCCGAATGACGGTGTGGCGTTCGTCATCCAGCGGATCGACGCGCGGCCGAGGTCGAGCGTGTCGAAGTCCGCGTTCTCGGGCTGGACTTCGACCACGATCGCGTTCGAAAAGCCGATCCGCTCGAAGGCCTTGTTCCATTCGAGCACGCCGGCCGTGATCGCGCCGCGGTACTTGAGCGGCACTGTGCGGTCGATCCAGAACGTGATCGGCTTGACCGGATCGGAGAGCGCCGCCGCCGGGTCCTTCTTCTCGAGCCGCCAGCGGTCGACGTAGCGGCGCCGCGGCGAGCGCTCGAGGTCGTCGCTGAAATCGACGACGCTGGTGTTGAAGTGGCCGACGCGGGCGTCGGCCTTGCGCGTCGCCATGACGTGCTCGGGCAGTTTGCCGATCGAATAGTGCAGCGTCAGGAACAGGCTGCGCGGATCGGGCACGCTCTTGGGCACGCTCGGCGTCGGTGCGCCGGAGGGAGCGCCGGGGGTGGGCAGCGCGATCGAGCCGGTCGCATAGTGCGAAAGCACTTCGACGACGAGCAGATCGGGCGTGTCGCGCACGTTCGTGATCGCCGAGTTGCGCGCGTCGAAGGTATACCCCTGCCGAAAGCTGCGCTGCAACTGCCCGCCGATGCCGAGCAGGTCGGCGACGAAGATCGCGTTGGCGTCGATCAGCACCGATTTGCGCTCGGGCTCCGGCAGGCTCAGCACCACCGTGCTGGCCAGCAGGCTGGGCGAGAACGCCGCCTGGACGGCGCGGCCTTCGGGCGTGCCCAACGCGGCGACGTATTCGCTGTTGATGCGGATCAGCTGCACCTGGTTGTGGATGCGGCGAAACGCGACCAGGCCGTCGCCCCGGCTCATCAGGCCGCCGAAGAACGAGCCGACGCCGATGCCCGTCTTGAGCTTGGGCGAAAGGAAGAAGGGCTTGTCGAAGTCCTCGGGCCGCAGCTCGAGCCAGACCTTGTCATCCTTGCGCCAGAGCGCGATCAGGCCCTCGCTGCGCCTGGCGTCCTTCACCACCTCGGCGAACGGCTTGAGCGGCCCCGGCGGCGCCGCTGGCGCGACCGCCGGCGCACCGGGCGGGCGCGGCGCCGAGGCGCCTGGCGCGGGTGCGGTGGCGGCGACGACCGCCGCTGGCGGCGCGGCGGCGGCCGGTGCGTCTGGCGCGGCAGGTGATGGCGCCGGCCCCTGGGTCGCGCATGATTGCAGCGAGAGCACTGCGGGCAGCACCCACCACGCCCGGGCGCAGCGCGAGCGAGCGACGCGCGTGCCCGCAACCCTGGCCCACAGGTCTGCCAGCGTCACGCTCATTCGGCCCCTCCTGTCAGCGGATCGGCTTGAAGCGCAGCCGGTGCGGCTTGGCGCCTTCCTCGCCGAGTCTCTTCTTCTTGTCGGCCTCGTATTCCTGGTAATTGCCGTTGAAGAAGACCCATTTCGAATCACCCTCGGCCGCGAGGATGTGGGAGGCGATGCGGTCGAGGAACCAGCGGTCGTGGCTGATGACGAGGATCGAGCCGGCGAACTCGAGCAACGCGTCTTCCAGCGCGCGCAGCGTTTCGACGTCGAGGTCGTTGCTCGGCTCGTCGAGCAGCAGCACGTTGGCGCCCTTGGCGAGCGTCTTCGCCAGGTGCAGGCGGCCGCGTTCGCCGCCCGACAGGTTGCCGACGAGCTTTTGCTGGTCGTTGCCCTTGAAGTTGAAGCGCCCGAGGTAGGCGCGCGACGGCATCACGAACTTGCCGACGGTGATGTTGTCGAGGCCGCCGGAGACGTCCTGCCAGACGGTCTTGTCGCCCTGCAGGTCCTCGCGGCTTTGTTCGACGAAGGCCATCTTCACCGTCTGGCCGATCTTCACGCTGCCGCTGTCGGGCTTTTCGGTGCCGGCGATCATGCGAAACAGCGTCGACTTGCCGGCGCCGTTGGGGCCGATGATGCCGACGATCGCGCCGGCCGGCACCTGGAACGACAGGTCGTCGATCAGCAGCCGGTCGCCGAAGCTCTTGCTGACGTTGCTGAACTCGATCACCTCGTGGCCGAGCCGTTCGGCGACCGGGATGAAGATCTCGTTCGTCTCGTTGCGCCGCTGGTAGTCGACGTCCGACAGCTCCTCGAAGCGCGCAAGGCGCGCCTTGCTCTTCGCCTGGCGGCCCTTCGGGTTGGAGCGCACCCACTCGAGCTCCTTCTTCATCGCCTTGGTGCGCGCGTCCTCGGTCTTCTGCTCGGTCTCGAGGCGCTGCTCCTTCTGGTCGAGCCAGGTCGAGTAGTTGCCCTTGTACGGAATGCCGCGGCCGCGGTCGAGCTCGAGAATCCACTCCGCCGCGTTGTCGAGGAAGTAGCGATCGTGGGTGATCGCGACGACGGTGCCGGGGAAGCGCTTGAGGAAGACTTCCAGCCACTCGACCGATTCGGCGTCGAGGTGGTTGGTCGGCTCGTCGAGCAGCAGCATGTCGGGCTTCGACAGCAGCAGCCGGCACAGCGCGACGCGGCGCTTCTCGCCGCCCGAGAGCTTGCCGATCACCGCGTCCCACGGCGCGAGGCGCAGCGCGTCGGCGGCGAGCTCGAGCTGCAGGTCGGTGTTCTCGCTGCCGGCGGCGGCGATCTGGGCCTCGAGATCGGCCTGCTCGGCGGCAAGGGCATCGAAGTCGGCATCCGGCTCGGCATACGCGGCATAGACCTCGTCGAGCCGCTGCTTGGCGGCGAGGACGCCGCCGATGCCCTCCTCGACCGCCTGGCGCACCGTCTGCTCGGGGTCGAGCTGCGGCTCCTGCGGCAGGTAGCCGATCTTCAGATCGGGCATCGGGATGGCTTCGCCCTCGATGTCGTGGTCGAGGCCGGCCATGATCTTGAGCAGCGTCGACTTGCCCGAGCCGTTGAGGCCGAGCACGCCGATCTTGGCGCCGGGGAAGAAGGACAGCGAGATGTCCTTCAGGATCTGCCGCTTCGGCGGCACGATCTTGCCGACGCGGTTCATTGTGTAGACGTACTGGGCCATGGGGCGGATGTCCTGAGAAGCGGGAACGGCTGCCGAGGCAGCCAATGTTCTATTGTCGCCGCTCCTCGCAAGGGCAGTGCGTCTGCTAGGGTGCAGCCTTCGTTTGCGGATGTCTTTGACCGTGCCTCGCCTCCTGTACCTGCTGATGCTGTGCAACCTGGTGATGGGCACCGGGGTGTTCGTGCTCGCCGGCATCCTCGAGCCGCTTGCTGCATCGCTGCAGGTCAGCGTTGCCGCGGCCGGGCAGGCGATGACGGCCTACGCCCTTTCCACCGCGCTGCTCGCGCCGCTGATCCTCGTCGCGACCGGGCGTTGGCCGCGCCGCAATGCGCTCGTGTTCGGGCTGCTCCTGTTTGCCGTCGGCAGCTTCGTCTGCGCCTCGGCTTCGGGCCTGGTGCAACTGTTCGCCGGACGCGTGCTGATGGGCATGGGTGCGGTGGCGACGCCGATCTCGGGCGGCATCGCCGTCGCGCTGGCCGGGCCGGCGCAGCGCGGGCGGGCGCTGTCGCTCGTCTTCCTCGGCGCCAGCCTGAGCTACGTGATCGGCACCCCGCTCGGCGCCTGGCTCGGCTTTCGCTTCGGCTGGCAGTGGCCGGTGGCGCTCGTCGGCGGCTGCGCCCTCGCGGCGGCCGTGGCGCTGGCGAGGCTGGTGCCGCGCGACATCGCCGCGCCCGGCGCCAGCCTCGTCGGCCTGCCGCGGCTGCTGGCACGGCCGGCGATCGCGACGACGCTGGCGACGACGCTGCTGTACTTCATCGCGATCTTCCTCGTCTTCTCCTTCATCGGCCCGGTGCTGAAGGCGCTGTCGCCGATGTCGGCAGAGCGCCTGTCGCTGACGCTGATGTTGTTCGGCGTGTCGGGCGTCGTCGGCACCCTGAGCGGCGGTTGGGCGACCGACCGCTTCGGCGCCGAGCGAACCATGCCGGTGCAGCTCGTCGTGCTCGTCGCGATGATGGTGATCGTGCCGCTCACGCAGGGGCACTACGTCGCGATGGTCGCGGCCTTCGTCGTCTGGGGCATCGCCGGCTTCGGCATGATGGCGCCGCAGCAATCGCGGCTTGCGGCGCTGTCGGCCGCGCACACGCCGATGCTGCTGTCGCTGAACGCGTCGATGCTCTACTTCGGTACCGCGCTCGGTGCAGCGATCGGCGGCGCCGTCGTCGCCGGCGTGGGCTTCGACCGCCTCGCCTGGATCGGCGTGCCGTTCGGGCTCGCCGGCCTCGCAAGCCTGCGATTCAGCCGGCGCTTCCACGCGGTCGGGTGAGCGGGCGGCTCCCTCTTATTGCGTGGGAGGCCCCGCAGTTCCTGTCCGCTTGAGCGCAGAGTCGGGCCTCACGTTGAACCGCTCGGGGAGCGGCAGAACATAGGACGGCTCATCGGGCTCCGGGCCTGCACGCTGCTCCTCGGGTGAATGGAAGCCCGCGCGCACATAGAGTGCGACCGCACGATTGCTTGGCCAGACATGAAGCTCATGAAGCCGAAGCTCACGCGCCCTGCCGACGAGCAGGGCGAGTAGGCGAGAGCCGTACCCCTGGTTGCGGCTCGGCTCACGAACGAAGGCATGAGTGACGTACCCCCATGCACGCGATTTGAGACCTGGAACTGGAACCGTCTCCACTTCCCGCAGGAACATGCAGCCCGACAGCATGCTGCGCTGCTCTTCGGAGACAGCAACGTGCCATGACTTCGACGTGAGCGCCGATGCAAACCACGTCGAGAAGCGCAAGGTGAAAGCATCAATGTCCTCAAGCTCCTGCTCCTTCACGCTCCGAGACAACCAGCGCAACTCCGCGAGCTGCGTCGCATCAGCTTGGGAAGCGAAACGGACGGTCGGGTGCATGGAAGGGGCGGCCTTAGGGCCCTAACGAATGGAACTATTGAGAATTTCGTAAACCATGACAACCGATAGCGTCGTCACAGCGTTCTTCGATCATCACGATGATCGGAGAATGGATGCATGGCCAAGATGGACGAAGCCACGCAAGCGGGTACGCGCCGGGCGATTGATGCTGTCGGGCAAGACGCCCGCCGAGGCCGCGTACGCAGTCGGTGTGGCACGGCAGACCGCGTACACCTGGAAGGCGCGACTGGACGAAGGCGGCCTGGACGCGCGTTGCGTGCCATGAGTCTTCGGGCGGCCAGCGAAGCTGGACGGCAAGCAACCGGATGCTGCGCACGGCGTTGCTGCAAGGCGCCATGGCCCACGACTTCGGCACCGAGCTGTGGACGCTGGCGCGTGCGCGTGCTCATCGAGCGGCTGTACGGCGTGCGCTTCAGCCAAGTGCACGTCTGGCGGCTGCTCGGCGCCATGGGCTTCGCTCGCAAAAGCCCGAGCGCCGGGCCATCGAGCGCGACGAGACTGCGGTCTGAAGTGGAAGCGCAAGACTTGGCCGGCACTAAAAACGCCGCCGCCTAGCACCGAGTGATCGTCTCATCGACGAATCGGGCTTGTCCGAACGCCCCACCCGGGTGCGCACCTGGGCGCCCAAAGGCAAACGCCCGTCGTGCAGTTCCACTCAACCGAAGCACGTCTCGGCCATCGCCGGGCTGACCCGGCTGAACTTTGTTCCGGCTCTACGATTTGCGCGGTCAAGAGCGCGCAGATCGGAGTTCTCCTCGCGCTGCGCGCGCAGTGCTCAAGCGCAAGCTGCTGATCGTCCGGGGACGGCGCAGCCCAGCACAAGAGCCGCATCGTGCGCGAATACCTCGACAGCACGCATCGGGCCGTTCAGATGGCGTTGCTGCCGGGTTACGCGCCCGATCTCAACCCGGTGGAGTACCTCTTGGGCCTGGCTCAAGCGCCACGCGCTTGCCAACTTCTGCCCGCGTTCGCTGACCGAACTGAAGACCACTGCGCGCAACAGCTGCGCAGCGGCCAACACCGCCAATCGATCGTCACTGCTTGCTGAAGCAGGCTGAGCTTTGGTGATGTCATGACTTACGTAAAGATCAATAGGCGGCAGACGCTGGCTTGCCGGCGGTCGTCCGCTTGCGCGACGGGTGAGACCGCGCCTTCACTGCAGCGGCAGCGGGATGCGCCGTGAACTGAACGCCCAGAGCGTGGGCGACCTTCATCACGGTTTCAAAGCGAGGCTTCGCCCCAGGCGCGAGCGCCTTGTAGAGGCTCTCGCGGCCGAGGCCGGCTTCTCTGGCGACAAGCGCCATGCCTTTCGCCCGTGCGACATCGCCCAGCGCGAGGAGAAGCAAGTCAGGATCGTTGGCTTCCAGCACAGCCGACATGTATTCGGCAACTGCTGAATCGTCATCCAGGTAACGCGCCGCGTCAAAGGGGACGAGCTTCATCGGCGATTTGGTCTTGCTCATTGATCCTCTCCAAGTTCGGCGGCGAGCCTTGCGGCACGGCGAACATCGCGCTTCTGCGTGGATTTGTCGCCTGCGTTCAGGATGACGACGATGACCCGACCGCGCCGTACGAAGTAAAGCCGGTAGCCCGGCCCGTAGTGCACCCGCATCTCCGAAACATCGCCTTCGATCGGCTGCCAATCGCCCAGATTGCCGGCTTCAGCCTGACGCAGCCGTGCCGCGCCGCGATGCGGACCTGCGCCCGCTTGTCACTCAGGGCATCGAGCCAGGCAACGAACTCTTCCGTCAGACGAACGGTGTACACGACAAGTACTGTAGCCAAGTGGATACAGGACGTCAAGAACACGCTTGCCGGAACATGCTTGCCTGGTGCGGCCCTGCGTTCGCGTTCAGCGGCGGCGCGAAGGCGGGGCCAACGCGTTGCCAAGCAATGCTCAGGCCGCATCGCCCGCCACCTGCCTCAAGTCAATGCGGCAGGTGGCCGATATGCAGCTCTGGAACTCCGCCTTTTCCTGGGGCGCGGGAAACAACGTGCTGCAAACGACCTTCACCCATCGCCGCGCCGGCGGCCGGCTCGCGCCCTTGCCGAGCGCACTCGAGCGCCTTGTGCACGACCGTGAGGACGGGCGGGTGGATCACACGATGACTGTCACCGTCTATTGCGAGACCCGAACGCCTTGACCGAGCCCCTGCACCCGCTGCTCACGCGGCAACTGCGCCGACTCGGCCTCGACGGCGTCGAAGCGCCTGCCGCGGCTGGGTGGCTCGCGCTGCTCGAGCGCGTGAGCCAGGCCTACAGCGCGGGCGATCAGGACCGCTACCTGCTCCTGCGTTCGCAGGAGCAGACGTCGGGCGAAATGGCCGATCTCTACGCCGCGCTGCAGGCCGAGCGCGACCTGCTGGAGACGCGCGTGCGCGAGCGCACGGCGGCGCTGCGATTGAGCGAGGGGCGGCTGGCGAACCTGGTGTCGCTGTCGGCCGACTGGATCTGGGAACAGGACGCCAACCTTCGCTTCACCTACTTCTCCGACGGGCTGCGCATCGCCACCGGCATCGACCCGGCAACGCTGATCGGGCGCAGGCGCGTCGCCACCGACGAGATCGACGCCACGCCCGAGGCGATCGCGAACCACCTGGCACTGGTCAAGGCGCGCGCGCCCTTCCGCGACTTCAGCTACGGCCTGCGCCGGCCCGATGGCAGCGTCTGCTACATCCGCGTCAGCGGCGAGCCGATCTTCGACGCCGAAAACAGGTTCCAGGGCTACCGCGGCGTCGGCAGCGACGAGACGCAATCCACGCTCGCGGCGCGCCACGCGCAGCAACTCGCGAGCCTCGACAGCCTGACGGGACTGCCCAACCGCAACATGTTCATCGCCGAGCTCGAGCTCGCGATCGGTCGCGCGCGGCGCAAGGGCGAAAGCTTCGCGCTGTGCTTCATCGACCTCGACCGCTTCAAGACGATCAACGACAGCCTCGGCCACGCCGCGGGCGATGTGCTGCTGACGACGATCGGCGCCAGGCTGCGCGGCCTGCTGCGCGACAGCGACCTCGTCGCGCGCCTGGGCGGCGACGAGTTCGTCGCGCTGCTCGAAGGGCCGGCCGACGCGGCGGCGCTGTCGGCGGTCGCGCGCAAGATGCTGGCCGCGGTGAGCGATCCCACGGTCATCGACGGCCGCACCCTGTGGCTCACCGGCAGCTGCGGCATCGCGCGCTTTCCGGATGACGGCGAGGATGCCGCCGCCCTCCTGAAAAACGCCGACGCCGCGATGTACCAGGCCAAGGGCGAGGGCAAGAACACGTTTCGCTACTACACCGCGGCGCTCGCCGCGCAGGCCGCGCACGCCTTCGCGCTCGAGGCCGATCTGCGCGGCGCCGCCGAGCGCGGCGAACTGGTGCTGCACTACCAGCCCAAGATCGATCTGGCGACCGGGCGCCTGCGCGGCGTCGAGGCGCTCGTGCGCTGGCAGCATCCGACGCGCGGCCTGCTGCCGCCGGGTGACTTCATCGCGCTGGCCGAGGAAAGCGGGCTCATCGTGCCGATCGGCCGCTGGGTGCTCGACGCCGCCTGCCGGCAATTGCGCGCCTGGGGCGACGCCGGCCTGGACGCGCCGCGCTGCGCGGTGAATCTGTCGGCGCGTCAGTTCGGCAGCGAATCGCTGCTCGACGACGTGCGCGACTCGCTGCGGCACAGCGCGCTGGCCGCCGACATGCTCGAAGTCGAGATCACCGAGAGCCTGCTGATGGCAAACCCCGAGCGCGCCAATCTGACGCTCGATGAGCTGCATGCGCTCGGCGTGCACATCGCGATCGACGACTTCGGCACCGGCTACTCCTCGCTCGCCTACCTCAAGCGCATACCGGCGCACACCGTCAAGCTCGACCGCTCGTTCGTCAGCGGCCTGCCCGCCGACCGCGACGACGCCGCAATCACGCAGGCGGTGATCGCGCTGTCGCACAGCCTGTCGATGCAGGTCGTCGCCGAGGGCGTCGAGACCGACGCGCAGCTGGACTTCCTGCGCCGCGTCGGCTGCGACCAGGCGCAGGGCTATCTGATCGGCAGGCCGATGCCGGCCGAACAACTCGCGAAGCGCCTGCGGGCGATCGGCAACCTGCTGGAACAGGCCGCGTAGGCGAGCCACCGCGGGCCGGAGGCCGGCTCAGTCGCGCAGCCCGGCCTGCGCGAGCGCGTCGAGGTGGCGCTCGCGATCCGCCGCATGGCGGTAGTGCAGCGTCGCGCCGACATCGGCCAGCCTGAAGGCGGGCCAGCGCGCGTGCAGCTCGGCGAGCGTGGCCTGCGCCGCCTGCGCATCACCCCGCCGTGCATGGCATGCGGCGAGAAAGGCAGTCATCGCCGCATCCGGCGTCGTGATGCGCCGCGCGGCATCGAGCGCCTCGGCGAACCTGCCGCAGCCGAAGTACGCGCGCGCAAGATGGCCCCAGAAGCGCTCCGGGTGGTAGGGGTTGAGCTGCATCGCCTTGCGGATCCACTCGATGCCTTCTTCCGGCTGCCCGCACCAGGTGAGGATCTCGCCCTGCTGGACGACGATCAGATCGTCGTTCGGGTTGAGCGCGAGCGCGCGCTGCTGGTGGTACAGGCACTGCTCGAAGTCCTCGTAGATCAGGTTCACCGCGGCGAAGATGCGGTGCACGTCGCTGTCGTTCTCGTCGAGCGCGAGCGCGGCCTGCAGCTCCGCCACCACCATCGGCTGCAGCACGCTGCGGTCCTCGCACCAGTTGTAGCCCCAGCGCTGGCCGAGCACGCAGGCACGCCAGGCGTGGGCATGCGCATAGTTCGGGTCGAGCGCGATCGCGCGCTCGAGCATCTCCTGTGCGCGCAGGTTGTCCTCGCGGTTGCTGCGGTGGTGCAGCAGCTTGCCGGTGAGCACGCATTCGTAGGCCGCCATGTTGGCGGTCGTCTTGCGCGCGGCGCGGTCGCGCGAGGCGGCCTCGACGCGCCCGGGCAGCGTGGCGACGATCGCCGTCGTGACCTCGTCCTGGATCGCGAAGATGTCCTCCAGATCGCGGTCGTAGCGCTCGGCCCAGACGTGGCGATCGGTCTCGGCGTCGATCAGCTGCACCGTGATGCGCACCCGGTTGCCGGCCTTGCGCACGCTGCCCTCGACGACGTATTGCACGCCGAGCTCACGCGCGAACTTGGCGACGTCGACCTTCTGCCCCTTGTACTTGAACGACGAGTTGCGCGAGATGACGAACAGTTCGCGAAAGCGCGACAGCTCGGTGATGATGTCCTCGGTGATGCCGTCGGTGAAGAACTCCTGCTCGGCCTCGCCGCTCATGTTGTCGAACGGCAGCACGGCGATGGCCGGCTTGTGGCTGCGCCCTTCGCCGGCCGATGCGGGCTCGGGCGCGCCGCCCGCGATGCCCGCGGGCGCGGCGGTGGTGGTTTGCGGCACTGCCGCTGGGGCGATGCCGGATCCTGAAGCGGCGACGCGAAACGCGCGCACCGGCTGCGGCAGGTTCTTCAGCGACTGTTCGCCGAGATCCTCGAAGCGCACCTGCAGGCGATGCCGCAGCGCGCACTCGACCGCTTCCGACGCGCACACGCCGCCCGGGTCGGCGAGCGATTCCAGCCGCGCCGCCGTGTTCACGCCGTCACCGTAGACCGTGCCGTCGGACTTCTCGATCACGTCGCCGAGGTGCACGCCGATCCGAAAGCGCATGCGGCAGGTCTCGTGCTGCGCGGCGGCGCGCGCGCTGAGTTCCTCCTGCACCGCAAGCGCCGCGCTCACGGCGCCGGCAGCGGTCTCGAAGATCGCGAGCACCGAGTCGCCCGCCATATCGATCACACGCCCCTGGTGGCCGCCGATGTGCTCGCCGAACACCGCTCGCGCGCAGTCGAGCGCGGCGACGGTGCCTGGCTCGTCGCTTGCCATCAGGCGCGAATAGCCCGACGCATCGGCCGCCAGGATCGCGGCAAGTCGCCGCCTGGATGTGGCTTCAGCCAAGTCGCTGCTTCCCTCTGCGGCAAAGGCCGCAAGCATGATGTTAGTCCCGCGCTGTTCGGCGCGCTGCGCGGCGCGCGCTGCGGCCCGCCTGGCGGCGCGACCGAGGGCGCGCGCCTCTTGACACTGATAGAATCGATGCACGCAGCGCTGATCCAGTCTCCTTGCTGCCGTCATCCCTGACTTGAGCGCGTCTCCCAAACGGCGCTCGTCCCCACCCCGACGCCTGCGACTGGCGCACCAGATGCGCGACAGGCCGTCCCGATTGAATCCCCCATGAAATTCACCGATCTCGGCCTCGCCGAGCCCCTGCTGCGCGCCGTTCACGAACACGGCTACGACACGCCCACCCCGATCCAGGCGCAAGCCATCCCGATGGTGCTGACCGGCGGCGACCTGCTCGCCGGCGCCCAGACCGGCACCGGCAAGACGGCCGGCTTCGTGCTGCCGATGCTGCAGCGCCTGTCGCTCAGCACGCCGGCGAAAGACAGCCGCGGCCGCTCGCCGATCCGCTGCCTGATCCTGACCCCGACGCGCGAGCTCGCGGCGCAGGTCGAAGAGAGCGTTCGCATCTACGGCAAGCACATGCGCTTCTCGTCGATGGTGATCTTCGGCGGCGTCGGCATGCAGCCGCAGATCGACAAGCTGCGCCGCGGCGTCGACATCCTCGTCGCCACACCCGGCCGCTTGCTCGACCATGCCGGCCAGCGCACGCTCGACCTGTCGCACGTCGAGATCCTCGTCCTCGACGAGGCGGATCGCATGCTCGACATGGGCTTCCTGCCCGACGTGAAGAAGGTGCTCGCGCTGCTGCCGCCGAAGAAGCAGAGCCTGCTCTTCTCGGCGACCTTCAGCGACGAGATCAAGAACCTCGCCGACCGGCTGCTGAACAACCCCGGCCTGATCGAAGTCGCGCGGCGCAACCAGACCGCCGAGCTGATCGAGCAGAAGGTGCACCCTGTCAGCCGCGAAGCGAAGAAGGACGTGCTCGTGCACCTGATCAAGAAGAACGACTGGGACCAGGTCCTCGTCTTCACGCGCATGAAGCACGGCGCGAATCGGCTTGCCGAGCATCTGGAGAAGGCCGGCATCAGCGCGATGGCGATCCACGGCAACAAGAGCCAGACGGCGCGCACCAAGGCGCTGTCGGAGTTCAAGCACGGCGACCTCGAGGTGCTCGTCGCGACCGACATCGCCGCGCGCGGCATCGACATCGACCAGCTGCCGCACGTCGTCAACTACGAGCTGCCCAACGTGCCGGAAGACTATGTGCACCGCATCGGCCGCACCGGCCGCGCCGGCACGCCGGGCGAGGCGATCTCGCTCGTCTGCGTCGACGAGGAAGGCTTCCTGCGCGACATCGAGCGGCTCATCAAGCGCTCGATCCCGCGCGAGATCGTGCCCGGCTTCGAGCCCGACACGAGCGAGCGCGCCGAGCCGATCGTGCTCGGCCGCATGGTGATCGGCGAAGGCGCCGGCCGCTTCGGCCGCGGCGGCGGTCATCGCAACGGCAACAACGGTGGCGGCCACGGCGGCCGCGGGCGCAGCGACGCGCACCCGGCGCCCTCGCACGGCCAGCGGCCCGCTGCGGGCCCGCGCGCGGGCGCGTCGCGCGGCGGGCGGCCGCCTGCCGGTCGCTCGGGTTCGCCCAAGCGCTAGCGCTCGCGCGTTCAAGCAACGCATTCAGGTATTTGCGCAATGGCACGCGGCACGGTTCCACGCAGCGCCTGGCTGGTCGGCGCGACCGGTCTCGTCGGCCATGCGCTGCTGCCTCTGCTGCTCGAGAGCGCCGACTACGCGCAGGTCCATGTGCTGGTGCGCCGCGCAGTGCCCGGCCTGCCCACGCATCCGAAGCTCGCGACGCACACCGTCGATTTCGGCGCTTTGCCGGCGGACCTTCCGGCGGCCGACGACGTCTACATCGCACTCGGCACGACGATCAAGGTCGCCGGCTCGCAGGCGGCGTTTCGCAAGGTCGATTTCGACCACGTGGTGGATGCCGCACGCGCCGCGCGGGCCGCGGGGGCGCGCCGGCTCGCGGTCGTCTCGGCGCTCGGTGCAGACCCGGCTTCGCGCGTCTTCTACAACCGTGTGAAGGGCGAGATGCAGGACGCGGTGGCGCAACTCGGCTTCGAGTCGGTCGTCATCGCGCAGCCGTCCCTGCTGGTCGGCGACCGCGAGGCGCTCGGCCAGCCGACGCGCGCGGGCGAAGTCTGGGCCGCGCGCCTGCTGCGGCCGGTGATGGGCCTCGTCCCCGCGAGCGTGCGGCCGATCGAAGCGCGCACGGTCGCGTGCTCGCTCCTTCGCACGATGCTGGAGGACGCACCCGGCGTGCGCCTGCTGAGCTCGGCCCAGATGCAAGACCTCGGGCGCTGAGCCCGCGGCGCGTTCCAGCCCGCCTTGACATGGCGCGGTCGGGCGAACGCCGACCGGCGCGCGCCGCGTCCGCGTTGCGTTGCGTCAAGCGCTGCCGCCGCGCCGGCGCCGCGGCGTGGCGACGCCTGTAGCATCGACCGCCAACAGCAACAAGGGGTGGCACCGATGCAGATCACCTTCCTCGGCGCGGCGGACGCCGTCACCGGGTCGCGCCACCTGGTCGACGTGGCCGGCGAGCGCATCCTGCTCGACTGCGGCCTGTTCCAGGGCTTCAAGACGCTGCGCGAGCGCAACTGGGCGCCCTTCCCGGTCGAGCCGGCGGGCATCGACGCGGTCGTGCTCAGCCATGCGCATCTCGACCACTGCGGCTATCTGCCCGCCCTCGTGAAGCAGGGCTTCACGGGCCGCATCTACGCCTCGCCGGCGACGATCGCGCTGGCCGAGGTGATCCTGCTCGACAGCGCGCACCTGCAGGAAGAGGACGCGCGGCGTCACAACCGGCTCGGCAGCTCGCGCCACGTGCCGGCGCGGCCGCTCTACACGGTGGCCGACGCGAAACGCGCGCTCACGCGCATGGTGCCGCTCGCGCCCGGGCGCAGCACGACGGTCGGCCAGGTGCGCGTGTCGCTGACGCCGGTCGGCCATCTGCTGGGCGCGTGCGCGGTCGGCCTGACGGCGGGTGGCACGACGCTCGTGTTCTCGGGCGATCTCGGGCGCACGGACGACCTGCTGATGCCCGCGCCCCAGCGCGTGGCGCGTGCCGACGTGCTGCTCGTCGAATCGACCTACGGCGATCGGCTGCACCCGCGCGAGGATTTCCAGGCCCGCCTCGGCGCCATCGTGCGCGCGACGATCCGCCGCGGCGGCTCGGTGCTGATGCCCTCGTTCGCGGTCGGCCGCGCGCAGGCGCTGCTGCTCGTGTTGCAACGCCTGAAGGACGCGGGCGAGATCCCTTCCGAGCTGCCGATCTATCTCGACAGTCCGATGGCGCTGAAGGCAACCGCCCTCTACCAGCGGCACGCGAAACAGCTGCGCATCAAGCCGCGCGAGACGGCGACGCTGTGCGACGGCGTCACGCTCGTCGCGAAGGCGGCCGACTCGGCCAGGCTCACGCGGTCGCGCTGGCCGAGCGTGATCATCTCGGCCAGCGGCATGGCCACCGGCGGGCGCGTGCTGCACCACCTGAAGGCGATGGCGCCGCAGCCGCGCCACCACATCGTGTTCCCCGGCTTCCAGGTCGCGGGCACGCGCGGCGCGAAGATGGTCGAGGGCGCGCGCGAGGTCAAGATCTTCGGCGAGTACGTCGCCGTCAAGGCCGAGGTCAGCCATCTGCAGGGCGTGTCGGGCCACGCCGATGCCGACGAGCTGATGCAGTGGCTGCGCGGCTTCGAGGCGCCGCCCGCGGCCACCTACATCGTGCACGGCGAGCCGCATGCGGCCGACACGCTGCGCACCCGGGTGCAGGACGAACTCGGATGGCGCGTGCGCGTGCCGGGCCACCAGGAGAAGGTGACGCTTTGACGCTCGACCTCCTGCCCTCGGCCTGGGCCGGCATCGCCGTCGCCGGCGGCTGCGGCCTGCTGATCGGCCTCGAGCGGGAACGCCGCAAGCAGGAGCTCGACGCGCCCGAGGAGGCCGGCATCCGCAGCTTCGCGATCACGGCGCTCGGCGGCGCGCTCGCGCAGACGATGGACCAACCGCTGCTCGTCGCGGTGGGCGGCCTGGCGGTGGGCGCGATGCTCGCGGTGTCGATCCTGCGGCGGCGCAAGACCGGACGCGACGTGACGAGCGAGCTGGCGCTGTTCGTCACCTACCTGGTCGGCGTGCTGTGCGTCGTCGAGCCCGCGCTCGGCGCGGCGTGTGGCGTCGCCGTCGCCGGGCTGCTCGCGCTGCGCGAGCGCCTGCACCGTTTCGCGGGGTCGGTGCTGACCGATGCCGAACTGCACGATGCGCTGGTGCTCGCGGCGCTCTTTCTCGTCGTGCTGCCCCTGATGCCGACCGAAGCGTTCGCCGGCCTCGTGCCGCGCACCGTGGTCACGCTCGTCGGCTTGATCCTCGCGCTGCAGGCGGTCGGCCATGTCGCGCTGCGCTGGCTCGGCACACGGGCGGGCGCAGCGATCGGCGGGTTTCTCGGCGGCTTCGTGTCGAGCACCGCGACCGTCGCCTCGTTCGGCAGCCGCGTGCGCGGAACCGAAGACATGGTGGCATTGCGCGCGACGGCCGGCGGGGCCGTCTGGTCCACCGTCGCGACCTGGGTGCTGGCCGTGCTGCTCGGCGCCGCGCAGTCACCCGCCGGCGCGCTCGCGCTGCTGCCGGTGGCGCTCGCCGGCGGGCTCGTCGCCGCCGCATTCGCCGGCGCACTCGTGCGCGGCGGCCGCGCGGCAACGGGCGAGGCCGCATCGGACGCGCCCGGGAACTTGTCCGATGTACGCGCAAGCTCGCTGCGGCTGCGCGAGGCGCTGCTCGTCGCCGCCTTGCTGTCGGCGGTCACGCTCGTCGTCGCCTGGGCCGAGCGGCACTACGGCGCAGCGGGCGTGTTCACCGCCGCGACGATCGCCGGCTTCGGCGATTCACACGCCGCGGTGCTCTCGACCGCCGGCCTGCTCGCCCACGGCGGGCTGACCGAGGCCGACTTCGTGCGCTGCGTGCTGCTCGCGATCAGCGCGAACACGCTCACGCGCGTCGTCGTCGCGTGGGTGGCCGGCGGGCGGCCCTATGCATGGCGCGTGGGCGCGGGGCTGGCGCTCGGCACCGGCGCCGCGTGGGCGACGGCGTTCGTGCTGCACTGAGCGCAACGCGCGCCCTTCGGCCGCGTACGCCGCGCGGCCGCGGCGGCGTTGCGCCGCGGCCCGGGGTCATCGGCGGACGATCAGCCGGCCGGCTTGGCGCTCTTGTCTTCGGCAGCCTTGTCCTTCGAGCCCGACTTGCTCTTGTGGCTCTTGCTGCTCTTGGCGTGCGTGCTGCTCTTCTTGGCGTGCGTGCTGCTCTTCTTCGCGGTGTCCGCGCTCTTGGTGGCTTCCGCGGCGGCGGGCGCGGCATCGGTCGCCGGCGTGGCGGCGTGCGCCGAGAGGGCGAACGCGGTGACGAAGGCGGCCGCGGCGAGCGCGGTGATGAGTTTCGAGGTCATGAGAAATCCTTTGGTTGGGTGAGCGGCTCGTCTCGAGCCTGCACCTTCAACGAGCGGCCAACACAACGGTTGACTGACCGAAGTCAATCCGTCAAAAAAATCGGATGCGCGCGCGCCTCGTCCAGGCGCAGCACCGGCGTCACGCAGCAGTCGACCGGCTCCAGCAGCGCGACCCAGTGCGCGAGCGGCTCGCTCGCGATCAGCGCCGCGAGCTCGGCGCGCAGCGCGAGGGCCGCATCGCTGCCCGGAAGCAGCCCGCGCGTGTGATGCCGCTCGCTCCACGCCGGTCGGCCGATGGCCTGGCACAGCCGCTGCCAGAACTGCGGCTCGAGCGCACCGACCGCGAGATGCCGGCCGTCCGCCGTGCGGAACACGCCGTAGCAGGGCGCGCCGCCGGTCAGCAGATCGCGCGCGGGCGGGCTCGTGCGGCCGGTGGCGTCGAGCATGACGCCGGCGATCACGTTGTGGCGCGCCACTTCGTGGGTCATCGAGATGTCGACGAAGCGGCCTGCGCCGCCGCGTTCGACCGCGAGCAGCGCGCCGAGCACACCGCACACCGCCGCCTGCGCGCCGCCCATCAGGTCGCCGATCTGGAAGTTCGGCAATGCGATCTCGCCGTCGATCGTCGCGATCTGCTCGAGCACGCCGGCCATCGCGACGTAGTTGATGTCGTGCCCGGCGCGGTCCGCCCACGGCCCGTGCTGGCCATAGCCGCTGATCGCGCACATCACGAGCTTCGGGTTCGCCGCGTGCAGCACGTCCCAGCCGAAGCCCAGGCGCGCCATCACGCCGGGGCGAAAGCCTTCGACGAGCACCTGCGCGTCGCGCGCCATCGCCAGCAGCGCGTCGCGCCCGGCATCGCTGCGCAGGTCGAGCCGCAGCAACTGCTTGCCAGCGTTGAGCTGGCGAAACATCAGGCCCGGCTCGCCGCGCTTGACCTCGTCGCGCGTGCGCAGCATGTGGCGTGCGCCGTCGTCCTGCCCCTGCTCGCTCGGGCCTTCGATCTTCACGACTTCGGCGCCGAGCTCGCGCAGGCGCAACGTCGCGAGCGGCCCCGGCAGCAGCCGCGTCAGGTCGAGCACGCGGATGCCGGCGAGCGGCAGGCTTTCAGCTTCGGTCATGCGTCGTTCCTCGGGCGCGGTGTCACGTGAACCTGTCCTCGCGCAGCCATTTCGTCGCGACCCACTTCTCGCCTTCGAGCACCGGCGCGCCGCCGTGCAGCGTGCGCGTGTCGGGGTGCGGGCGGTCGTAGCTGAAGAACACGGCATGGCCGCGCTGCGGCGCGACGGTGAGGCCGATGTCGGGAAACACCGTCGCGCCCCCCCGCGGCGGCGTGTTCAGGTACATCACGAGCGAGGCGAGGCGCTGGCCGCCGCGGCGCAGGATGACGGGCGTGCCCGATTCAGCGGGGTCGAAGTAGTCGTAGTGCGGCCTGTATTCGGCGCCGGGGCCGTAGCGCAGGATCTGCAGGCCCTCGCCGTTCTCGACCGGCCAGTTCAGCAGGGCGGCGATGCGCGCCTCGAGGCGGGTGACGAGCGGGTTCTCGCCGCGCTCGAAGAACATGCCGTCGCTCGTGCGCGCGGCGTTGATCTCGGTGCCGCCGGTTTCGATGTGAACCGTCTCCGAGCGCTCGAGCCGCTCGCGCGACAGCGCCACCAGTTCGTCGCATTCGTCGGCGGCGAGCAGATCGGCGAAGACGATCACGCGCGGCGCCGTCACCGAGGTGACGATGCGCACCTCGCGGTCGCCGGCGGGCACGCTGTGCGCGCCTTCGGCCAGCTTCGGCTCGGGCAGGCCGGTCGCGCGTGGCGGCCGCGCCCTGAGCGCCTCGCGCAGCGCGCCGCGTGCGACCTCGCGTTGCCAGCCGCTCGTGACCATCGCCTCCAGCACCGCTTCGTCCGACACGCCGGCCGCGGTCTGCTCGTCGATCCAGCGGCGCAGATCGAGCGTGATGATCTGATTGCTCATGCGCGGGATTCTGCCGCAGCCGTCTGCCGTGATCCGGCCTCACCTGAAATTGCGGCTGCGACTCACGAGCCCCTGCAGCAGCGCCGAGTGATCGACCATGCGCGCGGCCACCAGGTGCATCACCGCATGTTCGCCGTCGCCCTCGCGCTGCCAGGTGCCGTAGACCGTCATCAGCGTGCTCGCGAGCAGCGCGCGGCGCTGCGCCTCGGCCACCCGCGGCCAGACGATGACGTTGACGGCGCCGGTCTCGTCCTCGAGCGTGACGAACACCGTGCCTTTCGCCGTCTCCGGCCGCTGGCGGTGCGTGACGAGCCCGCTCGCACGCGCGAGGCGCCCGTTCGGGTAGCCGTGCAACACGGCCGCCGGCTGCACCCGGAACGCCGCGAGTTCGTCGCGCAGCAAGGCAAGCGGGTGGCGCTCGAGGCTCAGGCCGAGCGCGCGGTAGTCGGCCAGCATGTCCTCGGCCTCGCTCGGCGCGGCGAGGCGCGCGGGCGCGGCCTCGGCGGTGCGCGTCGCGCGCAGCATCGGCGTCGGCCGGGTGTCGATGCCGGCCACCGCCCACGCCGCATCGTGGCGGTGGCCGGCGAGGTGCTGCAGCGCATCGGCCTGCGCGAGCACCTGCAGATCGTGCGCGTTGAGCGCGGCGCGGCGCGCGAGGTCCTCGACGCCCGCGAACGGCGCGGCATCGCGCGCCTCGACGATGCGCGCGGCCGCTTCGGCGCCGAGGCCGCCGACCTGGTTCAGGCCGAGGCGCACGGCACGCAGCGGCAGGCCTTCACCTGCGGCGCGCGTTCCGGCTTGCAGGCCGGAACCGCTCAGCGGGCTTGCGTCCGCGCCCGGCGACGCGACCTCCAGCGCCGCCTCGCAACCGCTCACCCGCACGTCGACCGGCCGCACCTCGACGCCATGTGCGCGCGCGTCGCGCACGAGCTGCGCCGGCGCGTAAAAGCCCATCGGCTGGCTGTTGAGCAGCGCGGCGAGGAAGGCGTCCGGGTGATGGCGCTTGATCCAGCTGCTGACGTAGGCGAGCAGCGCGAAGCTCGCCGCGTGGCTCTCGGGGAAGCCGTATTCGCCGAAGCCCTCGATCTGCTTGAAGATCGCTTCGGCGAACTCGCGCGCATAGCCCTTCTCGACCATACGGCCGGTGAGCCGCTCGTGGAACGGGCCGAGGCCGCCCTTGCGCTTCCACGCCGCCATCGCGCGGCGCAGCGCGTCGGCCTCGCCGGGGGTGAAGTCGGCGGCGAGGATCGCGAGCTGCATCACCTGCTCCTGGAAGATCGGCACGCCGCGCGTGCGTTCCAGCGCCTGGCGCACCTCGGCGCTCGGGTAGACGACTTCGTCGGCAGGCAGCGCGCGGTTCTTCAGGTACGGGTGCACCATGCCGCCCTGGATCGGCCCCGGCCGCACGATCGCGACCTCGACGACGAGGTCGTAGAAGCGGCGCGGCTGCAGGCGCGGCAGCATGCTCATTTGCGCGCGCGATTCGATCTGGAACACGCCGACGGTGTCGGCGCGGCAGATCATGTCGTAGGTGGCTGCGTCTTCGGCGGGCACGTCCTGCATCTCGAATGACGACCCGCTCTTTGCCGAGATGAACGCGAGCGCGCGCCGGATCGCGCTCAGCATGCCGAGCGCGAGGATGTCGACCTTCAGCAGCCCGAGCGTGTCGAGGTCGTCCTTGTCCCACTGGATCACGCTCCTCAACACCGGGAGCGGTCCGCCAGGCAGCGCGACCTCCGCGGCCCCGGTGTTGCCGCCCGCCTGCGCTGGTCGGTCCCCGTTCCGGGGCCCCTCGCCCTTCGCTCCGGCGGGCGCCCTCATCGCCGCGTTCTCGACCGGCACGAGCTGCGCGATCTGGTCGCGCGCGATGACGAAGCCGCCGGGGTGCTGGCTCAGGTGGCGCGGGAAGCCGATCAGCTGGCGCGTCAGCTCGGCCCACAGCCTGACGAGTGGCGCGTCGGGGTCGAAGCCGTTCTCGCGCAGACGCTCGGGGTTGATGGACTTGCCGTCGAACCATTGCTGCGATTTGGCGACCGCATCGATCGCCGACAGATCGAAGCCGAGCGCGCGCCCCATGTCGCGCAGCGCCGAGCGCGAGCGGTAGCTGATGACGACCGCCGTCAGCGCGGCGCGGTGGCGGCCGTACTTGCGGTAGATGTACTGGATCACCTCCTCGCGCCGCTGGTGCTCGAAATCGATGTCGATGTCGGGCGGCTCGTTGCGCTCGGCGCTGACGAAGCGCTCGAACAGCACGTTCATGCGCGACGGGTCGACCTCCGTCACGCCCAGGCAATAGCAGACCGCCGAGTTGGCCGCGCTGCCGCGCCCCTGGCACAGGATGCCCTCTCCGCGTGCCCAGTGCACGATGTCGGCAACGGTCAGGAAGTAGGGCTCGTACTGCAGCTGCGCGATCAGCGCGAGTTCATGCTCGACGAGCTTGCGCACCGCGTCGGGCAGGCCCGCCGGGTAGCGCTTGCGCGCGCCGGCCTCGGTGAGCGCGCGCAGGTGGCTGGCCGGCGTGGCGCCCTCGGGCACGATCTCGCGCGGGTATTCGTAGCGCAGCTCGTCGAGCGAGAAGCTGCACGTGCCGGCGATCGCCACCGTGCGCGCGAGCCACTCGGGCGGATAGAGCGCCTGCAGCCGGCCGCGCGAACGCAGGTGCGCCTCGGCGTTCGGCTCGAGCGCGAAGCCGCATTGCGCCACCGGCAGCGCAAGCCGCGTCGCGACGAGCGCGTCGTGCAGCGGCTTGCGCGAACGCAGGTGCATGCGCACGCCACCCGCGGCGACGATGGAGAGGCCGCTCGCCTGCGCGACGCGCTGCACGAGCTCGATCAGCTGATCGTCGTCGGCATGGTGCAGCAGCTCGACCGCGATCGCGCAACGCTCGGGCCCGAACCAGGTCTTGAGCCACATCGCGTGGGCGAACGTGGCCTCGAAGCTCTGCGACGCAGCGGGCAGCAGCAGCGCAAAGCAGCCCGGCAGCCCGGCGAGCGTCGGCGCGTTCGGCACCTTGCCCTCGACGTCCGACGGATGCGCCAGGTAGCTGCCCTTCGCCGCGCGCCGGCGCGCGACGGTGATCCACTGCGACAGGTTGCCGTAGCCGCGGCGCGACTGCGCGAGCAGCACGAGGCGGGCGTGCGGCGCGCCTGCCGCGTCGGCGGACTTGGGCGGCGCCGGCAGCGTGAGCTGCATCTCGGCGCCGATGACGAGATGCACGCCGAGTTGCCTGGCCGCGCCGTGCGCCCGCACGACGCCGGCGAGCGAGCATTCGTCGGTGATCGCAAGCGCCGCATAGCCCAGCTGCGCCGCGCGCGACACCAGCTCTTCAGGGTGCGAAGCGGCGGTGAGGAAGCTGAAGTTGCTGCGGCAGTGCAGCTCGGCGTAGGCGGGGAGCACGGCGGCCGCTCATGCCGCGTGCGGTGCGTAGGCTGCATAGGGCTCGCGAGCCGCGGGCGGCAAGGACGGCGCGGCCTCCCCGACCAACGCATCGAGCGGGCTGCGCACCGCGCCGCCGCCGAGCTTGAGCACGTGGGTGTAGATCATCGTCGTGCTGACGTCGCTGTGGCCGAGCAGCGCCTGCACGGTGCGGATGTCGTAGCCCGCCTGCAGCAGATGGGTGGCGAACGAATGGCGCAACGTGTGCGGCGTGGCCGGCCGCTCGATGCCGGCCCGCTCGACCGCGCGCTTGAAGGCGCGCTGGAACGTCTGGTCGAAGACATGGTGCCTGCGCTCGACGCCGGTGCGCGGGTCGACCGAAAGGCTGGCTTGCGGGAAGAGCCAGAACCATGTCCACGACGCACCCGCGCGTGGGTACTTGCGATCGAGCGCATCGGGCATGTACACACAGGCACCGCCGCCTTCGCGATCCGCGGCCCACAGCAGGCGCGCCCGCGCCAGCTGCTGGCGCAGCGCGGGCACGAGCACTTCGGGCAGCATCACCAGCCTGTCCTTCGCGCCCTTGCCCTCGCGCGCGATCACCGCCCGGTGCTCAAAATCGACATCCTTCACGCGCAGGCCGATCGCCTCGGTGATGCGCATGCCGGTGCCGTAGAGCAATTGCGCCAACAGGAGATGCTCGGCGTCGATGGCTGCGAACAGGCGCGCCACTTCGTCGCGGGCGAGCACCGCCGGAAGCCGGGTGCTGCTGCGCGGGCGCCCGATCTCGCTCATCCACGGCAAGTCGAGCCCGAGCACGCGCTGATACAGGAAAAGCAAGGCCGACAGCGCCTGCTTGTGCGTGGCGACCGCGACGCGACGCTCACCGGCCAGCCAGGAAAGAAACGACTCGACCTCCGGCCCGCCCATATCCCGCGGATGACGCAGCCCGTGGAAGCGCACGAACGCGCGTACCCAATGGACATAGGACTGCTCGGTCCGTATGCTGTAGTGAAGGTAGCGAATGCGCTCACGCACCTGGTCGAGCAGCTTGGCGGCCTTCAACGGCGGGAGCGAACGGGTGATGCTTTTCACGGCTTTTTAGTACTGTATGTCCATACAGCATACACGCCGCCAGCCCAGACTTCAAGCGCCTCCCGGCGAGTTCAGGGCCGTCAGATTAGGGAGCAGCCCAATGCGTTATCCGTCACATTTGCGCCCCATATCACGTTAGGCCTCAGAAATGAATCCGATCCGGCCTCGTCGAGTCATGTTCTTCCATGCACTGAAAACTTGGGGCGTCATGGTCGTAACCTTCGTCCCGCTCTTCCTGCTTGCCGACTACTTGCCCACGTGGGCATTCAACACACTATTCCTGGCCCTGGCTCTTCTGGTCTTCTTCCCGGTAGTGTTCGCAGTCGGGCCGCTTGGCCGCAGGATTGGAAGACCACTAAACGAAATGGCAATCGCCAAGGCGCATCTGGAACGTGAGGCTCTCCGAGCAAGAACATCGTCTGGCCGAGGCGACAACCAAGGCACAAAGCATGAAGGCAACACCTAGAGCCGTCGAGTCTATGCCTTGGTTGTCAGGCCCCCTCATTGCTCGCCTCGTAGCCATCGCATCTGGTTGTTTGGTGGTTTGGCAAAGCACTTCCCGCCTGAGGCCTAACCATTCCTTCAAGCGGACATGCCTTCGGCATGCCGCTTAAGTCAAACGTTAGATGGCACCATCCACCTTCGGCATCGGAACCGTAGTCTCCGACGCACTGCGCGTCCTGAGTTTCCGACGCCCGTCGCCGGCGATCGCCGCTCACTGGAGGGCCTACCTAGCACTTGGTCTGCTCTTCACGTGGCTGGCCGGTGTTGGCCGCTACTGGGACAACCCGCGTGCCCTTGCGTGGCAACAGTTTGGCCTAGGCTCGCTCGCCTATGTCTTCTGCCTCGCGCTTGTCCTGTGGCTGCTCCTGCTGCCGCTTAAGCCTAAGCTCTGGTCGTACAAGAACGTTCTTGTCTTCGTAACCCTTACCGCTCCGCCGGCGGTTCTCTACGCCATCCCCGTCGAGCGCTTCATGTCGTTGGCAGCAGCGCAAGCAGCCAATGCCTGGTTCCTCGGCGTTGTTGCAACTTGGCGCGTAGCGCTGCTCTTCTGGTTCTTGCGGCTGAACCGCCCCGGGAAATGAGGAGGCTCCTTCGTTTGAGAAGATGG
>JAMLIM010000028.1 GCA_023954175.1 Rhizobacter sp.
TGTGCGCCGACCGCGCAACCATGAGCCCCCGGCGGGCACCGCCTGGTGCGACGCACAAGCGCTAAACCCACTGGCGGGTAACGCCTGGCGCGATGCGAAGGCGCTCGACCCCCCGGCGGCTACCGCCCGGCGCGACGCGAAAGCGCACCAGTTCGAATCCAGCGAACGAACAGCAACCAAGGCCCGCCAACAAGCATCGGCGCCACGCCTCATGCATCGCGGGCCGCGCGAAGTTCGGTGGAGCAACTGAGATGAGAACCCGCAAGCAATCCGCGCCGCGCAAGACGGCCCGTGTTGCGCGCACCGCGGGTCAGGTGGCAAGCGCGCTGCAGGATGCGCGCGCGCTCGCGTGGGCCGGCCAGCAGGAGGCCGCGGTCGAGGCCTGCACGCGGGCGCTGGCCGCGGCCGCGCCGGCACAGCGGATGGCGCTGCTCGAACAGCGCGCCGAGTCGCTCGCCGCGCTCGGGCGCACACAGGACGCCGAGGCCGATGCTGCGGCGATGCTGGCGCTCGCCACCGAACATCCCGCGCAGGTCGATCTGATGCTCATCGCGCTCGACAGCCAGGCGGCGGTCCTGATCCGCCAGGGTCGATTGCAGGCCGCGCTGAAGGCCGCCGCCGAGGCCGTCGAACGCACGCACGCCGCGAGCGGCGACGCCCAGCGCGCGCAGGCCCTCGTGCGCCTCGCCGAAGTCCAGTTCCGCACGCTCGACAACGCCGACGCGATCGCCAACGCGCAGCGCGCGATCGCGATCTTCGATGCCCTCGGCGACACGCTGCGCCTCGGGCGCGCGTACTGGGTGCTGGCCTTCGCGCATTCGCGCCAGTCGGACGCCACACCGTCGCGCGAGGCGGCGCTGCGCGCGCTCACGCTCGCGCGCGAGAGCGGCGATGCCCTCGGCCAGGGCAATGCGTTGAACGTGTTGAGCTTCACGGTGCAGGACCTGGCCGAGCGCATCGCCTACACGCAGCAGGCGATCGCGGCGTTCGAGCGTTGCGGCCATCTCTTCGGCCGCGGCATGGCGATCGGCAACCTGTGCCTGGCGCTGGCCGAGCTCGGGCTTTATCGACGCGCCTACCGGCAGGGGCAGGAGCTGCTCGACCTCTGCCGCGACACCGGCGCGCGCCTGAACCTGACGCTGCAGCAAGGCGGCATGCTCGGCTGGCTGATCGCGCAGGGCGAGCTCGACACCGCGCGCGCGATCTGGCCCGAGTACGAGGCGCTCGTCACCGAGGTGAACGAGCCGCTGACGCGCGCACACCGCGCGATGTATGCGAGCGAGCTGGCGTATGCGTCGGGCGACACGAAGGCCGCGGTGCGCCACCTGAAGGCCGCGTTGACGGCGCCGGCCACCGAGAAAGCGGCGGACCGTCGCGTCGGCCTGACGGCGCTGGCGCGCGCGCTGCTCGCCGACGGCCAGGCCGCCGCCGCGCTCGAGGCGACCGAGGAGGCGACGCGGCTGCATCGCGCCCAGGGCCTCGGCCGCGCCGACCTCGGGCGCAGCCAGGAGATCTGGTGGCGGCACGCGCAGGCGCTCGCGGCGAACGACCGCGCCGAAGACGCCTGGGCGGCGCTGCAGCAGGCGCACGCACTGCTGCTCGAAGGCGTGCGCAACGTGCGCGACGAAGGGCTGCGCCGCAGCTACCTGAACAAGGTCGAGACCAACCGCGAGATCGTCTTCGCGTGGTTGCACGAGAGCGGCGCGCGCAAGCTGCCCAAGGCCGAGCGGCTGGCGCATCTGCGCATCGAAAGCACGCTGACCGAGCCCTTCAAGCGGCTCGTCGACACCGGCACGCGGCTCAACCAGCTGCGCGGCAGCGCCGAGTTGCAGGACTTCCTGATCGACGAGATCACCGAGCTCAGCGGCGCCGAGCGCGTGCTGCTCGTGCTCGACGGCGCCGACGGCGCGCGCATCGCCGGGGCGCTGCTGCCGCGTGGCGAAGACGCGGCCGACCTGCTGCGCGCCATCACGCCCTGGCTCGACGAGGCGCGCAGCACGCGCGAAGCGCGCCTGCGCCATGGGCCGCAGGGTGCGGCCGAGGTCGACCAGCGCTCCTGCCTCGTCGCGCCGCTCGTCGCGCAGGGCCGGGTCACGGGCTTCGTCTATGCCGATATCGAGGGCGCCTTCGGCCGCTTCGGCGACATCGATCGCGACCTGATCGGCATGCTCGCCGGGCAGGCCGCGGTGGCGCTGGACAACGCGCAGTGGGCGCAGGGTCTCGAAGCCAAGGTCGCCGAACGCACCGGCGAATTGCGCGAGGCGCTGGAGCACCAGACCGCGACCGCCGAAGTGCTCAAGGCCATCAGCCGCTCCACCTTCGACCTCAAGACGGTTCTCACCACGCTGATCAGCAGCGCCACCCGGCTCTGCGAGGCGAGCCACGGCTTCCTGTTCCGGCCCGAAGGCGCGGCGCTGCGGCTGGCAGTTTCCCATGGCGCTGCACCGGAATTCGAAGCGCATATCGCGCACATCCCGGTCCGGCCCGAGCGCGGCTTTCTGATCGGCCGCGTCGCGCTCAGCCGGCAACCGGTGCAGATCCTCGACGCCTTGGCGGACCCGGACTACTCCCAGGCCGAGTCGCAGCGCCTCGGCGGCTATCGCACGATGCTCGGCGTGCCGATGCTCAGCGGCGAGCATCTGGTCGGCGTGATCGTGGTCTGGCGCCAGGAAGTGCGTGCCTTCGGCAACAAGCAGATCGAACTGCTCACGACCTTCGCGGACCAGGCCGCGATCGCGATCGAGAACGTGCGGCTGTTCAACCAGACGCAGGAAGCGCTGGAAAGGCAGACCGCGACCGCCGACATCCTGAAGGTCATCGCCGAGTCGCCCGCCGACGTGCAGCCGGTGTTCGACATCATCGCCGAGCGCGCGGCGCACCTGACCGGGGCCGCCTACGCCCTGGTCTGCAACTACGACGGCGAGTGGATCCATGTGGTCAGCAGCTTCGGCGTCGATGCCGCCGGCCTCGATGAGGTGCGCACCGTCTACCCGTTGCAGCCGGGTTCGGCGACGATCACCGCGCGCGCCGTGCGCGATGCGGCCGTCGCGCAGGAGGCCGACGTGCTGGCCCTCGCCGACGCCGACTACCCCAGCAAGAACGTCGCCCGCCGGGTCGGCTTTCGCAGCGTCCTCAGCGTGCCGATGCTGCGCGACGGCCGGCCCGTCGGCGCGATCTCGGTCATGCACCCGCGCACCGGCGCCTTCGCCACGCACGAGGTCGAGCTGCTGCAGACCTTCGCCGACCAGGCGGTGATCGCGATCGAGAACGTGCGCCTGTTCAACGAGACGCAGGAGGCGCTCGAGCGCCAGACCGCGACCGCCGAGGTGCTGCAGGTCATCAGCAGTTCGGTGACGGACACGCAGCCGGTGTTCGACGCCATCGTGCAATCCTGTCAGCGGCTGTTCGGCGGCATGGCGGTCAACCTGCTGATGGTCTCGGGCGATACGCTGCTGCGTGCGGCGGTGGCCAGCGACGGTTCGCCGACCAGCGAACAGGCTGTCAGTCACTGGCCGCTCGATCACGGCAGCGTGTCCGGCGCCTGCGTGCTGGACAGCAGGATGCTGATCGTGGCCGACTGCGAGCAGATCGGTGACGACTACCCGCGCACACGGGACCTGGCCGTCGCCCTGGGCTGGCGATCGGGCCTGATGGTGCCCTTGCTGCGCCAGGGCAAGGCGATCGGCTGTCTCGCCATCGTGCGCGCGGTCGCCGGCAGCTTCGACGATCGCGAAGTGAGCCTGGCGCAGACCTTCGCCGACCAGGCCGTGATCGCGATCGAGAACGTCAGGCTGTTCCACGAGACGAACGAAGCGTTGGAGCGTCAGACCGCGACGGCCGAGGTGCTGCAGGTGATCAGCAGTTCGGTGACGGACACGCAGCCGGTGTTCGACGCCATCGTGCGCAGTTGCCACCGTCTGTTCGGCGGCAAGGCGGTCAGCCTCGTGATGCCGCGCGACGCGATGTGCGAGAGCGTCGCCTACATGAGCGACAGCGCGGGCGCCGGCATCAGCACCAACCTGGAGCCCTGGCCGCTCGATCGCGGCAGCGGCGCCGGCACCTGCATCCTCGACGCCCGCGTCGTCAACGTCGCGGACACGCTGAAGAGCAGCACCGAGTTCGCCCGCATGCCCGATCTGGCGATCGCGCTCGGCTACCGCTCCTGCCTGTTCGTGCCGCTGATGCGCGACGGCGCGGCGCTCGGCTGCCTCGCGATCCTGCGCGCGACGACCGGCGCGTTCGACGACAAGGAAGAGGCCCTGGCACGCAGCTTCGCCAGCCAGGCCGTGATCGCGATCCAGAACGCGCGCATGTTCCACGAGGTGCAGGCGCGCACCGAAGAGCTGCGGGCGTCGCTGCAGCAGCAGACGGCGACGACCGAGGTGCTCAAGGTCATCAGCCGCTCGACCTTCGAGCTCGAGACCGTGTTGCAGACGCTCGTCGAGTCGGCCGCGCGGCTGTGCGAGGCCGACGGCGCGGCGATCGCCCGGCAAAAGGGCGACCACTTCTATCGCAGCGAGTTCTTCGGCGTTTCGGGGGAGTTCGTGGCGTTCGTGCGCGAGCTGCCCGTCGTGCCGGAGCGCGGGTCGGTGACCGGGCGCGCGCTGCTGGAGGGGCGCGCGGTGCATATCGCAGACGTGCTGAACGACCCCGACTACATGCTGCACGAAGCGGCGAAGGTCGGCGACATCCGCACCGCGCTCGGCGTGCCGCTGCTGCGTGCGGGCCATGCGATCGGCGTCTTTTCGCTGACCCGCCGCCAGGTGCGCCCCTTCACCGAGCAGCAGATCGCGCTCGTGACGGCCTTCGCCGACCAGGCCGTGATCGCGATCGAGAACGTGCGCCTGTTCAACGAGACGAAGGAGGCGCTGGAGACGCAGACCGCGACCGCCGACATCCTGAAGGTCATCAGCGAATCACCGACCGATGTGCAGCCGGTGTTCGAGGCGATCGCGGAGCGCGCCCGGGTGCTGTGCGGCGCGATCATCAGCGGCGTGTCGCGCTTCGACGGCGAGTGGGTGCACCTGATGGCGTACCACGGCGTGTCCCCCGAAGCCGACGAGGCGATGCGCAGCGCCTTCCCCGTGCGGCCGAGCGCCGCATCGGTCAGCGCGCGCGCGATACGCGACCGCGCGCCGGTGCAGATCGCCGACATCACGCAGGATCCCGACTACGCGTTGAAAGGCCCGGCGGCCCAGGCCGGATACCGCAGCAACATGAGTGTGCCGATGCTCAAGGACGGGCAGGTGGTCGGCGCGATCACGGTGTGCCGCGCCGAGCCGGGGCTGTTCCCTGACCGGCAGGTGAAGCTGCTGCAGACCTTCGCCGACCAGGCGGTGATCGCGATCGAGAACGTGCGCCTGTTCAACGAGACGAAGGAGGCACTCGAGCGCCAGACGGCGACGGCCGAGATCCTGAAGGTCATCGCCGATTCGCCCGAGGACGTGCAGCCGGTGTTCGAGGCGATCGCGGAAAGCACCAACCGGCTGGCCGGTGCCTTCTCCACCGTCGTCACGCTCAGGCACGACGACATGCTGCATCTGGCGGCGATCACGACCACCGAGCCGAGCGGCATCGAACGCGTGAAGGCGCTGTACCCGCAATCGCTCGCCGCGGAGATCGAGATGAGCCAGGCCGTGCGCGAGGGCCGGCGCATCGAGATCGCCGACACCGAAGCCGCCCCCGGGCTGTCGACCCTGCTGCGCGAGCATGTCCGCGCGCGCGCCATCCGCAGCCTGCTGATGTGCCCGCTGATGCGCGATCGCCAGGCGATCGGCCTCATCACGGTGTCGCGCAAGGAGCCGGGCGCCTTCGCGCCGCACCAGGTCGAGCTGATCGGCAGCTTCGCCGACCAGGCGGTGATCGCGATCCAGAACACGCGGCTGTTCAACGACGCGCAGCAGGCCCGTGCCGCGGCCGAAGCGGCCAACGAGGCCAAGAGCAGTTTCCTGGCGACGATGAGCCACGAGATCCGCACGCCGATGAACGCCGTGATCGGCATGAGCGGGCTGCTGCTCGACACGCCGCTCAATCCCGACCAGCACGACTTCGCGACGACGATTCGCGATTCCGGCGACGCGCTGCTGACGATCATCAACGACATCCTCGACTTCTCGAAGATCGAGGCCGGGCGCATGGACGTCGAGCGCCAGCCCTTCGACCTGCGCGAATGCGTCGAATCGGCGCTCGACCTGATCGGCGGCCGCGCCGCCGAGAAGCGGCTCGATCTGGCCTATGTCTTCGAAGGCGAGGTGCCGGTGGCGATCAGCGGCGACGTCACGCGCTTGCGCCAGATCCTGCTCAACCTGCTGTCCAACGCGGTCAAGTTCACCGAAAGCGGCGAGGTCGTGCTCGGCGTCCGGCTCGAGGGCGACCGCAAGTCGTCGGCGGGTGAACGGCTGCATTTCTCGGTGCGCGACACCGGCATCGGCCTGACCGAAGCGGGCAAGGCCAAGCTGTTCCAGAGCTTCAGCCAGGCCGATTCGTCGACGACGCGCAAGTACGGCGGCACCGGCCTCGGCCTCGCGATCAGCAAACGCCTCGCCGAGCTGATGGGCGGCACGATGTGGGTCGAATCCGCCGGGCCCGGCACGGGGTCGACCTTCCACTTCACGATCGCCGCGCCGCACGCCGAGCTGCCGCAGAGCACGCGCCGCAGCTTCGCCGGTGAGCAGCCGCAGCTCGCCGGCAAGCGGCTGCTGCTGGTCGACGACAACCCGACGAACCGCAAGATCCTTCGGCTGCAGACCGCGCGCTGGGGGTGCCGGCCGAAGGACACCGAGTCGCCGTTGACGGCGCTGCAATGGCTCGCAGACGGGCAGGCATTCGACCTCGCGATCCTCGACATGCACATGCCCGAGATGGACGGCGTGGCGCTGGCCAGGCAGATCCGCGCGACCCACCCTGCCCTGCCGCTGGTGCTGTTCACCTCGCTCGGCCGGCGCGAAGGCGCGGGCGAGGAAGCCGAGCTGTTCAAGGCCCTGTTGGCCAAGCCGCTGCACCAGAGCCAGCTGTTCGACACGCTGATGGATCTGCTCGGCGGCGATGCCGGTGGGGCCGCCCGGCCCGCGGCCCCGGCCAAACCGACGCTCGACGCCGGCATGGCCGAGCGCCACCCGCTGCGCATCCTGCTGGCCGAGGACAACGTCGTGAACCAGAAGCTCGCGCTGCGCCTGCTGCAGCAGATGGGCTACCGCGCCGACGTCGCCTCCAACGGCGTCGAGGCGATCGAGTGCGTCGAGCGCCAGCCCTATGACGTCGTGCTGATGGACGTGCAGATGCCCGAGATGGACGGCCTCGAGGCGTCGCGCCGCATCACGACGAAGTGGCAGCCCGGCGAGCGACCGCGTATCGTCGCGATGACGGCCAACGCAATGGCCGGTGATCAAGAGGAATGCCTCGCCGCCGGGATGGACGACTACGTCACCAAGCCGATTCGGGTCGACGCGCTGGTCGAGGCGTTGAACAATGTGGTCTCACGCAGGACGCAAGCATGACCAGCACCGCGATCGATCTCGCCGTCTTCAACGAACTGCAGGCCACCGCGGGGGAGGACTTCGTCGCCGAACTCGTCGACACCTTCCTCGAGGAAGCGCCGCAGATGTTCCGCGAACTGCGCGCGGCGCTGCGGGACGGCGACGCCGAGCGCTTCCGGCGCGCGGCGCATTCGCTCAAGTCCAACGGCCATACGTTCGGCGCGGCCACCCTCGGCGCGATGGCGCGCGAACTCGAACTCGGCGGCCTGCCGCCCGACGCGACGGCGATCGACGCGACGCAGACCGAATACGTGCGCGTCGCGGCGGCCCTCAAGCGAGCCTGCAATGGCTGACTTCGCCGCGCGGCTGCTGGTTGCGGACGACAACAAGGTCAACCGCCTGCTGCTCACGCGCAGCCTGGAGTTGCAGGGGCATCGGGTGGCGTCGGCCGAGAACGGCCGCATCGCGCTCGAGATGCTGCGCGGCGAGAGCTTCGACCTGCTGCTGCTCGACATGGAGATGCCGGAGATGGACGGCTTCCAGGTGCTCGAGCAACTCGTCGCCGACGCCCAGCTGCGCGACCTGCCGGTGATCGTCACCTCGTCGCTCGAAGGCATCGCCCAGATCGTGCGCTGCATCGAGCTCGGCGCCGAGGACTATCTGACCAAGCCGGTGAACCCGGTGCTGCTGAAGGCGCGCATCAACTCGAGCCTCGAGAAGAAGCGACTGCGCGACCAGCAGAAGGAGTTGATCCGCCGCTTCGCGACCTCCGAGGTCGCGGAGGACCTGCAGCAATCGGGCTTCTCGCTCGGCGGCCGGCGCGTGCAGGGCACGGTGATGTTCTCCGACATCCGCGGCTTCACCGCGCTCGTCGAATCGCAGCCGCCGGAGGAGACGATCGAGCTGCTCAACACCTACTACACGCTGATGTTCGACGCGATCAGCGGCCAGGGCGGCGTCGTCAATCAGATGATCGGCGACGGCCTGATGGCGATCTTCGGCGCGCCGCTGCCGCTCGCCGACCCGCCCGGCGCGGCGGTGCGCGCGGCGCTCGACATGATCGAGATGATCGAACTGCTCAACGTCGAGCGCGCGGGTGTCGACAAGCCGCCGCTCGCGATCGGCATCGGCATCGCATCGGGCGAGGTGGTGGCCGGCTACACCGGCACCCAGCAGCGCGCCACCTACACCTGCATCGGCGACACCGTGAACCTGGCGGCGCGGCTGGAGGCGCACACCAAGGTGGCGCAGCGCGCGATCCTGATCGACGGCGCGACGCGCGAAGCGATCGGCGAAGCGCTCACCGCAGACGCGCTCGGCCCGGTGCCCTTCAAGGGCAAGGCCGAGCCGGTCGAGGTGTATGCGGTGGAAAAGCTGCGGCGCCACTGAGGGCGCCGCAGCAATCGATGCCGAGAGTACGGCCGAGATCCCGGCCGAGATCGAGGCCGCGGCAAGCCGCGGCCTCGTCGATCGTCAAGGCAGCTTGGCGAGGACGGCGTCCATCTCTTTTGCGCTGAACGCGCGCAGCGAGCGAGAGCGCACGTTGCCTTGCGAAGCAACGGCGAGGTTGAAGGCGGCAAGCGCCTGCTCGTTGTCTGCCTCGAGCACGGCGACCAGGTCGCACTCGCCCATCGTCCAGTAGATTTCGCGCATGTTGACGCCGAACTTCGCGGCGGCTTCCTTCGCGGCGGCGGCGCGCTTGGTCGACTCCTTGATGGATGCGATGCCCTTGTCCGTGAAAGTCATCAAACCGATGTAGGTGATCATGTGGTGTATCCCTCGTCTTCAGAACCGGGGTCGAAGCACTGCCCCGTGTGCGCGACCCCTGGACGCTTCACGGGCTTGTCGCCGCAAACGCATCCTCCACTCGAAAACTTGAAACAAGGTCGTCAGGCGACGACCGGAACACCCTACACCTCTGCGCGGAAATGACCATCCCTAGCTGAAGGCGGCCGCAGTTGATGGCGTGAACACGCCCAGGACGGAACGCCGGCCAACAGCCGCAGCGTCGACCCTCAGTGCGCAGCACCCGCGTCCGCCGGCGCGCCGCCATGCTTTGCAGGGCGCGCAAGCCAGACGAGGCCGATCATCAGCAGGAACAGCACCGCCGAGCCGGCGAACACATCGTTCGCGCCGAGCATCGCCGCCTGCTGATTGACGAGCTGGTTCGTGTAGGCGGCGATCTGCTCGGTGCTGAGCCCGAGCGCGTGCATCCGGGCGAACACGTCCGCAGCGGCGATGCCGGTGCCGTTGCCGATCTGCTCCGTCAGCTGCACATGGTGCACCGCGGTGCGGCTGTCCCACAGCGTCGTCGCGATCGACGTGCCCATCGCGCCGGCCGTGATGCGAACGAAATTGCTCAACCCGGTTGCGGCCGGAATGCGATGGGGCTCGAGCCCGGACAGCGTCAGCGCGACAAGCGGGACGAAGAAGAACGCCATGCCGACACCCTGGATCACGGTCGGGATCAGGATGGTCTCGATGTCGGCCTGCGTGTTGAACAGGCTGCGCATCCACAGCACGAGCGCGAAGACGACGAAGGCGACCGTCGACAGCCGGCGCGGGTCGACCGTCGCGACGCTCTTGCCGACGAACGGCATGCACACGATCGCGAGCACGCCGACCGGCGCCAGCACCCAGCCGGCGGCGGTCGCCGTGTAGCCCATGTAGAGCTGCAGCCACAGCGGCAGCATGACGACGTTGCCGAAGAAGAGCCCGTAGCCGACGCTGATCGAGAGCGTGCCGGTCCAGAAATTGCGGTCCTTGAAGAGCGTCAGGTCGACGACCGGGTGCTCCTCGGTCAGCTCCCAGATGATGAAGACGACGAAGGCGATGGCGGCGACAATCGCCAGGGCGATGATCTGGTTCGAGTGGAACCAGTCGAGCTCACGACCCTTGTCGAGCATGATCTGCAGCGCGCCGACCCAGACGATGAGCAGGGAGAGCCCGACGACGTCGATCGGCAGCTTCTTCGTCGGCGACTCGCGATCGCGGTAGATGCTCCACGTGAGGCCGGCCGCGAACAGGCCCACCGGCACGTTGATGTAGAAGATCCACGGCCACGAGATGTTGTCGGTGATCCAGCCGCCCATCAGCGGCCCCATGACCGGCGCGACGAGCACCGTCATCGACCACACCGCAAGCGCCATGCCGGCCTTCGCCTTGGGGTAGCTCTGCAGCAGCAGCGTCTGCGACAGCGGGATCATCGGCCCGGCGACGGCGCCCTGGATGACGCGAAACAGGATCAGCATCTCGATGCTCGGCGCCAGGCCGCACAGCCAGGAAGCGATGACGAACAGCAGCACGCTGCTGGTGAACAGCTTGACCATGCCGATGCGCTGCGTCAGCCAGCCGGTGAGCGGCACCGAGATCGCGTTCGCGACGGCAAAGCTCGTGATGACCCACACGCCCTGGTTCGGGCTGACGCCGAGATCGCCCGAGATCGCCGGCAGCGAGACGTTGGCGATCGAGCTGTCGAGCACGTTCATGAACGTCGCGAGCGAGAGCGCGAGCGTCCCGAGCGCCAGCGACGCGCCGCGCAGCGGTGGCGGCGCCGGCGGCGATGCAGGCCCCGAGGGCGCGCCTTGCGCGGCAGACATTCGAGCGCGCCCGATGCGTGGCGTCAGTTCGCCGCGGCGCCGATCGACGCGCTCGCCGACGCCGCCATCGCGTTGGAGGCAGGCGCCGCGCGCGCGGCCTTGACCTTGGCGGCCGGCGCGGCCCGGGCGCCGAGCTGCGCGGCGATGATGCGCTGCACGGCGGCATCCGCCGCCTTGTCGGCATCCATGTTCTCGAACGCGCTCGTGTGGCGCGCGCCATCCGTGCGCGGCACGTCGGCGAGCGACTTGCCGCCCTGATCGCGGATGTCGACCGTCGCCACCATCGACAGGCCGATGCGCAAGGGGTGGGCGGCGAGTTCCTTCGGGTCGAGCTCGACACGCACCGGCACGCGCTGCACGACCTTGATCCAGTTGCCGGTCGCGTTCTGTGCCGGCAGCAGCGAGAACGCCGAGCCGGTGCCCGCGCCGAGGCCGGCGACGCGGCCGTGGAACTCGACGTCGCTGCCGTAGAGGTCGGCGACGAGCGTCACCGGCTGGCCGATGCGCAGGCGACGCAGCTGCGGCTCCTTGAAGTTCGCATCGACCCACACCTGCTCGAGCGGCACGAGCGACATCAGCGGCGCGCCGGCCTGCACGCGCTGGCCGAGCTGCACGCTGCGGCGCGCGACGGTCCCGTCCACCGGCGCCGGCAGGTCGACGCGGCGCAGCGCGAGGTAGGCCTCGCGCACGCGCGCCGCGGCACGCTGCACCGCCGGATGCTGATCGACGCCGACGCCGCTCGTCATCACCTGGTTCGACGCGAGCTGCTCGCGCGCGGCGACGACCGCCGACTGCGCCGCGGCGAGCACGCTCCTGGCGACTGCGAGCTGCGACATGCTGTGGTTGAACTCCTCCTTGCCGACGGCGCCGGTCGCGAGCAGCGGCTGGCGGCGCGCGACGTCGTCCTGCGCGCGCTGCACGTCGCTCTGCGCGCGCGTCACGTCGGCCTCGCGCAGCGCGACCTGCGCCTGCAGCGTCGAGTTGTTCGCGTACAGCGTGCGCACCTCGCGCACCGTCTGCGCGAGCTGCGCCTCGGCCTGATCGAGCGCGACGCGCGCGTCGGCCGGGTCGAGCCGGACGAGCAGCTGGCCCGCCTTGACGTAGTCGGTGTCCTCGACGTTGATCGCGAGCACGGTGCCGCTCACCTGCGGCGTGATCTGGACCACGTTGCCCTGCACGTAGGCGTTGTCGGTGCTCTCGTAGCGCGCGCCGATCAGGAAGTGATGCGCGGTGAACGCGATCGCGAGCGCAACGACGGCGACCGCCACGATGCCGAGTGCCTTGCGCCGCTTGCCCTTCTGCCCCTTGCGCTCCTTCGGAGGCGTGGCCGGCGTCGCGTCCTTTGTCGTTTCCGTCATGTCGTCCTCAGCGCGCCGCGACGGCGCTCTTCGTGTGGTCCTGGGGTTCGGCCTGCGCCCGCGCGTCGTACCCGCCGCCGAGCGCGCGTGCGAGCGCCACCTGGCTGTCGAGCTCGCGCGCCTTCAGGTCGGCGCCGAGCCGGCGCTGGTTGAGCACGTTGATCTCGGCGCTGAGCACCGTGAGGTAGGTGCCGAGGCCGGCGCGAAAGCGCTGCAGCGCGAGGTCGTAGGCCTGCTCCGAGCGCCCCTGTGCGTCGGCCTGCCTCGCGCGCTGGCGCGCGATCGACTGCAGCGAGGCGATCTGGTCGGCGGCGTCGCGCACCGCATCGATCAGCGCCGCGTTGTAGCTGTCGACGGCGGCGTCGAGGTCGGCCGTCTTGCCGCGCACGTTGGCGCGCAGGCGGCCGGCGTCGAAGATCGGCAGCCGGATGGCGGCGCCCGCGCCGTACTGCTCGCTGCCGGCGTTGATCAGGCGGTTCACGCCGAGCGAGCTCAGGCCCGCGAACGCGACGAGATTGATGCTCGGGTAGAGCAGCGTCTTCGAGTAGGCCACGTCCTGCGTCGCCGCCTCGACCCGCTGGCGCGCGGCCTCGAGGTCGGCGCGCCGCCCGAGCAGGTCGGCCGGGATCGCCTCCGGCAGCGGCACCGCGCGGACCGTGCGCAGCCGCGGATGCAGCGTGTCGAGCGCGTCGCTCGGCTGCGCCGTCAGCGCCGCGAGCGCATGCCGCGTCAGCGCGATCTGCTCGTCGAGCGCCTCGATCTGCTGCTGGGTCTCGGGCACCGACGCCTCGCCCTGGCGCAGTTCGACGTTGGTGTCGAGGCCGGCCTCGACGCGCTGGCGGATCAGGGCGAGTATCTCCTCGCGCTGCGCGAGCGCGCGTTCGGCCACCGCGCGCTGCTCGAACAGGCGGCCGAGCTGGAAGTAGATTCGCGCGACGTTCGCCGCAAGCAGCACGCGCGCCGCCTGCGCCTCGGCCTCGGCGGCACGCTGGCTGCCGAGCGCGGAGGCCAGCGCGGCGGCGTTCTTGCCGAAGAAGTCGAGCTCCCAGCTGCCCGAGAGCTGCAGCAGGCCGGTGTTGCCGACCGAGCCGGCGATTGGCGGCGGCACGAGACCGTTCTCGGTGTAGCGCTGGCGCGCAACATCGAGCGCGCCGTCGACGCGCGGGCCTTCGTTCGCGCGCGCCGCGTCGGCGGCCGCGCTCGCGCGTTCGATGCGGCTGCGCGCGAGTGCGAGGTTCGGGTTCGCGACGAGCGCCGCAGCGACGAGCGCGTCGAGCTGCGGCTCCTCGAACGCGCGCCACCATGCATCCGACAGCGGCGTGGCGGCCGCGGTCGGTGCGACCCCGACGGCGGCCGCGCTCATCGTTTGCGCCTGCGGCGCGATGCCGGCGCTGCTGACGCAACCCGCAAGCGCGAGCGCGGCGCACAGCGCGACGAGCGCTGGGCCGCCGTGCCGGGCCGGCCCGCAGGACGTGTCGCGATGCAAGTTCATGCTCCTCGTGATCGTGGTCTGGCGCGCCGGTCCCGCCTCAGCCGGGGCCAGGGTTGTTCATCGCCTCGCCGTTGGCGAGCATGCGGCGCAGGTTGGCTTTGAGCGCCTCCCACTCGGACGGGTCGAAACCCGCGAGGTGCGCGTTCTGCACCTCGCACAGCACGCCCGGGATCTGGCGCGCGGCCTTCACCCCCTCTTCGGTCAGCTCGAGATTGACGACGCGCCGGTCGTCGGTCGAGCGCACGCGGCGGATGAGTTGCTTGGCCTCGAGCCGGTCGAGCATGCGCGTCATCGCGCCGGCATCGACCTCGCATTCGCGCGCGAGTTCGGCCACGTTGACCGCGCGGCCGAGGTGCAGCTTGAGCAGCGGCACCCACTGCGCATTGGTCAGGCCGACCGATTCGAGCCGTTGATCGACGCCGTGCGCCATGCTCATCGTGATGCGCCGCATCAGGTAGCCGACGCTCTCCTCGGCGCCATAGCCGCGCGCGCGGTAGAACGCGACGGGCTTGGGGGCGGGGCGGGCGGCGGACGGCATGCGCGCAGTATACTTGCCTAGGCAAATACTGTGATGGCATTATTCACGACAAGGTCAAGCGCTCGCCGCCACCTCGACAGCGCCGCTGAGGGCCTGTTCGCACTGCGCGAAGGGATCGCGTCGACAGCCACAAAGGCCGCAGGCAAGGCGCAAACCGCGGCCGGGTCGGACACCCGGCAAGGATTTGCAACGCCGCGTGCGGCCTTTGTGGCTGCAACCCTGCGGGAAGGCCCGCCGCGCCGGGCCACTCGTTGTTGCATCGCTTGCCCGCACGTCGGTGCGGGCGGCGCGCTGCGCCTGAATTGGCCCGGTGCGGCGGGCCTTCGCGATCCTTCCCGCAGTGCGAACAGGCCCTAGACTCCTTCCATGTCCACCGCAACCACCCTGCCCGCGCGCCGCGCCGGCGCCGCCGAACGCGCGCGCAACGTCGGCCCGTTGCGTGCGCTGCTGCCCTTCCTGCGCCCGTACCGCGGGCGTATCGCGCTGGCGCTGCTGTTCCTCGTGATGGCCGCGGTGAGCACGCTCGTGTTCCCGGTCGCGCTGCGCCTGCTGATCGACCAGGGCATGGTCGCGACCGATCCGGGCGAGCGCGTGATGGCGTTGCGCAATCATTTCTTCGAGCTGTTCGCGGTCGGCGCCGCGCTCGGCGTGTTCTCGGCGGCGCGTTTCTACATGGTGAGCTGGCTCGGCGAGCGCGTCACCGCCGACCTGCGCAACGCCGTCTACGGGCACGTCGTCGCCCAGAGCCCGGAATTCTTCGAGACGACGCAGACGGGCGAGGTGCTGTCGCGCCTGACGACCGACACCACGCTCGTGCAGACGGTCGTCGGCTCGAGCCTGTCGATGGGGCTGCGCAACTCGGTGATGGGCCTCGGCGCGATGCTGATGCTGATCATCACCAATCCGGTCGTCATGACGCAGGTGCTCGGCGTGCTCGTGCTCGTCGTGCTGCCTTCGCTCTACTTCGGGCGCCGCGTGCGCGGCCTGTCGCGCGCGAGCCAGGACCGGGTCGCCGATTCGAGCGCGATCGCCGCCGAGGTGCTGAACGCGATCCCCGTCGTGCAGAGTTACACGCAGGAGCCGCGCGAGGCCGCGCGCTTCAATGTTTCGACCGAGAATGCGTTCGAGACCGCGGTGCGCCGCACGCGGCTGCGCTCGTTTCTCGTCGCCTTCATCATCAGCGCCACCTTCGGCGCGCTGCTGTGGGGGCTGTACCAGGGCACGCAGGCGGTCATCGCCGGCAAGATCAGCGCCGGCCACCTCGGGCAGACGGTGGTCTACGTCATCATCCTCGTCTCGTCGGTCGCGGTGCTGGCCGAGGTCTACGGCGACCTGCTGCGCGCGGCCGGCGCGACCGAGCGCCTGATGGAACTCCTTGCCGCGCGTTCGCCGATCGTCACGCCGGCGCGGCCGGTGGCGCTGCCCGCGGTGCGCGGCGGCTCTTCGGTGACGTTCGAAGGCGTGACGTTCCACTACCCGTCGCGCCCGCAGCGCGCCGCGCTCGAACAGGTGTCGCTCGACGTGCGCGCCGGTGAGACGGTCGCCATCGTCGGGCCGAGCGGCGCCGGCAAGAGCACCTTGTTCCAGTTGCTGCTGCGCTTCTACGATGCGCGCCAGGGTCGCGTCCTCGTCGACGGCGTGCCGGTGCGCGAAGCGGCGCTTGCCGCGCTGCGCGAGCGCATCGGCATCGTGCCGCAGGATGCGGTGATCTTCTCGACGAGTGCGCTCGAGAACATCCGCTACGGCCGCCCCGACGCGAGCGACGCCGAAGTGGTGGTCGCCGCGCGCGGCGCGCACGCCGACGAGTTCATTGCCGCCTTGCCCGAGGGCTACACGACCTTCCTCGGCGAACGCGGCGTGCGCCTGTCGGGCGGGCAGCGCCAGCGCATCGCGATCGCGCGCGCGATGCTGAAGAACGCGCCGCTCCTGCTGCTCGACGAGGCGACGAGCGCGCTCGACGCCGAGAGCGAGCGCATGGTGCAGGACGCCCTCGAACACGCGATGCAGGGCCGCACCACGCTCGTCATCGCGCACCGGCTCGCGACGGTGCAACGCGCCGACCGCATCGTCGTCATGGAGCATGGCCGCATCGTCGAGACCGGCACCCACGCGACGCTGTCCGCGGCCGGCGGCCTCTACGCGCGGCTCGCGGCGCTCCAGTTCGACGTCTGACGCCGCCTCGCAAACAGACCGGCCCCCACTGCGGCGCGCGCCTGCGCTTCGGCGTGAGCGCGCGCAGATTCGCCCGGGCCTCGGATACAGTTCGCACATGAGTCGAAATTCGTGGCCTTCGGGGTGGCGTTTGGGGTGGCACCTGGGGTGGCACCTGGGGTGGCATTCGGGGTGGCGACGCGCGGCCGGGCTCTCGCTCTGGCTGCTGGTTGCAGCGCTGTGTGGCGCGCCCGGGGCGCGTGCCGCGGAGGGGCCGCAGGCGGGGGCTTCCGCACCCGACGCGCTGCTCACGGGCCTCGCCGCCGCAGCGGCGTCCCAGCCGACGTCGACGGTGCAGGACGACGCCCGGCTGATGATCTACAACCGTCCGATCATCACCTTCCGCGAGACCCTGCTCGGCCTCTCGCCCGCCG
This sequence comes from Rhizobacter sp., assembly GCA_023954175.1. Taxonomy (GTDB): domain Bacteria; phylum Pseudomonadota; class Gammaproteobacteria; order Burkholderiales; family Burkholderiaceae_C; genus CAIKUF01. The sequence continues at coordinate 17,048 of JAMLIM010000028.1, forward strand.
AGCGCGCGTCGCGCGCCGAGTTCCAGATCGATCAGGTCGCGGACAAGGGCGGGCCGTTCGAAGTAACCGTCTCGCCCTTCGAGAGCGCCATGATCGTGATGGTCGACGGCGCGCCGACGTTCCCGTTCGTGAGCCACGACCTCGGTCCGGGGCAGACGGCAGCGGACGTCGCGGCGGCGCTCCAGAAGGCGCTCAACGAGGGGCGTCAGGCGCGCTCGCTCACCTACATGCTGCGGGCGCTCGCCTACACGCTCGCCGCCGGGGCGGTTCTTGCCGCCATCCTGTGGGGGCTGAAGCGCCTCGGGCGCCGGCTGCGCAACCGGCTGCAGGCGCTCGCCGAGGTCCACGGCGAAAAGATCGCGCTCGGCGGCGAGCCCTCGCTCGGCCGGGAGCGGCTCAGCCGCATTCTGTCTGCCGCGCTGAAGGTCACGATGTGGGTGCTGGCGCTGGTGGCGACCGCGGAATGGGTCGGCTTCTCGATGAGCCAGTTCCCGTACACGCGGCGCTGGGGCGAGCAGATGCACCAGTCGGCGATCGAGCTGGCCAAGCTCATCTTCGGCGCGATTGCCCACTCGCTGCCCGGCCTGGCCGTGGCGTTCGCGATCTTCCTGCTCGCGCGCGCGGTGCTCGGCATGCTGGCGCCGCTGTTCTCGCAGGTCGAGCGCGGCGAACTGCACCTGCCCTGGGTCGACCAGGACACGGTGCGCGCGACGCGCCGGCTGGTGCATATCGCCATCTGGCTGTTCGCCCTCGCGATGGCCTACCCCTACCTGCCGGGGGCGCAGACCGAGGCCTTCAAGGGCATGTCGGTGCTGCTCGGCCTGATGGTGTCGCTCGGCGCATCGAGCATGCTCGGCCAGGCCTTCAGCGGCCTGATCGTCACCTACAACCACACGATGCGCGTCGGCGAGTACGTGCGCGTCGGCGACGTCGAAGGCACCGTCACCGAGGTCGGCACCTTCACGACGCGCGTGCGCACCGGCATGGGCGAGGAGCTGACGATCCCGAACACGCTCGTCGTCGGCAGCGTGACGCGCAACTACTCGCGCTCGATTTCGGGCTCCGGCTACATCGTCGACACCGTGCTCACGATCGGCTACGACGTGCCCTGGCGGCAGGTCCAGGCGATGATGCTCGAGGCGGCGCGGCGCACCCAAGGCGTCAGCGAGGCGCCGCCGCCGAAGGTGTTCCAGACTGCGCTGAGCGACTTCTACGCCGAGTACCGCCTGATCGCGCACGCCCTGGCCTCGCGGCCGCGGCCGCGCGCCGAGGTGCTCAACCTGCTGCACGCCAACCTGCAGGACGTGTTCAATGAGAACGGCGTGCAGATCATGTCGCCGCACTACCGCGGCGACCCCGAGCGCGCCAAGATCGTGCCGCGCGAGGAGTGGGACCCGCCCCTGGTGGGCAAAGGCTGAGGCGGCGCGGCGTCCGCGACAATACGGCCTGGCGGCACGAAGCCGCAGCGCGGCCCGCGCCGTGGCCAGCCCTTCAGTCCCCCGCAAGCCCATGCCGATCGAGAATCCCGCGCCGCCCGTGCGCAGCCAGTACGAAGACCTGATGCGCCATGTGGCGACGCACGGCGTCTTCAAGCCCGACCGCACCGGCACCGGCACGACGAGCGTGTTCGGCCACCAGATGCGCTTCGATCTCGCCGAGGGTTTCCCGCTCGTGACGACGAAGAAGGTGCACCTGAAGTCGATCATCCTCGAGTTGCTGTGGTTCCTGCGTGGCGACGGCAACGCGCGCTGGCTGCAGGAACGCGGCGTCACGATCTGGGACGAATGGGCCGCGCCCGACGGTGACCTCGGCCCCGTCTACGGCGTGCAGTGGCGCAGCTGGCCGACGCCCGACGGCGGCCACATCGACCAGATCGCGCAGGTGGTCGAGCAGTTGAAGTCGAACCCCGATTCGCGCCGCATCATCGTCAGCGCCTGGAACGTCGCCGAGCTGTCGAAGATGGCGCTGATGCCGTGCCATGCGTTCTTCCAGTTCTACGTCGCGCAGGGCCGGCTGTCGTGCCAGCTCTACCAGCGCAGCGCCGACATCTTCCTTGGCGTGCCGTTCAACATCGCGAGCTATGCGCTGCTCACGCACATGCTGGCGCAGCAGTGCGACCTGGCAGTCGGCGACTTCATCTGGACCGGCGGCGACTGCCACCTTTACGCCAACCATGCCGAACAGGTGGCGCTGCAACTCTCGCGCACGCCCTACCCCTATCCCCGTCTGCACATCAAGCGCCGCCCGCCGTCGATCTTCGATTACGCGTACGAGGATTTCGAGGTGATCGGCTACCGTCATCATGAGCCGATCCGGGCGCCTGTGGCAGTATGAGCCGCGTAAGAGGGGCCCCGCAAAGCGGGGATCGAAGCGACAGCGAATACTGCCGGCCGCCGACCACCCGATGCCTCGCGCCGAACCGGCGTCGCGGAGGCGGCGGTATGAGCCGCAGAGCGGTGATCGCAGCCTAGCGACCGTGTGACGGCATGACACTGACCTTGATCGCCGCCGTCGCCCGCAACGGCTGCATAGGCCGCGGCAACGCGTTGCTGTGTCACCTGCCCGAGGATCAGCGGCACTTCCGCCGCGCGACGCTGGGCGCCCCGGTGATCATGGGCCGCAAGACCTGGGATTCGCTGCCGGCGCGCTTTCGACCGCTGCCGGGGCGGCGCAACATCGTCGTCACCCGCAATCCGCGCTGGCACGCCGAGGGCGCCGAAGCGGCGCACTCCCTGCAGGCCGCGATCGCGCTCGCCGGCGCTGCGCCCAAGGCCTTCGTGATCGGCGGCGGTGAGTTGTACCGCGAGGCCCTGCCGCTCGCCGATGAACTGGTGCTGACCGAGATCGATCGCGACTTCGACGGCGACACCTTCTTCCCCGAGTGGGACCCGGCGCAGTTCGACGTTGTGAGCCGCGAATCGCAGCGCGCCGCGCCGCCGAACGATTTCGACTACGCCTTCGTCACCTACCGACGCAACGCGAGGGCACGCGATGTCCGAGCATGAGTTCCACGTCCACGGTCCGCACGACCACGCGCTCGAGCATGCGGCCCACAATCCGCCGGGCAGCTTTGCGGGGCGCCTGGCGGCGACGACGGCGATCCTCGCGACGGTGGGCTCGATCTTCTCGTACCTGGGCGGCGAGTCGCAGGCGTCTTCGGCGCGCTACGCGAACGACGCCGCGATCAAGCGCACGCAGGCGGTCAGCCTGTGGGCCGAATACCAGTCGGCAAGCACGAAGCAGGAGTTGCACGCGCTCGCGACCGATGTCGTACCCGAGGCGCGACGCGCCTTTCACGAAGACGCAGCCAGGCGCCACCTCGCGCGCATGGAGCGCGCCAAGGGCGACGCCGAGAAGCTGGAGGCCGACGCGGTCGCGCTCGATGCCCGGGGCAACACCGAACTGCGGGCCCATCACCGCTGGTCGCGCGCGACGACGGTGCTGCAGATCTCGATCGCGATGGCCGCCATCGCGCTGCTGACCAAGCGCCGCTGGCTGCAGTTCGGCGTCTACGGCCTCGGCAGCGTCGGCATGCTGATGGGCCTGCTCGCCTGGCTGCGCCCCTGAGCCGGGCCTCCCCGCGGTTCGTCAGTCCGGCGCCGCGCCCAGCAGCGGCGTGTCGTGCGCCACCAGCCACGCCTCGCCGCGCTCGAGGATGAAGTAGCGAAACGCCTCGGCCGCCGGCGACAAGAGTTTGGCCTGCAGGTTGACGACGTTCCAGGTGCGCATCACCGGCGTGCCTTCGATCTCGACGCGATGCAGCAGGCCGGTCTTGAGCTCCAGCCCCACCGTGTGCAGCGAGACAAAGCTGATGCCCATGCCCGCCATCACGGCCTGCTTGATCGTCTCGTTGCTCGACATCTCCATCTTCACACGCGGCGCGAAACGGTGCTCGCCGAAGAAGGCCTCCATCGCGTGGCGTGTACCGGAACCGCTCTCGCGCACGATGAACGGATAAGGCGCGAGTGCCTCGACGCTGTGACTCTCGTCGGCGAGAAGCGGGTGGCCCGGTGGGCAGATGAAGACGAGCGGGTGCGCGGCAAAGGGCTCGGCGCGCGTCGCGAGTTCCTTCGGCGCACGGCCCATGATCGCGAGGTCGACGTCGTTGTTCTGCAGCATTGCGACGAGTTGCTCGCGATTGGCCGTGACCTGCAACTGGAAGTCGACGCCAGGATGCTCGTCACGGAACTGCACCAGCAGGTGCGGGATGAAGTATTTCGCCGTGCTGACGAGGCCGATGTTCAAGGTGCCGGTCTGCAGGCCCTTGAAGCGCGCCATCGCGTCGTCGGCGTCCTTCAGGGTGCCGATCAGGCGCTTTGCATAGAGCAGGAAATATTCGCCGGCCGTGGTGAGCGAGATCTGCCGCCCCTGGCGCTCGAAGAGCGGCAGCCCGACGTGCGATTCGAGCTCCTTGACCTGCATCGTGACCGCCGGCGGCGTGAGGTGCAGGTGTTCGGCAGCGCGGACGAAGCTGAGCTGGCGCGCCACCTCGTTGAACACCCTCAACTGACGAAACGTGACGTTCTTCATTAAGTATTAGCTTAAGCCAAAGGCAATAACTTCTGAATTTTCTTTTCTCCTGCCGCTGCCTAGGATGCCCTTCACGTGCCGAGATGGCGCACCTACCCGAGGAGCGGCAGATGAACAAACCGGTGGAAGAAGGCGTCATCACCGACGCGAAAGCGCGCTACAGCGCCGGCGTCCTGAAGTACCGCCAGATGGGCTACTGGGACGCCGACTACCAGCCCAAGGACACCGACACGCTGTGTCTGTTTCGCATCACACCGCAGGACGGTGTGGACCCGATCGAAGCCGCCGCTGCCGTCGCCGGCGAGTCGAGCACCGCGACCTGGACCGTGGTCTGGACCGATCGCCTGACCGCCTGCGACAGCTACCGCGCCAAGGCCTACCGGGTCGAGCCGGTGCCGGGCAAGGACGGACAAGACAGCGGCCAGTACCTCGCCTGGGTCGCCTACGACCTGATCCTGTTCGAGGAAGGGTCGATCGCCAACATCACCGCGAGCCTGATCGGCAACGTGTTCAGCTTCAAGCCGCTCAAGGCCGCGCGGCTGGAGGACATCCGCATCCCGGTCGCGCTCGTCAAGACCTTCAAAGGTCCGCCGACCGGCCTCGTCGTCGAGCGCGAGCGCCTGGACAAGTTCGGCCGGCCTCTGCTCGGCGCGACGACCAAGCCCAAGCTCGGCCTGTCGGGCCGCAACTACGGCCGCGTCATCTACGAGGGTTTGAAGGGCGGGCTCGACTTCATGAAGGACGACGAGAACATCAACTCGCAGCCCTTCATGCACTGGCGCGACCGCTTTCTCAATGTGATGGATGCCGTCAACAAGGCGAGCGCCGCGACCGGCGAAGTCAAGGGCTCGTACCTGAACGTGACCGGCGCGACGATGGAGGACATCTACGAGCGCGCCGAATTCGCGAAGGAACTCGGCTCGGTCGTGATCATGGTCGACCTGATCATCGGCTGGAGCGCGATCCAGAGCATCGCCAACTGGGCGCGCAGGAACGACATGATCGTTCACATGCACCGCGCCGGCCACGGCACCTACACGCGGCAGAAGAGCCACGGCGTGAGCTTTCGCGTCATGGCCAAGTGGCTGCGCCTGGCCGGTGTCGACCACCTGCACACCGGCACCGCGGTCGGCAAGCTCGAAGGCGACCCGATGACGGTGCAGGGCTACTACAACGTCTGCCGCGACAGCTTCACGCGGCAGGACCTGCCACGCGGCCTGTTCTTCGACCAGGACTGGGCCGACATGCGCAAGGTCATGCCGGTCGCCTCGGGCGGCATCCACGCCGGCCAGATGCACCAGCTGATCGACCTCTTCGGCGACGACGTGATCCTGCAGTTCGGCGGCGGCACGATCGGCCACCCGGCCGGCATCCAGGCCGGCGCGGTCGCCAATCGAGTGGCCCTCGAATGCATGGTCAAGGCGCGCAACGAAGGGCGCGACATTCGCAACGAGGGCCCCGAGATCCTGCAGCGGGCGGCGCAGTTCTGCACCCCGCTCGCCCAGGCGCTCGAGACCTGGAAGGACGTGTCGTTCAACTACGCATCGACCGACACGTCGGACTTCGCGGTGACGCCCGCCACATCGAACTGAATAGCGGAGAACCGAACCATGATGACGAACCCGACCGGCCGCATCACGCAGGGCCAGTTCAGCTTCCTGCCCGAACTTGCCGACGCCGAGATTGCGCTCCAGATCGACTACGGCCTTGCAAAGGGCTACGCCTGGAGCGTCGAGTACACCGACGACCCGCATCCGCGCAACACGTACTGGGAGATGTACGGCATGCCGATGTTCGACCTGCACGACGCCGCGGGCGTGATGCAGGAATTGCACGCCTGCCGCAAGACCTTCCCGAACCACTACATCCGCATGCTGGCGTTCGATGCGACGCGCGGCGTCGAATCGATCGCGATGAGCTTCATCGTCAACCGGCCGGCGAACGAGCCCGGCTTCGGCCTCGTGCGGCAGGAGACTTCCGGCCGCATGCTGCGCTACACGGTGCACAGCTACGCGACCGATCGCCCCGAGACCGGGCGCTACGGCACCTGAGCGGAACCGCCATGTACCGCATCGCCCCGAGCATCCTGTCGGCCGACTTCGCGCACCTGGGCGGCGAGGTTCGCGCGGTGGTCGCCGCCGGTGCCGATTGGATTCACTTCGACGTGATGGACAACCACTACGTCCCGAACCTCACTCTCGGCCCCGCCGTCGCGGCGGCGATCAAGCCGCACTGCGTGCGCAGCGACGGCAGCGCCGTGCCGCTGGACGTGCACCTGATGGTGCAACCGGTCGCCGCGCTCGCGAAGGCATTCGCCGAGGCCGGTGCCGACCTCGTCAGCTTCCATCCCGACGCCGAGGCGCACGTCGACCGCACGCTCGCGCTGATCCGCGAAGCGGGCTGCAGGGCCGGCCTCGCGTTCAATCCGGCGCAACCGCTGGACGTCCTCGAGTGGGTCATCGACAAGGTCGACCTGGTACTGATCATGAGCGTGAACCCCGGCTTCGGCGGTCAGAGCTTCATCGCGTCGGCGCTGCGCAAGATCGAGCAGGCGCGGCGCATCATCGATGCGAGCGGACGCGACATCGCGCTCGAGGTCGATGGCGGCATCAAGGCCGGCAACATCCGCGCCGTCGCCGACGCCGGCGCCGACACCTTCGTCGCCGGCAGCGCGATCTTCGGCCGGCCGGACTACGCCACCGCGATGGCCGAAATGCGCGTCGCGCTGGCGGCGCCGGCGGGCTTGAGGCAGGCGGCATGACGCAGCCGCTCTACGCGATCCCGGGCGCGCCCGCTGCAACGCCTGCGGCGGCTCCACCGGCCGTGGCCGCGGCGCCCGCACGCACGGTGGCCGAGGTGCTGCAGGCGAGCCAGGTCGAGGCTGTGCTCGACGAACTCGAGCGCGACCTCGTCGGCCTGGCACCGGTCAAGCAGCGCATTCGCGACATCGCCGCGCTGCTCGTGATCGACAAGCTGCGCCTGAACCTGGGTCTCGCTTCGCAGATGCCCTCGCTGCACATGAGCTTCACGGGCAACCCCGGCACCGGCAAGACGACGGTGGCGCTGCGCATGGCCGAGATCCTGCATCGGCTCGCCTACGTGCGCAAAGGTCATCTGGTGGCCGTGACGCGCGACGACCTCGTCGGTCAGTACATCGGCCACACCGCGCCGAAGACGCGTGAAGTGCTCAAGAAGGCGATGGGCGGCGTGCTCTTCATCGACGAGGCCTACTACCTGTACCGGCCGGAGAACGAGCGCGACTACGGGCAGGAAGCGATCGAGATCCTGCTGCAGGTGATGGAGAACCAGCGCGACGATCTGGTCGTCATCTTCGCCGGCTACGGCGACCGGATGGAAACCTTCTTCCGCTCCAACCCGGGCCTGAGCTCGCGCATCGCGCACCACCTCGACTTCCCCGACTACAGCCGCGACGAGCTGCTGAAGATCGGCGACTCGATGCTCGCGGGCATGAACTACCGCTTCGGCGACGACGCGCGCGCTGCCTTTGCCGAGTACCTCGCGCTGCGCATCGCGCAGCCGCACTTCGCCAATGCGCGCAGCGTACGCAACGCGCTCGACCGCATGCGGCTGCGCCAAGCGAGCCGCCTGTTCGCCGAGCGCGAGCGCGAGTTGACGCGCGACGACCTCACGACCCTCCTGCCCGCCGACATCCGCGCCAGCCGCGTGTTCGGCACGCCTTCTGCCTGAAGACGCCCTCGAAAGACGACCATGCCGCTGTCGCACCGCTGGACCCTGACGCGCTACCTGATCGAGGAGCGCCGCCGCTTCCCGCAGGCCAGCGGCGACCTCAACGCGCTGTTGCTCGACGTCTCGATCGCCTGCAAGGCGATCGCACGCATCGTTTCCTTCGGCGGGCTCGGCGACTCTCTCGGCAACTCGCTCGGCGCATTCGCCGCGCCCGAGGCCGGCGCCGTCAACGTGCAGGGCGAGGCGCAGAAGCGCGTCAACGTCATCGGCAACGAGATCTTCATCCGCATGAACGAATGGAACGGTCAGCTCGCGGGCATGGCGTCGGAGGAGCTGGAGGTGCCGCGCCAGATCCCGGCGTCGCACCAGCGCGGCAAGTACCTGCTGCTGTTCGACCCGCTCGATGGATCGAGCAACATCGACGTCGACGTGTCTGTCGGCAGCATCTTCTCCGTGCTGCGCGCACCCGACGAGGTCGTGCAGTCGGGCCGCGACGTGACCGAGGCCGACTTCCTGCAGCCCGGCGCGGCGCAGGTCGCCGCCGGCTACGCGATCTACGGCCCGACGACGATGCTCGTGCTGAGCGTCGGCAACGGCGTCGCCGGCTTCACGCTCAATCCGAACCTCGGCGAATTCGTGCTGACGCACCCGTCGATCCAGGTGCCGGCGGACACGCAGGAGTTCGCGATCAACACCTCCAACAGCCGCTTCTGGGAACCGCCCGTGAAGCGCTATGTCGACGAGTGCCTGGCCGGCAAGGCGGGCACGCGCTGCAAGGACTTCAACATGCGCTGGATCGCGAGCCTGGTCGCCGAAGCGCACCGCATCCTGATGCGCGGCGGCGTGTTCCTCTGCCCGCGCGACACGAAGGACCCGCAACGGCCAGGCCGGCTGCGCCTGCTCTACGAGGCGAACCCGATCGGCTTCGTGATCGAGCAGGCCGGGGGCCGTTCGAGCACCGGGCGCCAGCCGATGCTCGGCGTCAAGCCCACCGCACTGCACCAGCGCATCGGCGTCGTGTTCGGATCACGCCACGAGGTCGAGCGCATCGAGCGCTACCACCACGAGCCGATGAACAGGGACGTTGCCAACCCGCTCTTCGCCGAGCGCGGGCTGTTCCGCGGTTGAGGAGGGAGACACCATGTCGGAAAGGCACCCGATCATCGCGATCACCGGCTCGTCGGGAGCCGGTACGTCATCGGTGACGCACACCTTCGAAGCCATCTTCCGGCGTGAGAACGTGCGCGCGGCGATCATCGAAGGCGACAGCTTTCATCGCTTCGACCGCAACGAGATGAAGGCGCGCCAGGCCGAGGCCGAGCGTGACGGAAACAGGCACTTCAGCCACTTCGGCCCCGAGAACAACCTGTTCGTCGAACTCGAACAGCTTTTCGCGAGCTACGGCGAGAGCGGCACCGGCCGGCGCCGCAAGTACCTGCACGATACCGATGAGGCGGCGCCGTACCAGCAGCAGCCCGGCACCTTCACGCCGTGGGAGGACGTGCCGCCGGACACCGATCTGCTGTTCTATGAAGGCCTGCACGGCGCGGTCGTCACCGAGCAGGTAAACATCGCGCACCACCCCGATCTGCTGATCGGTGTCGTGCCGGTGATCAACCTCGAGTGGATCCAGAAGCTGTGGCGCGACAAGTCCAAGCGCGGCTACTCGACCGAGGCGGTGACGGACACCATCCTGCGGCGCATGCCTGACTACGTGCACTACATCTGCCCGCAGTTCACGCACACCCACGTCAACTTCCAGCGCGTGCCCTGCGTCGACACCAGCAACCCCTTCATCGCGCGCGAGATTCCCGCCCCCGACGAGAGCTTCGTCGTCATCCGCTTCGCGAACCCGAAAGGCATCGACTTCCAGTACCTGCTGAACATGGTGCACGACTCGTTCATGTCGCGCGCCAACACGATCGTCGTGCCGGGCGGCAAGATGGAGCTCGCGATGCAGCTCATCTTCACGCCCTTCATCTGGCGCATGATGGAACGGCGCCAGCGCGCGCTGCAGAACTGAGCGACGCGAGGCGTCGGTGCTGACGTTCAGTCCTCGGCGAACGCCGCCAGCGCCGCGCGCGCGATCGGAGCGCCAGCTTCCTGCACGAAGTGACCGGCCTCCGCCACCTCCATCGGCGCCGGGCAGCCGCGGATCAGCGTGCGCAGGTGGCGCATCGCCGGCGGCCCGAGCACGGGGTCTTGCATGCCCACGGCCATGAAACTCGCGCCGCTCCATTGTGTCGACCACCATGTGCGCGCTTCGCGCGAGATTGCCGCGCCGTCGGCGTCCGGGTGGTCGGGCACGAGGTTCGGGAAGCGCCGCACGCCGGCCTTGTAGCGCACGTCGGGGAACGGCGCGGCATAGGCGTCGGCCTCCTCGCGCGAGAGTGCCGGCACCGAGCGGCGCATCAAGGCCGCGATGTCCATGTCGGGCTTGCTGTTGGAGAACGCGCGCCAGTCGGTGAAGCCCTTGCCGAGCGGCACGTCGCCGGTGCCCAGGCCGGTGTTCATGACGACCAGGCGCTTGAACACGTCCGGCATCTCCATCGGCAGCGTCAGGCCGAGCAGTCCGCCCCAGTCCTGGACGACGAGGGTGACGTTCTTCAATCGGAGCGAGCGGACGAATTCGAGCAGCATCGTGCGGTGCCGCGTGAAGGTGTAGAAGGCTTCGTCCTCCGGCTTGTCAGAGCGGCCGAAGCCGAGGAAGTCGGGCGCGACGACGCGCTGACCGGCGGCGACGAACTCCGGCAGCATCTTGCGGTAGAGATAGCTCCAGGTCGGCTGGCCGTGCAGGCAAAGCACGGTGACGGCCGCGTCGGCCGGGCCTTCGTCCAGATAGTGCACGCGCAGGCCGTCGAAGCCCGGCAGCGCGGACGCGTAGTGTGGCGCGAAGGCGTAGCCGGGCAGGTCGGCGAAACGCGCGTCCGGCGTGCGCAGCACGCCGGGCAGGGGCGGGGCAGTCGTGTCGTTCATGGTGACTCTCCTCTGGTGAGGGTCGAGTATGAACGCTGGCGCAGCGCGGCGGCCGGCGCAGCAAGGCGCCACGCAGGTGGGTGAAACGTCGTTAGACCATGGGTGAGTCAAGCCAATCGACAACGCGCGTTGTGAGCTCATCGACCGGCTGGCGCGCGTCGAGCACGAGCACGCCGGGTTCGCCGAGCGGGTCTTCGAGCGCGTCGAACTGGCTGTCCACGAGGCCCGCCTTGAAATAGTGGCCACCGCGCAGCGCGACGCGACGCTTCGCCTCCGCGCGCGTCAGCGCCAGGTGCACGAAGCGCAGCCCCGGCGCGGCCGCGCGAAGCCGCTCGCGATAGCTGTGCTTGAGCGCCGAGCAGGTCAGCACCACGCCCTCGGCATGGCGAGCGAGTTCGGCGCCGAGCGCGTCGAGCCAAGCCCAACGGTCGGCGTCGTCCAGCGGCGTGCCCGCACCCATCTTCTCCACGTTGGACGGCGGGTGGAATGCGTCGCCCTCGACAAACGGTCGATCCAGCGCGCGCGCAATCGCCAGCCCCAGGCTCGATTTGCCGCAGCCTGCAACGCCCATCACGACGATCGATGTCATTCGTCCTGCCGAAAAACTCGAGGCCCTGATGCTGGCACAGCCGGCCCCGCACATGAACGTGAGCCGCGTCGTGGCCCCGGGACCGCCCGAGAAGGGCTGATCCGTCGTGAGCCGCAGCCCGGCTTCAGTTGCAAGGAAACATCAGTCGAGCCACTGATCACATCGATTTCTGGCTTGTGTCAATCCCTAGAATGAACCGCGCTTTCTATACTGCGCTGCGATTCTTCATCGGGGGTTGAGGCCGTGGCAGTACAGCAGACAAAGCAAGCTGACGTCCCAAGTGAGCGACTGCCTTTCCGGGTCAAGATCGCGACGGCGAATGAGTTGACGGCGGTCGCGCGGCTGCGGGCGATGGCCTATGGCAGGCATCTGCCCGCCTTGGCCAGGAACCTGCTCGAACCCGAGGCAGCCGACTTCGAGCCGGGCAACGAAGTATTCGTCGCGGTGTCCAAGCTGGACGGATCGATGCTCGGTACGATTCGCACGCACTCCAACCTGTTCAAGCCGCTGCCGTTGGAGGCGTCGATGGATTTGCCCGGCCACATGCACGGCTTGCGATTGGTGGAAGCCACGCGCCTGAGCGTGCTCGGCAACCTGCAGGCCTCCCTGGTCAGGAACGCACTCTTCAAGGTCTTCTTTCGCTACTGCCTGTCGCAGAACGTGGACTGGATGCTGGCGGCCGGCCGTCGCCCAGTCGATCGCCTCTATGACTCCATGCTCTGGCGCGACGTGGATGGTGTCGGCAGGCTGTACCCGATGGCGCACGCGGCCGGGGTGCCGCATCGCGTGATGTGCATGGCACCGGCCGATGCCGAGCCCATCTGGCGGGCAGCGGATCATCCGCTGTTCGGGTTTGCCTTCCAGACGGAGCACCCGGATCTGGACTTCACGGGGGTGCGCCTCCTGGACGAAGTGACGCAGGGCATCGACATTTCGCGCGGGATCGCCGACGCGATCTCGCGGGCGCTCGGCGATCCGCTCCCGGCGGCCACGACGCGACGGCTGCTTCAGTGCAGCGTGGCGCAGTCCCATGCGTCGGCCGATTCGGTCAAGGGTGGCGGAATCGGTGCAGGCTGAAACTGCAACTGCCTGACGTACTCGAGGATCTTCGGGTCCTCGATGAACTCGGCGGCCGAACGCGCCGCGAGGATGCGCTCGGGAGCGACCGGCCGGCTGATGCCGTAGCCCTGCGCATAGTCCACGCCGGCGGCAACCAGGGCCTTGATGGTCTGCAGATCCTCCGCGAACTCACCGACCGACTTCATCCCAAGGTTGCGCACCAGGCCGCCGAGCGCGCCCAGAATGGCCACACCTGCCATCGTCTTGGCCGCGTCCTTGACGAGTGACCCGTCGAGCTTGAGCGCGTCGACGCTCAGTCTCTTCAGGTAGCCGAACGACGAATAGCCGGCGCCGAAGTCGTCGAGGCCGACCTTGACCCCGATGGCTTGCAGGCGGCCGATCAGGTTCTGCATGTGATGCATGTCGGTGAGCGCCACCGTCTCGGTGATCTCGAGGCAGAGCATCGACACGACACGCGGATGCCCTTCGAGTTCCTCGATCAGCGCCTCGACGAAGGACTCGTCGTTGAGCGAACCGCCCGAGAGGTTGAGGCCCACGAACTGCGTGTTGGGAAGCTGGTCGAGATGGGCCTCCAGCCAATCAATGAGCGTCCTGACGACCCACAGGTCGATGATTGCCGTCTTGCTGTGAGCCTCGGCGGCTTCGATGATGACCGAGGCTGGAATGACCTCGCCATTGGGCTTGCGCATGCGCACGAGGGCCTCGAAATTCAGCGAGTCGAAGGGTTGCGTGAGCGACATCTCGGGCTGCATCAGCAGGAACAGGCCGCTCGGTGTCTGGCCCCGTTCAAGGCAGGAGATGAGTTCGAGTTCGACCTTGTGATGCTTCAGGAAGTCGCTGCCGCCTTCCATCACGACCAGACGGTCGGACGGGCGCTTCTTTGCCATCCGGCACAAGGTGTCGGCTGCCGAGACGACCTCCTTGAGCGACGCCGCGGCCAGGTGCTCCATGGTCACCAACCCCACCGAAGTGCTCAACGTGAACCGCTGGGAATCGATTCTGAACGGCATCGATGAGACGAGCTCGGCGATCTTGCGGCAACACTGCTTGGCAGCGGCAAGGCTCGGGTCGGCGAAGGTGACGACGAACTCGTCCCCGCCCACGCGCGCCAGGCAGTCGCCCGGGCCGAGCTGGCTTCGAATGCGCTCGCATACCTGGCGCAAGACGGCGTCGCCGGCGGCGTGACCATACAGGTCGTTGATCAGCTTGAAGCGATCGAGGTCGAAGTAGGCGAGAGCCCACCCAGCGTGCAGTGAGCGCTCGAAATGGCGCGACAGCCCGCGCAGGTTGAGGCACTCGGTCAGCGGATCGTGATTCACGAGCAACTCGAGCCTGTGCGTGGCGCGCACCTTCTCGCTGATGTCCTGCAGCGAGCCTTCGACGACCTGGCCATCCTGCGACGAGAGCTTGATGGAGAACCATCGGGCTTCGGTCGCGCTTTGGCCCGGCAGGATCAGTGAGGTCTGCAATTCGAGTGCCGCAGGCGCTGGTTCGCTGCGCAGGCGGCCGATTTCGTCGGCGGCGCAAGTGCCGAAGATCTGCGACAGACGCATCCTCTGGGCCGCCGTCAGCGGCTCGAGCATGTCTCGGAAAGCGGGGTTGCTGTTGCTGATCTGATCGCCTTCGCGCAGCGTGAACAGGCCGATCGGCGAGTCGTCGTAGGCCGCCTTGAGCGACTGCTGAGCGGCGATCATCTGCTTGCGACCCAGGCGCATGTGCTCAGCTGCTGCCGCGAAGACGAACAGCGCCGAAGCCAGCGCCGCCGACACGCTGTCGAAGCCGCCGAACGGGCTCTGGCGTCCGAGCGCTGCTGCGATCACCTCGTTCAGGCTGGCCAGCAACGTGGTCACGATCGACGCTGCGTACCACAGCGCCATGGCGGTGCAGTTGCGCCTCAGGATGCGGTACAGGTAGTACAGCATGATGCCGATACCCGCTACCGTCGAGACCCACACCACGGGAAGGATCTGCTCGAAACTCAGCAGCGCGCAAGCTGCCAGCAGCGCGATGGCGCTGAACTGCAGCACCGTAAGCGCGCGGCGCGAACCGAGCGCAGCGAGCTCACTCTTGAACAACTGGCCAAACAGCGCCACGGTGGCCGCACCGTACATGCAGACCGTCCATTGACGCAGCGCGATCAGCCATTCCGTCCGAACCGGCGCGCCCAGCCAGTCGAAGTCGGTTCCAGCGGACAGGCTGGCCATGCGCATGCTCAGCACCAGCCAGACCACCAGTGAGCTGTAGAGAGCGCTGCGATTGATGATGGCCGACACCAGCATGGCCAGCGCAAGCAGACCGAGGCCTGCCTCGATCTTCGCACCGGCCTTGGCGTGCGACCCCTGGGCCAGCTTCAAGTCGCTCGCGTCCCAGCGCTGGGCCGTCAGCTTGGCGGGGCCGCGCGAGACCACCTTGCAGAGCACAGCCAACCGCCGCGTGCCCGCCTTCAGGTTGAGCGCGAAGCCGCCCCGGCTGGGCGCGAGCAGGCCGACTTGCGCGTCGCGCGTCGCCCAGCCCAGGCTGGCGTTGGTGTCTTGGTCCCAGCATTCGATTTCCATCGCATGCCGCGAGGCGAACTCGACCGCCCAAGGGGCATCCGGTTGCGGTGCGCTGGCGCTCAACGCCAGCCAGAACGGGCGGCTCGAAAGATTCGTCGAGATTGAAGTGCTCGCCGGGGACTGCTGGATTCGCGCGGCGATTTCCGGCTCGGGCTCGGCCGCGTCGGCGCGCTGTTCGATGGCCCGCAATTCAAGGTCGGACCCTTGAGGCGCGTGATCCAGTTCGAGGTAGCCGACAACCGCCAACGCGGAAATGCCCAGCAAGACCGCCGGAAAGATCACCGCGGCGAGTCGATTCAATACCCGCTCGATGATCTGGCGAAATCGCATCAGTCGTCCGTGGCAGGGTCGCTTGGTCAAGGAGGCTCGAAGCCAGGGTATCGGCGGCGCGTCGGCAAACTTGACCGCACCCGCGGGGCTTCGGCTCGAAGATCCATCTGTGGCGCCGTGCCGGCAGGGCTCTCGGCGGTAGAGCCTTGCACCGGGCCGAGCTTTCGGGTGGCGTCGATCCGCGTCGACGGCCGATGCCACCGACCTTCGTCGATTCAAGGTCCTGGCGCCCCTGACCACCGCGCGACGTGACGCATCGGCTACCGCACGCAGGCTCACCGAGTTACATCCGACGGTGCGCATTGATGACGACCAATTGAGGTCCGGCTGGGGCTGACTTCCTACAATCAAGAAGAAATGCCCACGCAAGTTCGTTGACACAGTCCCCTCATGAAACTCGCCACCTGGAACGTCAATTCGCTCGCGGTTCGCCTGCCGCAGGTGCTCGACTGGCTCGTCGCAAATCCGGTCGACGTCCTCGTGCTGCAGGAAACGAAACTCATTGATGACAAGTTTCCGCGGGCCGAGATCGAGGCTGCGGGCTACCGCGTGCAGTGGCACGGGCAGAAGACCTACAACGGGGTCGCGCTGCTGAGCCGCAGCGAGGCCACCGACATCGTGAAGAACATTCCCGGCCACGACGACCCGCAGGCGCGCGTGATCACCGGCACGGTCGAAGGCGTGCGCGTGGTCGGCGGCTACATGCCCAACGGCCAGGCGCCCGGGACCGACAAGTTCGAATACAAGATGCAGTGGTTTCGCGCGCTGCGCGACTGGCTGCGCGAGGAGATCGCGCTGCACCCGCGGCTCGTGCTGATGGGCGACTTCAACGTCGCGCCGGAGGATCGCGACGTACACGACCCCGAGGCCTGGCGCGGCCAGATCCTGTGCACCGACGAGGAGCGCGGGCAGTTCCGCAACCTGATCGGGCTCGGCCTGCACGACGCCTTCCGGCTCTTCGAGCAGCCGCAGAAGAGCTGGAGCTGGTGGGACTACCGCAACCTCGCGTTCCGGCGCAACCAGGGGCTGCGCATCGACCACATCCTCGTCAGCAACGCGCTGCGCGATGCGGTCAGCGCCTGCACGATCGACAAGCTGCCGCGCAAAAACGAGCGGCCGAGTGACCACGCGCCGGTGGTCGCGACGCTCGAGATCGATCGCTGAACCCACCGAGCCCTCGCGCGGCCGGCTGCGGCCGCGCCTTGAGCGGGGCTGAGTGGAGCGTCCGCGCGCCGACTGCCAGGAATCCCTACGCCGCCGCCGCCGCGGCTCAATCGTCGAGGCCGAGTTCCTGGATCTTGCGGGTGATCGTGTTGCGGCCGATGCCGAGCTTTTGCGCAGCCTCGATGCGGCGCCCGCGCGTGACGGACAGGGCGGCCTGGATCAGGCGCGCCTCGAACTGGCGCGTCAGCCCGTCCCACACGGATGGCGCACCGGCCTGGAGCAGGGCCAGCGTCTCGCGCCCGAGGTCGTCGAGCCAGCCCGCAGCGCCGGCCGGCGCTGCGGCCGCGCTTGGCAACGTGCCGGTCACCGGCGCGGGCACCGTCGCGTCGTGCGATGGCGTGTCGCCAGGCACCGGCATGGGCGCACGCGGCGGCGCGGACGCAGACGGCGATGCAGTCACAGGCGGCGACACAGCACCCGTCGCCGAAAGCGCCGACGCCAGTTCCGGCGGCAGATCCTTGGTCTCGATCACCTGCGCCGGCGCCATCACGGTCAGCCAGTGGCAGACGTTCTGCAATTGGCGCACATTGCCGGGAAAGTCGAACTGCCTCAGCACCTGCAGCGCGGGCTCGCTGATGCGCTTGGCCTCGACGCTCAGCTCGCGCGCGCTCTTGGCGAGGAAGAAGCGCGTCAGCGCCGGGATGTCCTCGCGCCGCTCGCGCAGCGCGGGCAGGCGCAGGCGGATCACGTTCAGGCGGTGGTACAGATCCTCGCGGAACGAGCCCTGCTTGACGCGCGCCTCGAGGTCCTGGTGCGTCGCCGCGATCACGCGCACGTTGCTCTTCAGCGGGTTGTGGCCGCCGACGCGGTAGAACTGGCCGTCCGACAGCACCCGCAGCAGCCGCGTCTGCAGCTCGAACGGCATGTCGCCGATCTCGTCGAGAAAGAGCGTGCCGCCGTCGGCCTGCTCGAAGCGGCCGCGCCGCGTCGTCTGCGCGCCGGTGAAGGCGCCGCGCTCGTGGCCGAAGAGTTCGCTCTCGAGCAGGTCCTTCGGAATCGCCGCCGTGTTGATGGCGACGAAGGGGCCGCCGGCGCGCGGGCTGTGCCGGTGCAGCGCATGCGCGACGAGCTCCTTGCCCGAGCCGCTCTCGCCGGTGATGAGGACCGTGACGACGCTCTGGCTCAGGCGACCGATGGCGCGGAACACCTCCTGCATCGCCGGCGCCTGGCCGAGCATCTCGGGCACCTCGGCGTGCGACTCGTCGGCCACCTCCTCGCGCAGGCTTTCGTCGAGCGCGCGGCGGATCAGCTCGACCGCCTTGTTGACGTCGAACGGCTTGGGCAGGTACTCGAAGGCGCCGCCCTGGAACGAGGAGACGGCGCTGTCGAGGTCCGAATAGGCCGTCATCACGATCACCGGCAGGCCGGGCTTCCTGGCCTTGACGCTCGTGAGCAGTTCGAGGCCCGAGCCCCCGGGCATGCGGATGTCCGACACCAGCACCTGCGGCACGGAGTCGTCGAGCGCGGCGAGCACTTCGCGTGCATTCGTGAAGCTGCGCACCTCGAGGCCCTCGCGCGCAAGCGCCTTCTCGAGCACGAAGCGGATGGCGTGGTCGTCGTCAACGATCCAGATCGGTTTCATTTGCCCCCTGCGCTTGGTGTCACCACGTGCGGCCCGCCACCGTGGTTGCCGCACTTTAGTACGCCAACGCAGCCTAGGGCAGCGGGATGAGTATCTTGAAAATCGTCTTGCCGGGCTCGCTTTCGAACTCCACCGTGCCGCGGTGCTGTTGCACGAAGGTCTGCGCCAGCGTCAGCCCCAGACCCGAACCGCCCTCCCGCCCCGAGACCAGCGGGTAGAAGATGCGTTCGCGCAGATCAGGCAGCACGCCCGGCCCGTTGTCCTCGACATGCAATTCCAGTGCCAGGCGCCAGCGCTGCTTGTCGAGCGTCACCTGGCGCGCGATGCGGGTGCGCAGCGTGATGACCGCATCGCCCGCCGCGATGCGCGCTTCGAGCGCCTGCGCCGCATTGCGCGCGACGTTGAGCACCGCCTGGATGAGCTGCTCGCGGTCGGCGCGGAACTCGGGGATCGAGGTGTCGTAGTCGCGCACGACGTGCAGGCCGCGCGGGTGCTCGGCCAGCACGAGCGCGCGCACACGCTCGCAGACTTCGTGGATGTTGACGTCGCCGACGACGTGCGGCAGCCGGTGCGGCGCGAGCAGTCGATCGACGAGCAGCTGCAGCCGGTCTGCCTCCTGGATGATGACCTGCGTGTATTCGGTCAGCGCCTTGCTCTCGACCTCCATCCCCAGCAGCTGCGCAGCGCCGCGAATGCCGCCGAGCGGGTTCTTGATCTCGTGCGCGAGGTTGCGGATCAACTCCTTGTTCGCCTGCGCAAGGCCGTGCGCGCGCTCCTCGCGATCCTGGCGCGTCTGCTGTTCGATCTCGATCAGCTCGACGACGACCGGCGGCCCGGCAGGGTCGGTCTGGCTCACGATCACATGCACCGGCAGCGGTTCGGCGTGCCCGGGGCGGCGCAGCAGGCCGTCGAAGCGGCTCGTCGAGTAGTCATTGCGCGCGACGGCCGCCACCGTGTCGCTGATCGTATGGGTGTCGACGAACCAGTCGAACAAGGGCGCGCGCAGCACGCTGCGGCGCGCCAGGCCGAGCACGTTCTCGAAGGCGGCGTTGGCGAACACGCAGCGGCCGTCGGCGTCGACGACGGCGACCATCGTTGCGAGATGGTCGAGCGCGGCGAAGGCCTGCAGCGCCCCGGACGCGCCGGCGTCGCCGCCGGCCGCATCGACCCACTCGGCGTTCACTGCGGCAACTTGGAGAGCTCGCGCTTGATCGCCGCGATGTCGCTTTCCTTGCGCCCGATCGCGGCCTTCATGTCGGCGACGCGGTCGAGGTAGCGCTGGAAGTTGCGCTCGCTGCCCAGGCGTTCGGGTTCACCGTTGTTGAACTCCTTCTGCATGATCCCGAGGTCTGTCTCGGCGCGTCGCAGTTCCGCCTCCAGGATGCGTCGCGCGTCGCTGTCGCGCGCGCGCTGGTCGGCAGGGTCGACCTTCGCTTCCGCCGGGCGCGGTGCCGAGGCCTGCGTCGGTGTCGCCGCGCGCGGACGCGGCGACGCGATGACGGTGATCGGCGCGCCTTCGAGCATCGTGCAACCCTTGGCCTTGGCTTCCTGCGGCGTCAGCGAATCCGTGTAAAGCACCGGCGTGCCCGGGCAGCGATAGACCGGGCGGTCGCTTTGCTGCGCGAGCGCGAGGCCCGGCAGCGCAGACACGGTCAGGGCCAGGAGCAACGCGGCGGACGGTTTCATGGCGTCATTGTGGCGCATGCCGAACGCGGCAACGGCCTGAACTGGCGGGCCTTGGCGGCGCACTTCGTCGCCAGATGCTGGCCGCGGCTTGCGCGTGCAAGCAACGGCGCGTCGGGACATGCGCCGCGCAAGCCGAAGCCGGCAGATGCGAAAAGGGACGGCTCGCGCCGTCCCTTCGCTGCGAGCCGTGCGCCGTTCAGGCGGCGAAGTACATGTCGAACTCGAGCGGATGGGTCGTCATGCGAAAACGCGTGACTTCCTGCATCTTGAGATCGATGTAGGCATCGAGGTAGGTGTCGGTGAAGACGCCGCCCTTGGTCAGGAACGCGCGTTCGCGGTCGAGGTACTCGAGCGCCTGCTCCAGGCTCGAGCACACGGTCGGGATCTTCGCGTCCTCTTCCGGCGGCAGGTGGTACAGGTCCTTGGTCGCCGCCTCGCCCGGGTGGATCTTGTTCTCGACGCCGTCGAGGCCGGCCATCAGCAGCGCCGCGAAACCGAGGTAGGGGTTGCACAGCGGATCCGGGAAGCGCGCCTCGATGCGCCTGCCCTTCGGGTTCGCGACGTACGGAATGCGGATCGATGCCGAGCGGTTGCGCGAGCTGTAGGCGAGCTTGACCGGCGCCTCGAAGCCCGGTACGAGCCGCTTGTAGCTGTTGGTGCCCGGGTTCGTGATGGCGTTGAGCGCGCGCGCATGCTTGATGATGCCGCCGATGTAGAAGAGCGCGAACTCCGACAGGCCGGCATAGCCGTCACCCGCGAACAGGTTCTTGCCGTCCTTCCACACGGACTGATGCACGTGCATGCCCGAACCGTTGTCGCCGACGATCGGCTTGGGCATGAAGGTCGCCGTCTTGCCATAGGCGTGGGCGACGTTCGTGATGACGTATTTCTGCAGCTGCAGCCAGTCGGCACGCTGCACCAGCGTGGAGAACCTGGTGCCGATCTCCATCTGGCCGGCGGTCGCGACCTCATGGTGGTGGACCTCGACCGGGATGCCGAGCGATTCGAGGATCAGGCACATCTCCGAGCGCAGATCCTGCGCACTGTCGACCGGCGGCACCGGGAAGTAGCCGCCCTTCACGCCGGGGCGGTAGCCGGAGTTGCCGTGCTCGTATTCCTTGCCGGTGTTCCAGGCGCCCTCCTCGGCCTCGATCTTGACGAAGCAGCCCGACATGTCGATGCCCCAGCGCACGCTGTCGAAGACGAAGAACTCGGGCTCCGGGCCGAAGAACGCGGCGTCACCGAGGCCGGAGGACTTCATGTAGGCCTCGGCGCGCTTGGCGAGCGAGCGCGGATCGCGTTCGTAGGGCTTGCCGTCGGCGGGTTCGACGACGTCGCAGGTCAGCATCAGCGTCGGCTCTTCGTAGAACGGGTCGACATTGGCGGTGTTCGGATCGGGCATCAGCTGCATGTCGGACGCTTCGATGCCCTTCCAGCCGGCGATCGACGAGCCGTCGAAGGCATGGCCGGAGGTGAACTTGTCTTCGTCGAAGTGCGACACAGGCACGGTGACGTGCTGCTCCTTGCCGCGGGTATCGGTGAAACGGAAGTCAACGAACTTGATCTCGTTGTCCTTCACCATCTTCATCACGTCGGCGACGGTCTTGGCCATCAAATTGCTCCTGGCAGGCGTTGTAGTTCGGGGGTTTGGTGCTGTCTCGCCGCGGACCGGGCCGGTGGCCTCGTGCGCACGGAAGAAAGACGAACAAATCTAGCAGAATCCGTGCCCGCATCCAGGCGGGCTGCGTCGGCGCGAGGCTCATCCGCCACGCGACCCCACGCACCCAGTTGGTGCGTGAAATCCCCGATCCGGGCGCGCGAGGCCCTCAACGCACCATCTCGGCGCCCAACTCGGCACCGTGATCGCGCAGCCCCGCCATCAGCACGGCATAGGCCGCATCGAGCGCCGGCCCCCGCCCCTTGACGCCGAGTTCAATGTGCCGCCCGAGGCTGGGGTGATCGACGCTCGGCAGGCTGAACACCTTCACGCCGCTGAACTCCGCCTCGATGCCCTGCATGAGCGGCGTGAGCGACGCCTCCATCGCGCCGAACACGATCACCGAACGCTCGGACTGCACCAGGCTGCCATGCAGGTTCGCATAGCGGCCGTCGAGCAGCGCTTCGATCATCGGATGCGCCATCACCGGGAAGCCCGGCACGAAGTGCACGTCGCCGACGGAAAAGCCCGGGATCTTGTTGAAGGGGTTGGCGATGATGCTCGCGCCCTCCGGGAACACGCCCATCTCCAGCCGCCGCAGCGTGTCGGGATGGTTCTCGTCCGCCGTCCAGCCCTTTTCCTCGGCCAACTGACGCACGCGCTGCATGATGAGTTCGCGCGCTTCGGGGTGCAGCACGAGCGGCACGCCGAGCGCCGCGGCGGCCGCCTGGCGCGTATGGTCGTCCGGCGTCGCGCCGATGCCGCCACAGCAGAAGACGACATCGCCGCCGGTGAAGGCGCGCGCCAGCTCGGCGCCGATGCGCGCGCGATCGTCGCCGACGTAATGCGCCCACGACAGCGCAAGGCCGCGCGCGCCGAGCAGCGCGATCACCTTCGCGAGGTGCTTGTCCTCACGCTTGCCGGACAGGATCTCGTCGCCGACGATGATGAGGCCGAAGTTCATGGCAACGGAGGGGGAAGCGGCGTCGCCGGTGGTGGCCGCACCGGTTCGACATCGATCGCGGGCTCGAGGAGTTCCACCGGTGCGAACCTGCGCTCGGGCGGCGGGGGCGGAGGGCCTTCGGCGCGCAGCTTCTCGAGTGCAGCGAGCAGGTAGTGGGCAAACCAGAGTGTCGAGAACGCGAACACGAGCGTGTAGATCCAGATCGCGACCGGCACCAGCACCGGCGCCATCGCGATGAACAGCACGCCCGACGCCCAGACGATGCTCGGCGCCGCGCCGAGGTAGCCGGTGAGCACGCCGATGCCGAGCAACGAAGCGCGGTGGCGCTTGAGCAGCGTCTGGCGTTCGCCCCGGCTTGCGTGTTCGGCGAGCATGTCGTAGCTCAGCACGCGGTAGGTCAGCCAGCCCCAGATCAGCGGCGGCAGGATCAGCACCAGCGGCGGAATGAGCCAGAACGGGATCGACACCAGCAGCGCGAGCAGGGCGACGAGCGTCGTGCCGAGCGAGAGGAACGCACTGGCGAGGAACGAACCGCCATGCTTCTTCTCGAGCTTCGGGAAGCGCCGCTCGGCGACGAGCGCGAGCATCGACGGCGACATCAGCACCGCCACCGCGAGTAGCGAGCCGACGACGATCACCGGCGTCGCGAGAAACACGACGACGAGCGGCGGGAGCGCAGCCTTGAAGCCCGGCAGGCCGATGCTGACGAGCCAGCCGGCGAGCGTCGTGACGATGGACCACGACTCGAGTGTCAGGCGCACGCTGTCGAGCGCCGCGTCCCAGAAGAAGTAGCCCAGCCCCATCGCGATCGCGACCATCAGCACCAGCGGCAGCAGGGACAGCGCGATGACGCGCGGGTGCAGGCAATAGGCGGCGGCGCGCCAGAAGGAGTCGATCAGGGGATTCATGACAGTGTGCTGCGTAGCCTATCGCAGGTTGCCGGTATGGCCGAGGCTGTAGCGGCCCGGCTGCGGCCATACCGTCAGGCCGTGCGGCTCGGCGCCGACCTTGATCTTCGCCACCGCGCCGCTCGTCGTGTCGAAACGATAGACGACGTCGTCGAAGCGACCCGAGAGCCAGAGGTACTTGCCGTCGGCGCTCACGTTGCCCATGTCCGGGCTGCCGCCGCCCGGCACCGGCCAGTGCGCGACGACCTTCTCGGTGGCGAAGTCGATCACCGTCACCCCGCCCTCGCCCTTCTTCCTGCCGTGGATCCTGTGCGTGCCGCGGTTCGCGACGTAGAGGCGCTTGCCGTCGCGGCTCGGATAGAGGCCGTGCGTGCCGAGCCCGGTCGTGATGAAGCCGACTTCGGTGAACGATTCGGCGTCGATCACGTGCACACCGTCGGCGTGCATGTCGGCGACGAAGAAGCGCTTGCCGTCGGGCGAGAAGCGGATGTCCTGCGGCATAGTCTTCGAGCCGGTGCACAACTCGGTCTCGCCCGGCGACCAGGGCATGCCGGCGACGGCGCGCGGGCGCGACGTTTCCTTCAGGCGTGTCGTCGGCAGTTGCAGGCGCAGGTAGCCGAGCACCTGCCGGTTGACGAGGTCGATCTTCGCGATCGTGCCCGAGAACTCACAGGTGAAGTAGGCGATGCGACCGTCGATCGAGAAGTCCGCATGGTTGATGCCGGGACACCCCGGCACCTCGATCGAATACTGCAGCGCCATTGTGTGCGGGTCGCGGAAGTCGAGCCGCTTGCGCGCCTCGGCGACGACGATGGCCGACCGGCCGTCCGGCGTCGCGTACATGTTGTAGGGGTCGTCGACCTGCAGTGCTTCGCCCGGCTTGCCGGTGCGCGGGTCGATCGGCGTCAGGCTGCCCGCGTCGTGGCGCTCGGAGTTGTTCGTCACCCACAGCGTGCGCAGATCCCACGACGGCACGATGTGCTGCGGGCTCTTGCCGACCTTGAAGCGGTCCACCACCTTCATGCTCACCGGGTCGATGACGGTGACGTCGCCGCCCCGCAGGTCGGGCACGTAGATGCGTTGCAGGT
>JAMLIM010000029.1 GCA_023954175.1 Rhizobacter sp.
GATTCGATCTTCCGCCGGTTGATGACGGCGATCGGCCGCGACGACCTCGGCGCCGACCCGCAACTCGCCGGCAACGCCGGGCGCGTCGCGCGCGTCGCCGAGATCGACGGCGCGATCGGCGACTGGACCGCCGGGCGCAGCGTCGCCGAAGTGCTCGATGCATTGAACGCCGCGCAGGTGCCGGCCGGCCGCATCTACACCGCGAAGGATATCGCCGAAGACCCGCACTACCGCGCGCGCGACATGACCCTGCGCATCACGACGCAGGACGGCCTTGCGCTCGACGTGCCGGGCATCGTGCCGAAGCTGTCGCTGACGCCGGGGCGCGTCGGTTCGCCCGCACCGGCGCTCGGCGAGCACACGCAAAGCGTGAAGAAAGCCCTGCGCCGCTAGCGCGTGGCCGCAGGCGGCGCGGCGATACTGCGCGCCAAACGACAAACGTAACGCCATGTTCGCACAGCTCAATCGCTCGGCCTACCTGCGCATCATCCCGTTCGTGCTCTTCATGGCGCTGCTCGCCGCGCGCGGCAACCTGCCTTCGGACACCGGCTTCGACCTGCGCTGGATCTACGGCGTATCGACGCTCGTCGTCGGCGGGCTGCTCCTGTGGTGGTGGCGCGAGTACGGCGAGCTGACGCGCCAGAACTTCCCGACCGCGGGCGAGCTGGGGCTCGCGATCGTCGTCGGTCTCGCCGTATTCGGCCTGTGGATCGTGCTCGACGCGCCGTGGATGGTGCTCGGAGAGCCCGGCGCGCGCTTCGTGCCGCTCGACGCCGAAGGCGCAATCGTCTGGCCGCTCGTCGTCGTGCGCCTCGCCGGCGCGTCGCTCGTCGTGCCGGTGATGGAGGAGCTCTTCTGGCGCTCGTTCATCATGCGCTGGGTGCAAAACCCGGTCTTCGAGTCGGTCGATCCGCGCCGTGTCGGCGTCAAGGCGATCGTGCTGTCGACCTTCGTCTTCGTCCTCGCCCACACGCTGTGGCTGGCCGCCGCCGTCGCCGGCCTTGCCTACGCGCTGCTTTATCGCCAGACCGGCAAGCTGTGGGTCGCCGTCATCGCACATGCGGTGACGAATTTCGTGCTCGGGCTCTGGGTCTTGCGGACCGGAAACTGGGCGTTCTGGTGAAGCCGTCTATACGCCGCGCGCACGATCCTGCCTGAAGCGCGCGGCGAACGCGCCGAAGCCCCCGGCATCGAGCGCCTCGCGCACCTCGCGCATCAGGTTCAGGTAGTAGTGCAGGTTGTGGATGCTCGCGAGCATCGGGCCGAGCATCTCGCCGCAGCGGTCGAGGTGGTGCAGGTAGGCGCGGCTGAAGTGCCTGCAGGTGTGGCAGGCGCAGGTTTCGTCCAGCGGCCGCTCGTCCATGCGGTGCCGCGCGTTGCGGATCTTCAGGTCGCCGAAGCGGGTGAAGAGGTGGCCGTTCCTCGCATTGCGCGTCGGCATCACGCAGTCGAACATGTCGACGCCGGCGGCGACGCCTTCGACCAGATCCTCCGGCGTGCCCACGCCCATCAGGTAGCGCGGCTTTGCCGCCGGCAGCCGATGCGGCGTGTGGGCGACGATGCGCTGCATCTCGGCCTTCGGCTCGCCGACGCTGACGCCGCCGATCGCGTAGCCGGGAAAGTCCATCGCCGCGAGGGCGTCGACCGACTCCGAACGCAGCGTCTCGAACATGCCGCCCTGCACGATGCCGAACAGCGCGTTCGGGTTCTCGAGCCGCGCGAACTCGGCCTGGCAGCGCGCCGCCCATCTGAGCGACAGTTCCATCGACGCGCGCGCCTCGGCCTCGGTCGTCAGGCGCCCGGCGGACTGATACGGCGTGCACTCGTCGAACTGCATCACGATGTCGCTGTCGAGCGCGCGCTGGATCTGCATGCTCACTTCGGGCGTCAGCAGCAGCTTGTCGCCGTTCACCGGTGACGCGAACCTCACGCCCTCTTCGCTGATCTTGCGCCCGCTGCCGTCTGCGTTGGCGAGGCTCCAGACCTGAAAACCGCCGCTGTCGGTGAGGATCGGCCGGCCCCAGCCCTCGAACCGGTGCAGGCCGCCGAAATGTGAAATCACTTCGACGCCCGGCCGCAGCCACAGGTGGAAGGTGTTGCCGAGGATGATCTGCGCGCCCATCGCCTCGAGCGAGGCCGGCAGCACGCCCTTGACCGTGCCGTAGGTGCCCACCGGCATGAAGACCGGCGTCTCGACGACGCCGTGGGTGAGCGTCAGGCGACCGCGGCGCGCGTGGCCTTCAGTGCGCAGGAGTTCGAACTGGAGCATGGCGAGATTGTCGCCGCACGGATCGGCGCGAATCGCCCTGCCGGGGGCGCACCGCGCGCGATGCGGCGCAGGCAACGGCCTCGCAGCCACGGCACGCGGCGCGGAAACCGGTATCGTCGCGCCTGTGCATGCCACCGGCTCGCTGCGCGAAGCCCGTGCGCAGTGGCACCCCGAGCCTCCCTGGCGGCGCAACGACCGCCTCAACCTTCAGCCCCGGCCCTCCGATGAACGCATTTCCGCAAGCGGTGCGCAAGCGCGCCGACGCCCGATGAACACCGACATCGCCACGTCGTTGAGCGTGCTGCCGCATGGCACGCCGGCGATGAACGTGTTGCTCGTGTTCGGCGTGCTGCTCTCGTTCGGCACGCTCGGCGGCCTGCTCGCCGCGCGCGTGCGCTGGCTGCCGACGATCACCGGCTTCATGGCGCTCGGCCTGATCGTCGGCCCGAGCGGCGTCGGCCTCCTGTCACGCGAGGCGCTCGACGGCGCGCAGGTGCTGGTCGACATCGCGCTCGGGCTGATCCTGTTTCAGCTCGGCGTCACGCTGCACCCCTGGATCGCGCTGCGCAACCGCGCGCTCGTCGTCACGAGCCTGGTCGAAGGCGGCGCGACGTTCGCGGCGATCCTCGGGCTGATGGTGTGGATCGGTTCGCCGCCGGTGGTCGCGGTGCTGGCGGCGGCGATCGCGGTGTCGTCCTCGCCCGCGGTGCTGATGCATGTCGCGCACGAGCTGCATGCCGAAGGGCCGACGGTGGACGCGGCCGAGGCGCTGGTCGCGATGAACAACGTACTCGCCTTCTTGCTGTTCTCGCTCGCGCTGCCGTTTGCGCTGCGCGATTCGAAGGTCGGCCTCGAGACTTCGATGCTGCTGCCGGCGTATCAGGCCCTCGGTGCGATCGCGGTGAGCGTCGCCGTCGCCTGGGTCGTGACGCGCATCGCGCTGCTCACGCGCACCGACGAGCATCACTTCCGCTTCGCGCTGGTCGTCGGCGCGGTGATGCTCTCGCTCGGCCTCGCGCTTGCGTTCAAGGTGTCGAGCCTGTTCGCGTCGCTCACGCTGGGCATCGCCTGCCGCTGGCTGCAGGGCGGCTCGCGCCTGACGCGGGTGCAGTTCGGGGGCGGCGCCGATGTCTTCTTCATCATCCTGTTCGTCTTCGCCGGCGCCAATCTGCACGTGCACGAGATGATCAAGTACGCGCCTGTCGCGCTCGCCTTCGTGCTCGCACGCTCGGTGGCGAAGATGGCGTCGGTCTACGGCTGCGGCCTCGCCTTCAAGCACCCGCACCGTCAGTCGGTTTCCGCCGGCATGCTGCTGCTGCCGATGGCCGGGCTGGCGATCGGCCTGGTGCAGACGACGAGCGGGCTGTTGCCCGAACTCGGCGCGCAGGTGTCGGCGATCGTGCTCGCGTCGGTCGCGCTGTTCGAGACGATCGGCCCGCCGATTGCCGCGCTCGCATTGCGCCTGTCGGGGGACGCCGGCCGCGCCGCGGCCGCACCCGGTGATCCCGAGTCGGTGCCGCCAAAATCGCCGTCAAAATCGGCAGCAGGTGAATCTGCCTGAGGCGAAAACCATGAACGACATCCCGACCGCCTGGCTCGCGCATCCGCTGTTCTCTCTCGGCGGCAAACCCGTCACCACTGCCGGCATGCTGATGGCCGTCTTCTTCGTCGTCGGCATCTGGTGGTTCGCCGGGCTCATCGAGCGCAGCGTCCACCGCATGTCGCGGCGCTACGCCGGCGAGCCGTGGAAGAACGCGCGCATCCACATGCTGAGCCGCCTGCTGCGCTACAGCGTCTGGGTGATCGGGACGATCGTCGGCCTCGACTATGTCGGCATCGACCTGTCCAACATCGCGCTGCTCGGCAGCGCGTTCGCGGTCGGCCTCGGCTTCGGGCTGCAGTCGGTGTTCAGCAACTTCGCCTCGGGCATCATCATCCTGCTCGAAAGCAGCCTGAAGGTGGGCGATTTCGTCGACCTGCAATCGGGCGTGCGCGGCCACGTGCGCGAGATCGCGATGCGCTACACACGCGTGACGACCAACGATTCGCTCGACGTGCTGGTGCCGAACTCGGAGTTCATCAACGGCCGCGTGAGCAACTGGACGCTCGACGAATCGGACCGCCGCATGCATGTGCCGTTCGGCGTCGCCTACGGCACGCCGAAGGAGCTGGTGCGCGAAGCCGGCCTCGCGGCCGCCGCGACCGTCACCGGCATCCTCGACCGCGAAGGCAGGCGAAGCGCGGTGTGGCTGACGGACTACGGCGACAACGCGGTCAACTACCAGCTCATCATCTGGGCCGACCGCTCATTGACGGCGCACCCGGCCTCGACGCACGCGAAGCTGATGTGGGCGCTCGACGACGAACTCGCGCGCCGCGGGATCGAGATCCCGTTCCCGCAGCGCGACCTGCATGTCCGCTCCGGCGTGCTCGACGTGCGCGTGCAGAAGACGAAGGAAGTCGCCCCCGCCGAGGATGGCGACAAGCCCGGCACCAAGCCGGCTTGAGGACCCGTGGTCGCAGCGGCCACGCGCCCGCGAGCGCGCCGCCCGCTCAGCCTCGCCAGTAGTTGTTGGCCGCAGCGACCGTCTGAAAGTTGATCGCAATCACTTGCGACGCCGCCGTCAGCGAGTCCGCGTTGTGCGCATAGTCGGGCCGTAGCGACTTGAGCATCTCCACATCCGGCTGGGTGTACTTCACACCGCGCCGGCTGAGCGTGATCGCCAATTCGAAGCCCTCCTGCGCATTGGCGGTGATGAGCGTCGGCAGCCATGTATCGGTCATATCCATCCCCCTCGTGAAGTGAGGCCGCGAGAATAGCGCAGCCGTGCTGCGCGCCGGTCACGCTGACCGTCCCGGCAGCGATGACATCGGGATGCGGTCGATGCGCGGCGTCGCGCAAGCGGGCTCGGGCACGTCGGCCGCCTTCGCGGTCGCTCAGCGCGCCTGCCGCGGGTCGAGCTCAGCGACGATGGTCGTCGAACCCGGCGCGACCCCGACGCAATGTGATTGTTCGGCCACCGGCGGCGCCCGCTCGATGGCGAGCGAATGCAGGCCGAGGGCGACCAGAACACCGAGCGCCGCGGCAAGAAAGAGCATCAGGCCGGACGGGCCCAGCAGGCTGATCGCGAGCCCGCCCACCACCGGGCCGGCGACCGCGCCGATGCCGTTGACGAGCAGCATCGCCCGGCTCGCCGGCACGACCTGCGCCGGCGACAACATGTCGTGCGTCAACGCGAGGCACACCGGGTAGATGCAGGCCGCCAGGCCGTACATCAACGCGACGCCGACGTAGAGATGAAGCGGAGAGCGGTGGCCGATGAGCGCGGTTGCGAGCGCGGCCGCGGCCGCAGCGCCGGCGATCACGATGATGATGAGGCGTCGCGGCAGACGGTCGGACAGCAGGCCGATCGGCCATTGAAGCGCCATCGCCGCGAGAATCGAGATGCCCATGAAGCGGGCGACGTCCTCGACCGGCAGCTTCATTTCGTAGGCGTAGACGGGGCCGACGGTGCCGAACGCGCCGATCACCATGCCGCCGGCCGCGGCCCCTGCGAGGCCCAGCTCCGAACACCGCCACAGCGTGCGAAGGCTGAGCCCGCTCGCCTGCTCGATCGCGGGCGGTGTCGAGTCGGTCAGCGACACCGGAACGAGTGACAGCGCAATCAGGATGCCGGCGACGACGAACAGCCGGTCCGCACCCGGGTCGCCGAGCGCGACCATGAACTGCCCGCCCGAAGCCGCAAGGAAGAACAGCACCATGTAGCTGCCCAGCAGCACGCCACGCGTCTCCTTCGTCGCGCTCGCGTTGATCCAGCTTTCGACGACGAGCATCAGGCCGGCGATGCAAAAGCCCAGCACGAACCGGAGCAGCAGCCAGGTGGCGACCGAGACGTAGAGCGGATGCGCCAGGGTGGCCGACGCAGCGACGCCCGCAAAGGCCGCGAATGCACGAATGTGGCCGACACGTCGAACGATGCGCACGCCGTAGATGCTGCCGAGCACGAAGCCCAGCGATGTGAGCGCGAGCACGACACCGATGACACCGGCGTCGTAGCCCTCGATTTCCAGGCGCAGTGCGGCGATGGTCCCGAGCATTGCGTTGCCGCTGACGAGCAAGACGAGGCTTGCGAACAGCGCGACGACGGCGAGGAGGGTCGGAAGGAGCACTGGCGTTCGGTTTCTCGGTGAATGCGGCAAGCGGAGGGCGTGGTGACCTCGCCCCAGTCTGAACGAATCCTTGCCCCCGGGCAACGCGCGCCCGCCATGGGCATCGCACCGACCCGCTTGCGGCGAAGCCTGACAGGGCGCGCGGCAGAGCGCGGCAGAGCGCGTCGGGGCGTCATGGCTGCAAGCCTTGCAGCGCGACGCTCACGCGACCAGCGAGCGCGAGAGCGGGAGCGGCGGGGGCGGCACACGGCCCGGCCTTTCGCGCTCGAAACAGGGATGCTGTATGTTCAGGGATCGCGCGGCGCCTGAAGCGTGGCAGCCGCAGTGTCGCTGTCGTGCGCGTGGCCGCACCGCCGCCGGCCCGACCCGCTGCGATGCGGCCGCTCGCCCACAGGCGGGAGCATCTCGCCCACCGCGCGCTGCGACCCTGCTCCGGTGCGCGCGCCCGGCGCCGTCCGACCCCGCAGGGCCGACAACGACCCCTGTCCGCCGCGAGTGCGGCAATGAACTGAGGAACCGATTTCCATGAACGAAAGATTCGACAAGCTGATGGACACGCTGCCCGCCTTGCTGGCCGCCTACGGCATGAACCTGCTGGCGGCGATCGCGCTGCTGATCGTCGGTTTTGCCGCAGCCGGCTGGCTGGGCCGGATGACGACGCGCACGCTGGAGCGCCACGAGAAGATCGACCCGGTTTTCCCGCCCCTGGTCGGCAAGGCGGCGCGCGTTGCCATCATCGTCTTCACGCTGATCGCGGTGCTGAACCGCTTCGGCGTGCAGACGGCGAGCCTGATCGCCGTGCTCGGCGCCGCCGGTCTGGCCGTCGGCCTCGCGTTGCAGGGCACCTTGAGCAACGTCGCCGCCGGCGTCATGATCCTGGTGTTTCGCCCGTTCAAGATCGGCGACGCGGTGAAGATCGAAGGCGATGTCTACGTCATCGACAGCATCGGCCTCTTTCTGTGCAACGCACACCTGCCGGACGGCCCGTCGGCGCACATTCCGAACTCGAAGATCTGGGGCCAGACGCTCGTCAACCTGTCGGTCACCGACGGCGACATCCGCCGCATCGACGAGACCTACGGCATCGCCTACGGCGACGACATCAACGTCGCACTGGCGATATTGAACGCCGTCGCCGCCGAGGAAGCACGCGTGCTGAAGGATCCGGCGCCGCTGATCGCGGTCGAGTCGCTCGGCGACAGCGCGGTCAACATTCTCTTTCGCGTCTGGACGGCTCGCGCCGATTGGTGGGCGACCAAGCTCGATCTGCTCAAGCGCTGCAAGGAAGCGCTCGAGGCCGGCGGCTGCAACATCCCATTCCCGCAGCGCGATGTGCACATGATCCCCGCGGTGCCCCGACCGGCGAGCTGAACGCGGCCGCGCCGGCGTGGGGAAAGGGCGCCATGCGGCGGCGGCGCGTTCGGTCTGCAGCCCGCATGAAAGCCGCCCCTCGAACCAGTGTCAGGACGCACGGCAGCCGCCCTGGCGCGATGCGCGGCCTCGACCTGCGAAGCCTCGTCTGCCTTGACAATATAGATGCAAATATATATAATTGCACGATCGATTCCGGGCGGCTGCAGTGCCGCCCGTTCCACGGAGAACCAGATGCTCTACAAGCTTCATTCAGCGGGCGCACGTGCCGCTGGCGGCCCGCGCCACGGCGCCGCGCGCCGCAACACGCCGCCGCGACGCACGGATCAACTCGTGCTCAAGTTCGACGCCCACGGCGAGCGCCTGGCGCTGTCCGATCGGGTCGTGCTGCAGCGCTGGATCGGCCGCTGGCTCGTCGACCGCCCGCATGGCGTCGTCGTCATGGTCCATGCCGGATCGCGTCGCGCGGCCGACATTCACCGCGCCCGCTTGCATGCCCTGCGTGACACCATGCTGGACCTCGGCGTGGCGCGCGAGAACGTCAAATGCACCGACCGGCCGACGCACCCGGCCCAGGTGAACTACGGCCCCGACGCGGTCGTGATCAAGATCGTCAATCCGCCCGAAGCAGAGCAAGCGACGCCTTCAGTGGCGCGTGGCTTCGATGCGACCGCAGCATTGACCTGAGGGCACGCCGTGTACGAACGCATCATGATCGTCGTCGATGAGGGCGCGATCGCGCGCGCAGCGCTCGATGAAGGCCTCGCGCTTGCGCAAGTCCACGCCGCCGAAGTCGTCTTCTTCCACGTGTTGCCGAACTTCGTGCTGCCGCTGCCCGACATGCCGGCGGTTGCCTCGCTCGGCCCCGAGAGCCACCGCAAGGCGGTGCAGCGCGTCGCACGCCGGGTCCTCGCCGCCGCCCAGCAACGCGCGGGCGTGCTGGGCGTCGCCGCCACAAGCCAGATCGGCGCCGACGTGGACGCCGCCGAATGCATCGCGCGCGCCGCCGCCGAGCATCGATGCCAGCTGATCGTGATCGGCTCGCACGGCCGCAGCGCGATCCAGCGTCTGGTGTTCGGCAGCGTCGTCAGCGGGCTGATCGCGCGCGCGCCGGTGCCGGTGCTGGTGTGCAAGAAGGCCGACAAGCGCCCGGTGACCAAGGGCGCGCGCGCGCTCGCGCCGGCCAAGCGCCGTCGCGTCACCTCGTCAACGCGCGCCGCCTGAAGATCATGTCGCGACGCAGGTCGCGCCGGTTGGCGCGCCGGCGCAGCGCCCGCACAGAGCCCGCCTCTGCCTACAACGCGTAGCGCAACACGAGCCCGTAGGACAGGCCGGCCCACATGATGAGGAAGAGCGGCGTGCCGACGCGCACGAAGTCGGCGAATCGATAGCCGCCCGCGTTCATCACGAGCAGGTTGGTCTGGTAGCCCATCGGCGTCAGATAGCACAGGTTGCAGCCGAACAGCACGGCGAGCACGAAGGACTCCGGCGGCACGCCGAGCGAGCGCGCAAGCTCGACACCGAGCGGCGTGCCGATCGCTGCCGCCGCGTTGTTGGAGACGAAGTTCGTCAGCAGGCCCATCAGGGCCATCAACAGTGCGAGCACCCAGGCCGCGCTGAGGCCGGCCGACGCCGACGCCAGCTGGCGCGCCATCCAGGCGGTGCCGCCGGTGAGTTCGAGCGCGTCGCCGAGTGCGAGGCTCGCCGCGACCAGCAGGACGACCTTGACCGACAGCGACTGCGTCACGTCCTGCCACGACAGGCAGCGCGTGGCGAGCAGAAACAAGACCCCGCCGAGCGCGGCGAGCGAGATCGGCAGCGTCTTGGTCGCCGCCAGCATCACTACCGCCAGCATCGCGATCAGCGCGTAGCCGGCCTTGTCCTGGCGCGGCAGCGTGTAGCGCTCGTCGAGCAGCAGGCCCAGGCCATCGCGCTGCACCTGGCGGATCGCCTCGCTCTCGCCCTGCAGCAACAGGATGTCGCCGGCGCTGATCCGGCGATCGGCCAGGTTCTGGCGCTGGAAGCCCTCGTACTGCAGGCGCGGTCGCAGGCCGACGACGACCGCCCCATAGCGCTCGGCGATGCGCTCGCGGCGCACGCTGCGCGAAACGAGCGGAGACGTCGGCGTGACGATCATCTGCGCGACGACGGCGGACGTCGGCGCCTTCTCCGCTTTCTCGGCCTTCTCCGCCTTCTCTGCTTTCTCCGCCTTCTCCGCCTTTTCAGCCTTGTCCGCCTTGTCGGACGCCTCTGTGTTCTCGGACTTCGCCGGCTCCTGCCCCTCGTCCTCCTCGGTGTCGACGTCGTGCAGCACGGCGTGCAGGCTCGACTCGAAATCCTTCAGGTTGGCGGCAGTGTCCTGCACCAGCAGGCGATCACCCGCACGCAGGGTCACCGACGGCAGCCTCGAGAGCGCGCGCCCGCCGCGCCGCAGCTCGAGCACGTGCAGGCGCCCGCCGGTGGCGCCGAAGGCGTCGCGCAGATGGCGCCCATCGAGCCACGCGCCCTCCTCGATCCAGATCTCGGCGTCGAACACCTGTTCGGACAACTCCTCGACCGGGGGATGCACATGGGCGAGCAGGCGCGGCGCAACGAGCCAGAGATAGAACAACGCCGGCACCGCCGCCGCCGCAACGAGCGGGTAGAAGCTGAACAGGCTGAACGGCACGACGCCGAGGCCGGCCGCCAGCGCGACGACGATCAGGTTGGTCGAGGTGCCGATCGTCGTCGCCATGCCGCCGATCAGCACCGCATAGTTCATCGGCATCAGCATCCTGCCGCCCGAGACCTTGGCACGCGCCGCGGCGGCGAGGATGAGCGGGATCAGCAGCACGACGACCGGCGTGTCGTTGACGAGGCCGCTCGCCCCGGCGGCGCCGACCAGCACCGCGAGCAGCGCCAGACGCGGGCTCGACGCGACCCAGCTCGAAAGGCGGCGCGCCGCCGGTTCGAGCGCGCCGGTCACGACCAGACCGTGGCCGACGATCATCAGCGCGCAGATCGCGATCAGCGCCGGATGGCCGAAGCCGGCGAAAAAACGCATCGGGTCGATTTCGCCCTGCGCCGTCTGCAGCGGCGCGAGGACAAAGCCGAGCGGCAGCGCGACGAGGATCACGAGGCAGACCGTCGTGATCGGCAACCGGTCCCACACGAACAGCCCGAACACGACCGCGGCGAACGCAAGCGTCGCGATGCCGTGCGCGCCGAGCCCGCTGCCGATCAGGTCTGCCGCACCCGTCACCGCAGACCCCTGCGCGCGCCGGGTGCGGCCCGCTGCATCGCGGCTGACGCAGGGCAAGTCTTCATGCGAGCTCCAGCGGGGGCGACGGCACCTCTGGCGCCAGGTCGGGCAGTGCGTGCGAAACCACGAGCCTGCGCATCGCCGAACGCGCTCGTTCACGCCCGCAGAAGAGCACACGGTCGCCGACCGCGAGCGCCGTGTCGAGCGGCGGCAGCAGCTCGCGCGACTGCTCGCGTTGCAGCAGCAGCGGTACCGCAGGTTCGCGTTTGCCGCTGAAGTCGGCGTGCATCATCAGGCGGCCGAGGGTCACCGTCTCGTGATGCGCAAGCGCGTCACAGACAGTCGGCGCGATCTCCGGCGTGCATTCGATAGACCACGGTTCGACGACTTCGTCGCCGATCACATCGCGCATGCTCGCGAGCAGCGCGGCGGCCCAGTCCTCGTCCTGGTCGCGCGCCAGGCGCAGGAAGGTCGCGAGCTGCGGCGTGCGGATCACGCGCAGCACTTCGCCCGCAATGACGTAGCCGCTGAGCGTGACGAGGTCGGCCGGCGCGGCGCGAAACACGGCCGCGTTGCGGCGCTGCGTCTCGCGCGCGACGATGAAGACGCGCTTGTTCAACATGCGCCCGGCGAGAATGATCGCCAGGTTGTCGATGTCGACCGGCGTGCCGGCGACGAGCGCGGTCGAATCCTCGATGCCCGCGCGGCGCAGCACGGCCGGGTCGGTCGGGTCGCCGCACACGCTGTTGCTGTCGTCGCAGCTGTCGTCGAGATCGGTCGCGACGACCACCGTCTCGACCTCGAGCCGCTCCAGATGGCGCCGCAGCGCGCGCGTGAAGCGGCCGAAGCCGCACAGCACCCAGCGGCCGCGCGGCAGCTGAGGCACATCGTCGACCGCAGTGCCGGTCTGCGTCGTCAGGCTCTCGTAGATGACGTGCAGGCTCGGCGTGCGGATCGAGAGCGCCAGGCGCTCGGCAAAGGTGTCGAACGGGTTGATCAGGTAGTCGGCGCCGGCGGCCGCCATGCGCGCGTGGGCCGCGTGGTCGTGCACGGCGCACAGCACCTGCAGATCGGGATTCAGGAGCCGTGCGGTGAGGGCGATCTTGATGTTGACGTGGTCATCTCCCGTCAGCGCGACGACGCCCGCGCAATGCGGATGCCTCAGCCCCGCGAGCATCAGCGTCTTCGGATCGCTCGCGTCGCCCGCCATCGCCGGCACCTGGATCGTGAGATCCTCGATGTCGACCGCCTCGGCGCGCGTGGAGTCGATCTCGATCACGACCGAGCGCCGGCCGTCCTCGGTCAGCTCGCGCACGACGCGGCTGCCGGCATCGTCGTAGCCGCAGATCAGGTGGAACGGCTCGCGTATGCGACGCACCGCGCGCTCGATGCGGCTCTCGTGCAGGATGCGGCGAAACACCGGGTCCTGCAGCACATTGAAGAACGCGCCGAGCGCGTACAGCCACGTGATGACGGTCGCGTAGATCGCCCCCGTCGCCCACAGCCGCTGCAGGTCGGAGAACGGGTACGGCACCTCGCCCAGGCCGATCGTCGTGCCGAGAATGCTGACGAAGTAGAACGCCTCGAGGAAGGACATCGTCCACGGCCGGCCCTCGGGGTCGACACCCGGCACCTGCGTGAAGCCGAACACCGCCACCGCATACACCAGCACCACCATGGCCAGCGGATATCGCAGCCGGCGCAGGAGGATGAAGAGGCCGAAGCGATTGCGGCCCGGCGAGACGTTCATCGGCGCAGGTTGGCCATCTCGATCACGAGCAGCACGACCGACACCACGTTGGCGACCACCGCCCCGGTGGCGAGCGAGACGACGGTGGCGCTCTGGTGCTCACCCAGGTTCATGCCGAACTGGCTGTAGACGCCCCAGGCGACGGCAGCGGCCATCAGCTGCAGATCGGCCACCAGGCTGGTGGCGAGCATCGTCGAGCCGAGCGCCGAGCGGTCGCCGAACTTCATGATCGTCGCGATCAGGTTGACGACCACCGCCGCGAACAGTTCGTAGACGTTGTGGTGTCCGATCTCGGCGATCTCGCCGGTGACGAAACCGACGTTGAGCGTCAAGGCCAGCACGATGACGAAGGCGAAGAGGACGCGTTCTGTACTCATGGTTTGAATCCTGAGGGTGAGCGGGCGAGCGGGTGAGCACGGTGTCGGGCGAGTCTAGTCCGGACGCCACACGGGCGGTAGGCGCCGGTCGATCAATTCGCCTGCCGCACACAGCGGGCGCACTGCACAGGCGCCGCGTTCGCACAAACTGTCGCGCAGACTGGACGAAATGAATTGAGACAAATATACTTCGTCTGTCCGTGTCCATTGTCCCGCGCGGCCCCGCGCTTCGGTGCGAGGCGCAGCCTGCGACCCCGATCGCGCAACGGCACGCTGCGCACCCACCATCCCGAGCCCCCTCATGCCCACTGCGAAGGCCCCTCCCGACAACCCCCCTGTCGCGCCGATGCCAGCGCCCGCGGAAGACGCCGCGGCCCACACGCCGCCGCCCGAGCCCGTGGCGCGCGTGCTGCGCCAGTTCCGGCAGGTCTTCAACAGCGTGAAGACGCACTTCCAGCAGATGGAGAAGCTCGCCGGCGTCGGCGGCGCGCAGATCTGGGCCTTGTCGATCATCCGCGACCGGCCCGGCATCGGCGTCAACGAGCTCGCCCGCGCGATCGATGTCCGCCAGCCGACGGCGAGCAACCTCGTGCGTTCGCTCGCCGAACAGGATTGCATCGAGATCCGCAAGGAAGGCCCGGACAAGCGCGCCGTGCAGCTCTACGTCAAGGCAGCCGGCCGCCAGGTGCTGCGCAAGACGCCGGGCCCGTTCACCGGCGTCCTGCCCGAAGCCCTCGCGGGCCTGCCGCCGGCGACGCTGCAAAGGCTCGAGGAGGATCTGGCGATCCTGCTCAAGGCGGTGAACCGCGACCTGCAGCACGCGCGCATTCCGCTCGCCGAACTCACCACGCCATAGTTCAGCTTGCCCGCGCGAGCAGCATCGCGTCACCGTAGCTGAAGAAGCGATAGCGCTCGCGCAGCGCGTGCGCGTAAAGCGCGTGCATGCGCTCGTGGCCGGCGAACGCGCTGACGAGCATCAGCAGCGTGCTGCGCGGCAGATGAAAGTTCGTCACGAGCGCGTCGACGACGCGAAAGTCGAAACCCGGCGTGATGAAGATGTCGGTCTCGCGCGCGCCGGCCGACAAGCCTGCGGACCTTGCCGCCGATTCGAGCGCGCGCAGCGTCGTCGTGCCGACGGAGACGACGCGCCCGCCGCGCGCGCGCGCCGAACCGATCGCCGCGACGGTCGACGCCGGCACCTCGAACCACTCGCTGTGCATGCGGTGTGCGGCGATGTTCTCGCTGCGCACCGGCTGGAAGGTGCCGGCACCGACATGCAGCGTGACGCTCGCGCGCGCCACGCCGCGCGCCGCGATCGCGTCGAGCAGCGCGGCGTCGAAGTGCAGCGACGCGGTGGGCGCGGCCACCGCGCCTGGGCGCGCGGCGAAGACGCTCTGGTAGCGCTGCGCGTCGTCCGCCGTGTCGGCGTGCGTGATGTAGGGCGGCAGCGGCACGTGGCCGAAGCGCTCGAGCAGCGCGAACGGTTCGTCCGGGAAGCGCAGCCGAAAAAGGTCATCCTCGGGCCCGCCGCGGCCGAGCACTTCGGCGCGCAGCCGCTCACCGCCCGGTGCGTCGAACGCGACGATGCTGCCCGGCTTCGGTGACTTGCTCGCGCGCAGATGACACAGCACCTCGTGCCCCGGCAGCACGCGCTCGACGAGCGCCTCGACCGCGCCGCCGCTCGCCTTCGCGCCGAGCAGTCGTGCCTTGATGACGCGCGTGTCGTTGACGACGAGCAGGTCATCCGGCGCGAGCAACGACGGCAACTCGACGAATGCGCGATCGACGGGTGTCGCGCCGCGGCCGTCGAGCAGGCGCGACGCGCTGCGCTCGGCCGCGGGGTGCTGTGCGATCAACTCCGACGGCAGCGCGTAGTCGAAATCGGCGAGCGTGTAGTGGGGTGGCATTCGGCCTCTGCGTGGCGTGGCCCGAACGCGCGATCGTCGGTCGGGGGCAGAATTGTTCCATGCCCGCCGCAGCGCCCGCCGTCAACAAGCCGAAGTCGGCCCCGCAGCGCGCGCTGGAAAAGCTCGGCCTGCGGCGCGACATCGACCTCGCGCTGCACCTGCCGCTGCGCTACGAGGACGAGACCCGCCTCGTGCGCATCGCCGACACGCGCGACGCCGACCTGGCGCAGGTCGAGGGCCGCGTGATCGACTGCCGCGTCGAGCAGCGCGCACGGCGCCAGTTGCTGGTGCGCATCGCCGACGACAGCGACGAGTTGCTGTTGCGCTTCCTGCACTTCTACCCTTCGCATCAGAAGACGCTCGCGGTCGGCGCACGGGTGCGCGTGCGCGGCGAAGTGCGCGGCGGCTTCGCCGGCCGCGAGATGGTGCATCCCACATTCAAAGCAGTCGGGGAAGACACGCCACTTGCTGCAGCGCTGACGCCCGTCTACCCGACGAGCGCGCAACTGCCGCAAGCCTATCTGCGCAAGGCGGTGGGCGCGGCGCTTGCGCGCGCGCCGCTCGAGGAGGTCCTGCCCGCGGGCACGCTGCCGCCCGGCCTGCCGCCGCTGCGCGACGCGCTGGCCTTCCTGCACCACCCGGGCCCGCAAACGAGCCTGGCGACACTCGAAGACCGCAGCCATCCCGCCTGGCAACGCCTGAAGTTCGACGAACTGCTCGCGCAGCAGTTGTCGCAATTGCAGGCGAAGCGCGCGCGCGCGTCGCTGCAGGCGCCGGCACTCGCGACGCGGCGCGGCGGCCTGCACGAAAAGCTGCTCGCCGCACTGCCCTTCGCGCTGACGGCTGCGCAGCATCGCGTCGCGCACGAGATCGCGGCCGACATTGCGCGGCGCCAGCCGATGCACCGCTTGCTGCAGGGCGACGTCGGTTCGGGCAAGACGGTCGTCGCCGCGCTCGCCGCGCTGATCGCGATCGACGCCGGCTGGCAATGCGCGCTGATGGCGCCGACCGAGATCCTCGCCGAGCAGCATTTCGGCAAGCTCGTCGGCTGGCTCGAGCCGCTCGGTGTGCGCGTCGCGTGGCTCACCGGCGGCCACAAGGGCAAGGCGCGCAAGGCGATGCTCGCGAGCCTGGCCGACGGCAGCGCGCAACTCGTCGTCGGCACGCATGCGGTGATCCAGGACGGCGTCGCCTTCGAGAGGCTCGGGCTCGCGATCGTCGACGAACAGCATCGCTTCGGCGTCGAGCAGCGCCTCGCGCTGCGGCGAAAGCTGGTCGATCACGACCACACCCCATCCGCTCCGGCGGGCAGGGTCGATGGCGCCAGCGCGGCGCCGCATCACGACGATCGATCGGCTCCGCTGGAACCCCATCTGCTGATGATGAGCGCGACACCGATCCCGCGCACGCTCGCGATGACCTACTACGCCGACCTCGACGTGAGCACGATCGACGAGCTGCCGCCCGGCCGCCAGCCGATCGTGACAAGGCTCTTCGTCGACACGCGGCGCGACGACGTGATCGCGCGCATCCGCGACGAAGTGGCGCGCGGGCGGCAGGTCTACTGGGTCTGCCCGCTGATCGAGGCGAGCGAAACGCTCGACCTGCAGAACGCGACCGACGCCCACGCCGAACTCTGCGCCGCGCTGTCGGGCGCCGACGTCGGCCTGCTGCACGGCCGCATGACGGCGGCCGACAAGGCGGCGGTGATGGCGCGCTTCACGCGCGGCGAGACGGCCGTGCTCGTCGCGACGACGGTGATCGAAGTCGGCGTCGATGTGCCCAACGCGTCACTGATGGTGATCGAGCATGCCGAGCGCTTCGGCCTCGCGCAGCTGCATCAGCTGCGCGGCCGCGTCGGGCGCGGCGAGGTGGCAAGCGCCTGCGTGCTGCTCTACACCGGGCCGCTCGGCGCGACGGCGAAGGCGCGACTGAAGGCGATGCTGGAGACGAACGACGGCTTCGAGATCGCGCGCCGCGACCTCGAGATCCGCGGCCCGGGCGAGTTCATGGGCGCGCGCCAGTCGGGCGATGCGCTGCTGCGATTCGCCGACCTTGCCGAGGACAGCACATTGCTGCAGCACGCGCGCGCGCTCGCACCCGTGCTGCTGGCCAAACACCCGGAAGCGGCGGCGCGGCATGTGGCGCGCTGGCTCGCGAGCCGCGCCGAGTTCATGAAAGCGTAGCGCAGCGCACCAGGCGATGAGACGCCGCCGGCGGCCGCCAGTCAGCGGTCGGCGCTCAGCGCTGCACGACGACAAGGCCTCCCCGCTCATGGCGTCCGTGGCCCCAACCCGGCATCGGCCCCACCCCCGGCCGCACGCGATAGACGGGCCGCGGCGCGTAGACCACCGGCGGCGCGCGGTAGACCACTGGCGGGGCGCGGTAGTACATCGGCGCCGGCCGGTAGTAGGTCACTGCGGGCGGGTAGTAGGCAGGGGCCGCGACGACGTAGGTTGCCTGCGGCGGCGCATAGATCTCGGGCGCGGCATAGCCCACCGGGGGCGGATAGTAGGCCGGCGCCGCCACGGCGTACGCGGGCGGGCCGGCGCTGGCGGCGATGCCGGCACCGGTGATCGCACCGACCACGCCGCCCACGGCCGCGCCGTTGGCGCCGTTCACCGAGTGGCCGATCAGCGCGCCGATGCCCCCGCCGATCAAGGCGCCGAGCGCGGGATCGGCCTGCGCCGACGCGGTTGTCGATACGCTGCCGATCGAGAGGGCGGCAATGGCCGCGGTTGCAAAGGTTCGCTTCGACATGACGGACTCCTTTCAAGGTCAGGGGGTGCCGGGCGTGCGGGCACACCCTGAGCCTCCAACGCGCGAGCCGGCCCTTTGGTGGTCACGGCAGCAAATCTTTACAAGCGGGCCGCGGGCGGGGCGGCGCCGGGCGGGCCGGCCGGGCCGGCCTGTAGGGCAGGCGCGCAGTCGGGCAGGCGGCACAATGCGCCCATCATGACGCTGACCGAGCTGCGCTACATCGTCGCCGTTGCCCGCGAGAAGCACTTCGGCCGCGCGGCCGAGGCGTGCTTCGTCTCGCAACCGACGCTGAGCATTGCGATCAAGAAGCTCGAGGAGGAGCTCGAGCTGAAGCTCTTCGAGCGCGGCGGCGCCGAGGTCAGCGTCACGCCGCTCGGTGAGGAGATCGTGCGCCAGGCGCAGGCCGTGCTCGAAATGGCGGCCGGCATCAAGGAGACGGCGCGGCGCGGCAAGGACCCGCTCGCGGGGCCGCTGCGCCTCGGGCTGATCTACACGATCGGCCCCTACCTGCTGCCGGCGCTGGTGCGCCAGGCGATCAAGCGCGTGCCGCAGATGCCGCTCATGCTGCAGGAGAACTTCACCGTCAAGCTGCTCGAGATGCTGCGCAGCGGCGAACTCGACTGCGCGATCCTGGCCGAGCCGTTCCCGGATGCCGGCCTCGCGCTCGCGCCGCTCTACGACGAGCCGTTCATGATCGCCGTGCCGCGCACACACGCGCTCGCGACGCGCAAGGCGATCAGCGCCGAGGAGCTCAAGCGCGAGACGATGCTGCTGCTCGGCACCGGCCACTGCTTTCGCGACCACGTGCTCGAAGCCTGCCCCGAATACGCGCGCTTCTCGAGCCACGCCGAGGGCATCCGCAAGACCTTCGAGGGCTCGTCGCTCGAGACGATCACGCACATGGTCGCCTCCGGCATGGGCATCACCGTCGTGCCGCAGCTGTCGATCCCGCGCGAGAAGCCGGCGCACGTCGTCTACGTGCCGTTCGAGCCGCCGGTGCCGACGCGCCGCGTCGTGCTCGCCTGGCGGCGCAGCTTCCCGCGCTACGAGGCGATCGCCGCGCTGCGCAACGCGGTCTATGCGTGCAAGCTCGAGGGCGTGACGCGCCTGTCGTAGGCCCGAAGGACGCGGAAAAGGGACCACGCGCACCGGGCGCGCCCTCCGGCGCCTACCGCAGCTGCGGACTCAGCGCCTCGTCGAGCACCTCGACCCAGTGGCGCACCGGCGTTGCGGTGCCGGTCTGCAGATGCTGGATGCAGCCGATGTTGGCGGAGACGATCTCGTCGGCGTCGATCGGCGCGAGGTTGGCGAGTTTGCGGTCGCGCAGTTCGTAGGC
The DNA here is from genome assembly GCA_023954175.1 of Rhizobacter sp. Classification (GTDB taxonomy): domain Bacteria; phylum Pseudomonadota; class Gammaproteobacteria; order Burkholderiales; family Burkholderiaceae_C; genus CAIKUF01. The sequence continues at coordinate 19,182 of JAMLIM010000029.1, forward strand.
GAGCGCCGGCTGCAGCACCGAATAGGTGCCCGCCGAGCCGCAGCACAGATGGCTCTCGTTGCCCGCAAGCTGCACCTCGAAGCCGAGCGCGCGCAGCGCGGACTCGACCCCGCCGCGCAACTGCTGGCCGTGCTGCAGCGTGCAGGGCGGGTGAAACGCGAGGCGCCTGATGGGTGCGGCTGCGCCCGCTGCGGCGCCACCCGTGGTGCGCGGCACGGTCGTTCGCTCGACGGGGCGCGCGAGGGCGAGGCGTTTCTGCAACTCCGGCACGAGCCCCGGCAGCAGTTCGCTCAGGTCGCGCGTGAGCGCGCTGACGCGCTGCGCCTTGTCGGCGTACTCGGGGTCGTGCGCGAGCGCATGGCCGTAGTCCTTCACCGTCACGCCGCAGCCCGAGGCGTTCATCACGATCGCCTCGACCGTGCCGGCGGCGACGGTCGGCCACCAGGCATCGATGTTGCGCCGCATGTCGGCCAGCCCGCCGTCGGTGTCGCCCAGGTGCGTGCGGATCGCACCGCAGCAGCCGGCGCCGTCGGCGACGAGCGTCTGCACGCCGGCGGCGTCGAGCACGCGCGCCGTCGCGCTGTTGATGTTGGGCATCATCGACGGCTGCACGCAGCCCATCAGCAGCAGCACCTTGCGCGGATGGGTGCGCGTCGGCCACTGGTGCGCCCGGGCGCCGGCGCGCGGCGGCACCTTGTTCTTCAGCGCCGCCGGCATCAGCGGCCGCACCATCTGGCCGAGCTTCATCGCCGGGCCGAACAGCGGCGACGTGAGCCCGCGCTTGAGCACGCCGCGCATCAGCCTTTCGCCGAACGGCCGCTCGACGCGCGCCTCGACGACCTTGCGGCCGATGTCGACCAGCGCGCCATACTGCACGCCCGACGGGCAGGTGGTTTCGCAGTTGCGGCACGTCAGGCAGCGGTCCAGGTGCAGCTGCGTGCTTTGCGTCACCGCCGCGCCTTCGAAGACCTGCTTCATCAGGTAGATGCGCCCGCGCGGGCTGTCGCGTTCGTCGCCGAGCAGCAGATACGTCGGGCAGGTCGCGAGGCAGAAGCCGCAGTGCACGCATTTGCGCAGGATCGCCTCGGCCGCCTCGCCGTCGCGCGTGCCTTTGAATTCCGGGGCCAGGTCGGTCTGCATCGTGCGCGCTCAGAGGTCGGGGTAGAGACGCCCGGGGTTGAACACGCCTTCGGGATCGAATGCGCGCTTGAGCTCGCGGTGGATGCGCGCGAGCGGTGGCGAGAGCGGCGCAAAGACGCCGGCCGACTTGTCCCGCGCGCGGAACAGCGTCGCGTGGCCGCCTGCGCGCGACACCACGTCGCGCACCTGGGCCGCGGGGGCGACGCTCGTGAGCCAGCGCTGGGCACCGCCCCATTCGATCAGCGTGTCGCCCGCGAGGCCGAGCGCCAACGCGGTCTGCGGCACCGACACCCGCCACAGGCTCGCGCCGCCGGCGACGGCGGCCGCCGCCGTGGCGAAGAACTCGTCGCTGTGGTCGCGCAGCCCGGCCCAGAAGGCATCGGCCATGGCCGGCTCGATCGCGTCGCCGCCGAGTCGCGCGCGCGCGGCGTGCACCGCCGCCGCGGCGCCCGCGAGGCGCACGACGAGCATGCCGCTCCACCATGCGCTCGCGGCGATCGGCAGCGGCTGGCCGCCCCATTCGTTGATGCGCTGCAGCGCTGCGGCCTCGTCGAGCTCGAAGCGCAGGGTCTGCGTCGCCGTCGCGCGCGGCAGGACCTTGAGCGACACCTCGCAGATCACGCCGAGGATGCCGAGCGATCCCGCGAGCACGCGCGAGACGTCGTAGCCGGCGACGTTCTTGATCACCTGGCCGCCGAAGCTCAGCAACTCGGCGCGGCCGTTGAGCAGCGACGCGCCCAGCACGTGGTCGCGCACACCACCGGCCGACACGCGCGCCGGCCCCGAGAGCCCGGCGGCGACCATGCCGCCCACCGTGCCGCCCGCGGTGTCGCCCAGCGTGCCATCTTTCGCGCCAGCGCCGGCCGGTGCGCTTTCGGCGCTTTCGGCTTCATCGCCGGTGCGCGCATCGATCGCGAAGTGCGGCGGCTCGAACGGCAGGCACTGGCCCTTCTCGGCGAGCGCCGCCTCGAGTTCGGCAAGCGGCGTGCCGGCGCGCACGGTGACGACGAGTTCGCTCGGCTCGTAGCTGCTGATGCCGGCCAGCGGCCGCACGTCGAGCGGCTCGCCGCGCGGCACTTCGCCGTAGAACGATTTGGTGCCGCCGCCGCGGATGTCGAGCGCGCGCTTGTCGGCACGCGCGGCCCGAACGCGCTCGATGATCTCTTCCAGCGCAGCGTCGCTCATGCCCAGTGATCTGCTCGACGGATACAAGCCACTAGAACCGCTCCAGTTCCGGGAACGGCAGCAGGCCCTTCTTCACCGTCATCTTGCCGCCCTCGGCGCAGCGTTGCAGCGTCGGGATGACCTTGCCCGGGTTGAGCAGCTCACTCGGATCGAAGGCGCGCTTCAGCGCGAACATCTGCTCGCGCTCTTCGGGTGTGAACTGCACGCACATCGAGCCGAGCTTCTCGACGCCGACGCCGTGCTCGCCGGTGACGGTGCCGCCCATGCGCACGCTCGTCTCGAGGATGTCGGCGCCGAACAGCTCGCAGCGGTGCAGCTCGTCGGCATCGTTGGCGTCGAACAGGATCAGCGGATGCAGGTTGCCGTCGCCGGCATGGAACACGTTGCAGCAGCGCAGGCCGTAGGTGACCTCCATCTGCTGGATCGCGAGCAGGATGTCGGCGAGGCGCTTCCTCGGGATCGTCGAATCCATGCACATGTAGTCGGGGCTGATGCGGCCCGACGCCGGGAAGGCGTTCTTGCGCCCGCTCCAGAAGGTCAGGCGCTGCGCCTCGTCCTTGCTGACTTCGAGCCGCGTCGCGCCGGCAGCGCTCAGCACCGCCTGCATGCGCCCGATCTCCTCCTCCACTTCCTCCGGCGTGCCGTCGCTCTCGCACAGCAGGATCGCCGCGGCGTCGAGGTCGTAGCCGGCGTGCACGAAGTCCTCGACCGCGGCCGTCATCGGCTTGTCCATCATCTCGAGCCCGGCCGGGATGATGCCGGCGGCGATGATCGCCGCCACCGCGTCGCCGGCGTTGCGGATGTCGTCGAAGCTCGCCATGATGCAGCGCGCGAGCAGCGGCTTGGGCACGAGCCTGACCGTGACCTCGGTCGTCACCGCGAGCATGCCCTCGCTGCCGACGATGAGCGGCAGCAGGTCGAGCCCCGCGGAATCGAGCGCCTCGCTGCCGAACACGACCTCCTCGCCCTCGACCGTATAGCCCTTCACGCGCAGCACGTTGTGCAGCGTCAGCCCGTACTTCAGGCAGTGCACGCCGCCCGAGTTCTCGGCCACGTTGCCGCCGATCGTGCAGGCGATCTGGCTGCTCGGGTCGGGCGCGTAGTACAGGCCGAACGGGGCCGCCGCCTCGCTGATCGCGAGATTGCGCACGCCGCACTGCACGGTCGCGGTGCGCGCGAGCGTGTCGATGCGCACGATGCGGTTGAACTTGGCGAGGCTGAGCGTGACGCCGAGCCGGTGCGGCATCGCGCCGCCCGACAGCCCGGTGCCGGCGCCACGCGCGACGACGGGCACGTCGAGCGCATGGCATGCACGCAGCACGGCCGCCACCTGCTCCTCGGTCTCGGGCAAGGCGACGACGAGCGGATGCGTGCGGTAGGCGGTCAGCCCGTCGCATTCGTAGGGCACCACGTCCTCGGACTGCCACAGCAGCGCGCGCGCCGGCAGCAGGGCCTTCAGCGCGGCGACGACCTCGGTCTGACGCGCGGTGCGCGCGGCGCGCTCGTCGGCCGCCGATGGCAACGCTTCAAGCAGCGGCGCGTTCATGCCGTCGATCGTGGTCGGATATCACAGGACGCATGGGCGCACTGTAGCGCCTGCCCGGGCTCAGGCATCGGCCACGAACACGGTGAGCACGCCGGTGTAGCCGTACAGATGCCGGCGCGCGATCTCGCCGGCGGCGAAGAAGCCGGCGAGCGGCACGTCACCGAGCGCGTGGCGCAGGATCGCAAGCTCGGCCGACGGTGCGCCGAAGTGCGGCCCGCCGCGCCCGCTGCAGCTGACGTAGATCGCGCCGGCGATACGCCGCGCCGGGTGGGGCTGGTGCTCGGCGTCGCTGCCCTGCAGCGCGAGCGCGGTCGCGAGCGGCAGCATCTCGGGCTCGACCTCTTCGCGGATCTCGGCGCAGATGCGCACCAGGTCGCGCCGTGCGGCCTCGGTGTCGCGCTGGCAGAAGGCGAGCCGCATGCCGGGCTCGACGAGATCGCCCAGCGCGACGCCGCGGCGCGCCGGGTCGATGCCGATCAGGTGGCGCACGCGCGTGTCGGCGCCGAACTGGCCCGGCCGCGAAAGCGCCTCGTCGTTCGCGTCGCTCAAGCCGGCAAGCGTCTGGCGCAGGCGGTCGATCGCGTCGTGCGGCGCCGCACGGTCGACATTCAGGTCCGAGAGCAGCGCGTCGAGCGCCGGCTCGCCATCGAGTTCGAGCACGAGGTTGCGCTCGCAACGCGTGATGCGCCGCGCCGGGCCGACCGGCTGGCAGCCCTGCGTCACGCGCGAGACGAGCGCGACCCCGGCGTCGAATGCAACGCCGGAGACGCCGCCCTCGAACACGCCGTCGGCGATGTGCGGCGCCTGCCCGCGCGAGGACGCAATGCCACCGAACAGATAGCCGGTCGCGGTGCGGTCGGCGAGTTCGTGCAGCAGCGCGGGCAGGTCGGCGGCCGAAGGGTCGGCATGCACCTGCGCGGTGTGCGCGGCGAACGCGCCGAGCGGGCTCGCACCCGAGAAGACACGAAAGCGTTCGCGCGGCAGGCAGCTCAGCATCAGCACGAGGGCGGGCTCGTCGAAGTATTCGACGCCGTTGGCGGCGACGCCGACGCCGACCGCGCCAACCCAGCTCACCGTTGGCCAGCGCCGCCGCAGTTCGGCCAGCAGCGCCTCGGCGTCGTTCGCGTAGAGGTCGGTCAGGTAGACCCATCCGAGCGAACAGTTCGCATGGGTCGGGGCGTTCCCGGCGTTCCCGGCTTTCGCGCCGTCTGCAGCCGCCGCCTGCGCATCGATCTGCGCGCCGGCAAGCGCGAGCGCCATGCGCCAGTCGGGATGCGTCGCGTGGGCGTGCAGGAAGAGCTTCATCGCACCGCCACGCTGCGAGTCAGGCGACCTGCCATTCGCGTGCGCTCAGCCGGTCTTGCGCGCCGCGCTCTTGCGTGATGCGCTCTTGCGCGGTGGGCTGTTGCGTGAGGCCGCCCCGCGCTTCTTCGCCGGCGCGCGACGCGCACCCTGGGTGGCGGCTTCGGCTGACGGGGCCGACTTCGCCGCGCCGACCGGCGCGCGCGCGGCGGCGGCAGCGCCTTCCTTCAGCGCCGTGCTCGCGAGCTCGCCGAACTGCTTCGTCAGCGCGCCCCACCATTGCAACGGGTCGACCGCGCCGGCCGCCGCCGGTGCTGCGGACTCGGGCTCGGCGCGTGGTGCAGCCTGGGGCGCCGGCGCCTCCGTGAACACGGGCGCCTGCGGCCTGGGCGGAGCGGCGGGACGCGGCGCGGCGGGCGCCCTGGTGGCGGCCGGTTCGGCGTCGGCGAGCCCGGGCACGTTCAGCATCATCGAATCGCGCAGTGCGTCCATCTGCACGTTCATCGTCTTCAGGGTGGACAGCGTCATGCGCTGCACCTCGAGCGCCTGGATCGTCGCACCGAGCATGCGTGCGTTCTGCTCGAGCCAGTACTGCACGGTGCGCAACTCCTCGATGCGCTTGTCGAGCTCCTCCGGATTGATCGTCGGCGCGACCCACTGGCCGATGCCGGGCATCGACGCACCGGCGTTCTTCACCAGGCCCTCGAGGAAGTCGAAGCCAGGGACGAGCTTCGAGAAATTCTGGGTGTCGGACATGATGTTCTCCGGTGCAAGAGGTGAGCAGGCGTGCGCTGACCGATTGTGCCGCGCAGTGACGACCTGCGCTCGCGCCGAACGCCTGCGTCGTGCGCCAGTGCCGAACGCTATCGCACGAACTCTACGCGCTCCACCGTGAAGCCACGCCGCGCCAGCAGGCTCGGCAGGCCGTGGGCACCGAACAGATGCAGCGCGCCGACGGCAGCGAACACACGCGTGCCGCCATCGTGCAAGGCGGCGATGCGGTCGGCGAGGGCCGGGTTGCGATCGTCGAGCATGCGCACGAGTTCAGCCCGGTCGGCCTCGGTGTCGACGCATTCACACCAGGCTTCGTAGTGTTCGAGCTCGTCGGCCCGGCCTTCGTCCCAGGCCCGCGCCATGCGCAGCAGCATCGGCCGCACCTTGCCCTGCTCGAGGTCGGCGAGGCCGCTCGTGAGCCGCTCGTCGGCGGTGCGCGGGTCGCCGCGCAGAAGCGCGATCTGCATCTCGGGCGTCTCGAGCGAGATCACCGGCTTGCCGAGCACGCGCGCGAGCACGGCGAGCACGCCGTCGATCGCGAACGCGGGGTCGAGCCCGTCGCGCCGCGCGGCAAGCGTCGTCAGCGTCGCGAGCTGCATCGACGGCGAGATTGCCGACAGTGCGTCGAGCGGCAGGCATTCGGCGACGATCAATGCCTGCAGACGCGATTCGAGCGCCGCGGGCGGTCTTTCGTCCGGCAGCGCGCGCATCCCTGCCGCGAGGCGGCGGGCGATGTCGGCGTCGAGCAGATCGATTTCGAGCGCGACGCTGTCGCTCGCGGCGATCGCGGCGCTCACCTTCGGGCCCGGCAACATCCACTCGGCCTGCGCCACGTGAATCGTGCCGTAGAGGTAGGAGCTGCGCCCCGCACGCTCGATGCGCCACAGGAAGCCGCGATCGCGCGCCTCGCGCCCGGCGGCCGCGTGCTGATCGACGCTCGGCGCCTGCGCCGCGGGCGGGCAATCCGCCGGCGCGGCGGCACGCGCGGCTGGCGGCGTGAAGAGCAAGGCCGGAACGATGGCAAGCAGCAGCGCAAGCGCGCATCCTCGCGGCGGGGCGATGCGCGGCCCGGCCCTCACGGCTGCGCCGGCCGCGGCGCGAGCCGCAGCACGCCGTTGCTCTGCGAGAAGTGCAGCTGCCCGAGCACGTCCATGCCGAGCAGCGGCGCAGCCAGCGCCGGCAACACCGCGACGCGCAGGCGCAGCGCCTGCACGCCGCCTTCGAGCTCGATGTCGGCGCGCGCGAGCCTGCCTTGCACCGTCCCGCCGGCGGTGGAGGACGTGACGCGGCCTTCAGGGCGCAACCCGGCGCGCTCGGCCAGCGCGCGCGGCAGTGCGGTCGAGGTCGCGCCGGTGTCGACGAGGAAGTCGACCGCGACGCCGTTCACGCGGCCCGGCCAGTGGTAGTGGCCGTCGGGCCCGCGGCGGATCTCGATCACGCCGTCGGTCGCGATCGCAAAGCGCGTGCGCTGCTCGTGCGATTGCCAGAACTGCAACGCGAGGAACAGCGCGACGCCGAGCAGGCCCCAGACCGTGACGATCTTGAGCGTGTGGGGAAAGTCCCTCATCCGATTCCTGGCGACCTGCCCGGGCAGCTCAGGCGCGCGCGCGGACAGAGCGCGGCGCGACGCTCAGCCACTGCGCGAGCACGCGGTAGAGCGGCCCCGCCTGCAACGGCTTGGCGACATGGTCGGACATGCCGGCGTCGAGGAAGCGCCTGCGGTCGATGTCGAAGGCGTCGGCGGTGAGCGCGATGATCGGCGTGTCGCGATAGCCGTCGAGCTGGCGTATGCGGCGCGTTGCCTCGACGCCGTCGAGCTTGGGCATGTGCACGTCCATCAGGATCAGATCGTAGGCGGTGCGCGCGGCCATCTCGACCGCCTGCACACCGTCGCTCGCGTCGTCGGCGGCGATGCCGACGGCGTCGAGCTGCGCGCGCGCGACGATGCGGTTCACTTCGTTGTCGTCGACCACCAGCAGGCGCGACCCGGCGAGCACACCACGCAGCATCGCCTCGGCCTGCGCGGCGTCGACCTCCGTTGCCGCTGTTCGCGCCGCAACAAGGGCCGGTGCCGGCGGCAGTTTCACGGTGAACCAGAACAGGCTGCCCTCGCCCGGCGCACTCTCCAAGCCGACCTCGCCGCCCATCGCGCGCACCAGATGGCGGTTGATGGCAAGCCCCAGGCCGCTGCCCGGCTGGTTGCGGGTGGGCGCGTCGTCGGCCTGCTCGAACGACTCGAAGATGCGCGCCTGGTCGGCCGGCGCGACGCCGATGCCGCTGTCCTGCACCTCGAAGCGGAACAGGTCGCCGTCGAGTGCGCGGCAGCGCAGCACGACACTGCCCGAGGGCGTGAACTTGACCGCGTTCGCGGCGAAGTTGAGCAGCACCTGCGTGAGCCGCGTCGCGTCGCCGAGCACGCGGCGGCTGGCGTCGATGTCGAGCTCGCCGCGCAATTGCAGCCCCTTGCGCGACGCCTCGTCCTGCAGCATCGTCATCACGCGCTCGAAGACCTCGCCGACGCGCAGCTCGGCCTCGGCGAGCTCGAACTTGCCGCTCTCGATCTTCGAGACGTCGAGCACGTTGTTGATCAGCGTGAGCAGATGGTCCGACGCCTGCGAGACGAGCGCGAGGCGCGCCCGGGCGCGCACGTCGCTCGACTCGCGCTGCACGAGCTCGGTCAGGCCGAGGATGGCGTGGAGCGGGGTGCGGATCTCGTGGCTCATGTTGGCGAGGAAGGCGCCCTTGGCGCGGTTTGCGCGTTCGGCCGCTTCCTTCGCATCCGAGAGCTCGTGCGTGCGCTCGGCCACCTTCTGCTCGAGCTCGTCGTTGGCGCGCCTCAAGCCTTCGTGCAAGGCCTGTTCTTTTTCCAGGCTGAACTGCATCTCGCGCACGACGTAGTAGAACAGCAGCCCGCCGAGTGCGAGCGCAATCGCGGCGGTCGAGAACAGCACCAGCGGATGGCTCGGCGCCGGCGGCGGCAGCAGGCCGAACTGCCCGAGCACGAACAGCGCCCCCATGATCGCGAGCGACAGCGCGGTGGTGGCGATCATGAAGCGCATGCCGAGCAGCCAGCCGGCGACGGCGACGACCGTCAGGTAGCCGTTGGTCGCCGGCGAGCGGAAGCCGCCGGTGGCGTAGGCAACGACCGTGATGGCTGCCAGCGAGCACCAGACCAGCACCTGCCCGCCGAGCGCGACGCGCCCCGCGCGGCACGCCAGCCAGGCCGCAGCCGAGCCGATCAGCAGGGCGAGCGTGCCCGCCAGACGCCGCGGCTCGGTCAGCCCGGCGACGTGCAGCGCGATCATCGCCGCGATGGCGAACGCGCCGAGCGAGATGGACGTCCACTCGATCAGCCGTGCACGACGCGCGTCGCCCAGGGCGCGCGCGTCGAGTCGCGATTCTTCCTGCATGGGAAGCGGCCCCTGCCTGCTCGCCCGGCCCTCCGGGCTCGTGCGCATGCTACCCCTTCGACGCGTCTGGCACCGTGCGCAGCCGGGCCGCAGAGCGTCGCGTGGCGTGAAGGAGTGGGCGTGCGACGCCAGCGGTCAACCGAGCGGCGCGACGCGCTGCTGGATCGCGCCGAACACGCTCATGCCGTCCGTGCCCTTCATCTCGATGCGGATCGTGTCGCCGAACTGCATGAAGGCCGTCTTCGGCGCGCCGGCTTCGATCGTCTCGATCGCGCGCTTCTCGGCAATGCAGGAATAGCCGCGACTCCAGTCCTTGTTGCTGACCGTGCCGCTGCCGACGATGCTGCCGGCGCGCACGTTGCGCGTCTTCGCCAGATGCGCGATCAGCTGGCCGAAGTGAAACGTCATCTCGTCGCCGGCGTCGCACAGGCCGACGCGTTTGCCGTTCCACGCAGATTCGAGATTCAGGTGCACGCGCCCGCCGCGCCATGCGTCGCCCAGCTCGTCCGGCGTCACCGCGACCGGGCCGAACGCGGTCGCCGGCTTGCCCTGCAGGAAGCCGAAGCCCTTGGCGAGTTCGGGCGGGATCAGGTTGCGCAGACTCCAGTCGTTGACGAGCAGCAGCAGGCGCACGCCTTCGAGCGCGGTATCGGCGCTCGCGCCGATCGGCACGTCGCCGGTGACGACGGCGACTTCCGATTCGAAGTCGATGCCCCAGTCGGCGCTGGCGAACCGTGCGTCGTCGCACGGCCCGAGGAAGTCGTCGCTGCCGCCCTGGTACATCAGCGGGTCTTCGTGGAACGAGGCCGGCACTTCGGCGCCGCGCGCCTTGCGCACCAGCTCGACATGGTTGATGAAGGCCGAGCCGTCGGCCCACTGGAAGGCGCGCGGCAGCGGGGCCATGCATTGGGCCGGATCGAACGCGAAGGCATGGCGCGCGCGGCCCTGGTTCAGCGTGTGCGACAGGTCCTCGAGCTGCGGCGAGACGAAGCTCCAGTCGTCGAGCAGTTGCTGCATGCGGGAAGCGATGCCGGTCGCATAATGAGCCGAGGCGAGGTCGCGCGAGACGACGACGAGTTGCCCGTCGCGCGAACCGTCCTTGTAGCTTGCGAGTTTCATGGTCGGGGTCCGAAGGGTGGTGTGCGATGTCCGAGCCTGGCAGCGGATCGATCGCCGAAGGCCGGTATTGTCGTCGGCGCCGCAATCGCGGTCGCTGCGACACCGACCCGGCCACGCGTGATCGGCGCCGCGCGGGGAGTCGAAAGCGGTGCGCCGTCGAAGCATGACCGCGGCGCGTCTCGCGCTGCTTGCACTCGGCGTGCTGATCCTGCATGCGTGGCTGCTCGGGGGGCTCGCACCGCAGTGGATGAGCGTCGCCAAGCCTGTTGCCTCGGCAGCGCCTGTCGTGCCTGCGCAGGCCGTGGCCGTGCGCACCCTGGATCGCGGGCAGGCCGCCGGCGCGGAGGTTCGTGCAGACGGCGGCGCGCGTGTTCTCGCCGCGCAGGCGCGGGAGGCAGGCAGTGCGACGTCCGACGCCACGCCTGCGCCGGTCGAGCCGCAGCGAAGGCCGCCGCGCTCGAGACATCTGCCGGCGGGTCCGCTCCCTGCGCCGCGCACGCAAATGGCAGAGTCGGCCTTGCCTTCGCCCTCGCAGTCCCCGCAGTCTCTGCAGCCGTCAACATCGACGTCGCCGACCGCGATCGACGCCTCACCGGCCGATGTGCCGGTCTACGCCACGCGACTGCCGCGCGCGTTCGCGTATGTCTACACGCTGCGGTCCGGCGCAAGCACCGGCGACGTCGAGTGGCGCTGGCAGCAGGGCGAGGGGCGCTACGAAACCCGCCTCGAAGGAGGCAGCGGCGACGCGCCGCGCCGGTTCGCCCTGAAAAGCGTCGGCGGCTTCGACGCCGCAGGCATCGCGCCGCTGCGCCACACCGACCGCAGGCGCGGGCGCGGCACGCTCGCGGTGAACTTCCAGCGTGACATCGGGGCGATTACCTTCTCCGGCCCGCAGATCGAACACCGGCTCGCGCCGGGGGTGCAGGATCGTCTGAGCTGGATGCTGCAGCTTGCCGCGATCGCCGCGGCGGATCCGGCGCGCGTCGAAGCGGGCGGCGGCGTGACGATGCGCGTCGTCGGCGTTCGCGGCGAGGCCGATGTCTGGACCTTCGAGCCGGTCGCGACCGAAACCATCGAGCTGTCCGGCGGCGCGACGCCAACGCATCACCTGTTGCGTTCGCCCGCGCGGCCCTACGACACGCGCGCCGAGGTCTGGCTCGACCCGGCACGCGACTACCTGCCGGTGCGCGTGCGGCTGTCCCACGGCGCCGAGTCGACGGCGCTCGAATGGCAGGGCGTCATCCCGGCCGCCCCGAGCGACCGCGCGCGACCTTGAACTCGCCCGCTTCATCCTCACCTGCCACTTCGGGAGGAAAAAGGATGAACATGCTCTACAACTCGGACAGCTTCACCGTCGTGCAATTCGACGTGCCGGCCGAACAGGACGCGGGCGCACCGGGCGCACCATCGCGCGGCGGCTACGAGATCGTCGACAAATTCGCACGCAAGGAGATCTTCATCGAGGGCGCGCTTGCCGAGGGCTTCAAGCTCGGCGTGCAGGCGCTGATCGAGACTACGCCGACCGAAGAGGCGCTGGACGAGTTCATCGGCCGCTACGTGCCGCTGATGCAACAACCCCTCGTGCTGCACTGAGCGTCGGCCGCTCGATCGACCCCTTCGTGCATCAAGTTCGCTGCCGGCAAGACCACGCGGCGCGAACACCGCCGCCAGAGCGCTGGGCACTGCAAACGCCCGATGGCTACGTTGGCGGTGCGGCCGCCTCGACCGCATCGCCCCAGTGGTGCGACGCCACATAGGCGAGCAAGAACGCCCTGAAGCTCTGCGCGGCCGGCGACAGCGTCGCCGCGCTGCGCTGGTAGACGAGGAACTTGCGCCGCACCTGCGGGTCGTGCAGCAACGCCAGCCGCAGCCGGTACAGACGCACCAGTGAGCTGGCATAGGGCAGGCACGCGGTGATGCCCAGGCCGGCGCTGACCATGCTCAGCGCGGTCGTCATGAACGTCACTTCGTTGCTCGGGTTGAGCGTGATCTCCCGCAACGCCTGGTGCAGGTCGAGCGACAGGCGTTCGGCGAACTGCCCCTGCAACGCAATGAAGGGGTGCGCGACGGCGTCGTTCCAGCAGATGCGCGGCAGGGCGGCCAGGGGGTGCGCGTGCGGGAACACCACCATGAAGGGCATCTCGAACAGGGTCTCGCCGGCGATGTCGGTACCGATGCCGCGCTCGGGTCCGACGCCGAAATCGGCCTCCCCCACCGCCACCCGCGCCAGCACGCCATCGACCGCGCAGTCGGACAGGCGCACCTGAACGTCGGGGTGCTCGCGCCGGTAGGCGGCAATCACTTCAGGCATCAGCGTGCAGGCCATGAGCTGCGGCGCAGCGACGCGCACCACGCCGCGCCGCAGGGCCTTGAGGTCGTCGATGCCGCCGAGCACGCCGTCGAGATCCTGCAGGACCTTGTCGATCAGGGGTACAAAGCCCCGACCGGCCTCGGTGAGGCCGATGCTGCGCGTGCTGCGCTCGACCAGACGCACGCCCAGGTTCTGCTCGAGCCCCTTGATCAGGCTGCTGAGCGCCGATTGCGTCACATGCAGCGAGACGGCCGCCTGCGTGAAACTCCCGGTGCGCACGAGGGCCACGAGCGCACGCAATTGCCGCAGGCTGACATTCATTAAAGTTTCTTGTAAATGAAGAAAAATTATGCGTTTGAATCATAGATCGATTGGGTCTCTAATGCACCGCATCGCAAACCACCCCGAACGTGGCCCGCGAAACGTCCGCAGCGTGCCGTGTCCGCGCTGCACCCAAGGCGGCCTTCCGGATGCTGGCACGAGCGATTTGACTGGAGTCAACGCATGAAGATCAAGAAATTCCACCACGTGGCGTATCGATGCATCGATGCGAAGGAAACCGTGGAGTGGTACGCCAAGTACCTGAACATGGACTTCATCCTCGCCATTGCAGAGGACGAAGTGCCCTCCACCAAGGACCCCGACCCCTACATGCACATCTTCCTGGATGCGGGCAACGGCAACATCCTTGCGTTCTTCGAGCTGCCGACCCAGCCGCCAATGGACCGCGACCGCAACACCCCCACCTGGACCCAGCACCTGGCGATGGAAGTGGGCAGCATCGAAGAGATGATGGCGGCCAAGGCACGCATGGAAGCGGACGGCATCGAAGTGATCGGCCCGACCGAGCACACCATCTTCAAGTCCATCTACTTCCGCGATCCGAGCGGCCACCGCCTCGAGCTGGCCGTGAACACCGGCACGCCCGAGATGATGAAGAAGCTCGACGACGTAAAGTGGGACATGCTCAACGAATGGGCAAAGACCAAGAAGGCACCGAAGCACGCCGCCTGGATGCACGACGGCAGCTACGCCACCAAGTAACCCGCACGCTCGACGCGCGCGCAGCAAAGGGACACGGCCATGGGAAACCGCTGGGGACGGGCGAGCGTGCGCGCGCTGGAGATCGTCATCGTCGCCTGCCTGGCGGTGATGGCGGTGCTGGTGTTTGGCAACGTGGTGCTGCGCTATGCGTTCAACTCGGGCATTGCGGTGTCCGAAGAGCTCTCGCGCCTGCTCTTTGTCTGGCTGATCTTCCTCGGCGCCATCCTGGCGTCGGTACAGCGCGCGCACATCGGTTTTGACGCGCTGGTGCAGCGCCTGCCGCTGGCCGGCCGCAAGCTGCTGGTCGTGCTGACCGGCGGCCTCATGCTCTGGGCCTGCGGCATGTTCGTCGTGGGCGGCTGGAAGCAGACCGAGATCAACCTCGGCAACAGCTATCCGGTGCTCGGCATTTCCTACGGCTGGCTGTACGGCGTTGCCATCGTGTTCGGTGGCGGCATGGCGCTGGCGATTGCCAACAACATCTGGCGATCGCTGCGCGATCCGGGCGGGCCGGAGCTGACGAAGGATCTGGGCGACCGCATCCTCGAGAAGATGCCCGAGGTGGCGTCGAGCGACAAGAAGGCCACGCCGCGGTGAGCGCCTTCATCTTCCTGGCGGTGCTGCTCATGCTCATTGCGCTGGGCATGCCGATCGCCTTTGCGCTGCTGTTCTCCGGCGTCGCCGTGATGTTCCAGATGGGTCAGTTCGACTCTCAGATCGTCGTGCAGAACGCGATCGGCGGGGCCGACAACTTCGTGCTCATGGCGGTGCCCTTCTTCATCCTCGCGGGTGAATTCATGAACGCCGGCGGCCTCTCGCGCCGCATCGTCGAAATGGCGGGCGCCTTCGTCGGCCATCTGCGCGGCGGGCTCGGTTACGTGGCGATCTTTGCCGCCATCCTGCTGGCGAGCCTGTCGGGCTCGGCGGTGGCGGACACGGCGGCCCTCGCCGCCATCCTCGTGCCGATGATGCGCCAGGCCGGCTACGACCCGGCGCGCGCCTGCGGCCTGATGGCAGCGGGCGGCATCATCGCGCCGGTCATTCCACCCTCGATCGGCTTCCTGTTGTTCGGCGTGGTCGCCAATGTGTCGATCACGCGGCTGTTTCTTGCGGGCATTGCGCCCGGCGTGATGATGGGCGCGGCCCTCGTCATCGCCTGGTGGCTGGTGTCGCGGCGCACCAGTGTGCAAGTGGCGCCACGCAAGCCCTGGGGCGCACGCCTCGTGCTGCTGGGCAAGGGCTTCTGGGCGCTGATGCTGCCGGTGATCATCATCGGCGGCCTGAAGTTCGGCATCTTCACGCCCACCGAGGCGGCCGTGGTGGCGGCGGTGTACGCGATGTTCGTGGGCGCCGTGATCTACCGCGAACTGACGCTGTCCGCCATGTACCACTGCCTGCTGGTGACGGCGCGCACCACCGCCGTGGTGCTGCTGCTGGCCAGCCTGGCGATGGTGGCCTCGTACATGATCACGATTGCCGACGTGCCGGGCCAGGTCGGCGGATGGCTGGGCCTGCTCGGCGAGCATCCGCTGGCGCTCACGGCCGCCATGATGCTGGCCATCTTCCTCTCCGGCATGGTGCTGGACTTCATCCCGATCGTGCTCATCTTCACGCCGGTGTTCCTGCCCATTGCGCAGCAGGCGGGCATCGACCCGGTGTACTTCGGCGTCATCTTCATCATCAACTGCTCGCTCGGCATGATCACGCCGCCGGTGGGCGTGGTGCTCAACGTGGTCAGCTCGATCGGCAAGGTGACGCTGGCCCAGGCCGCGCGCGGCATCATGCCCTTCCTGCTGGCCGAACTGGCCGTGCTGGTCGCGTTGGTGCTGTGGCCCGCCCTGGTGTTGGTGCCGGCGGACTGGTGGCGATAGTTTTTTCGGTTTTTCAACACAGGAGACATTCCCAATGAGAGCTCTTCCCAAACTGATGGCGCTGGCGATTGCCGGCAGCTTCACGCTCGCGGCCCCGTTCGCCGCCTTCGCCCAGGTCACCGCGAAATTTGCCGTGACACTCCCCGAGAAATCGCACCAGGGCCAGGGCGTGGCCAAGTTCATCGAACTGGTGGACGCCAAGAGCGGCGGCAAGATCAAGATCAAGGGCTTCTACGGCGGCGCGTTGGGCAACGACGTGCAGGTCACCTCGGCCCTGCAGGGCGGCACCATCGAGTTCACCGTACCGCAGACCACCACGCTCACCGGCATGGTCAAGGAGTACGAGATCCTCGACTTCCCGTTCCTGTTCGCCAACGTGCAGCAGGCCGAGAAGGTGCTCGACGGCCCGGTGGGCGACAAGCTGCTGGCCACGCTCCCCGACAAGGGCCTGATCGGTCTTGCGTACTGGGAGAACGGCTTCTTCAACGCCACCAACAGCAAGCACCCGATCAACAAGGCGGAAGACTTCGAGGGACTGAAGTTCCGCTCGGTGCAGGCCAAGATCTCGCAGGAAACCATCAAGGCCCTGGGTGCGAACCCGGTGCCGCTGGCGATACCCGAGCTCTACACCGCGCTCGAGACGCGCACCGTCGACGGCCAGGGCACGCCCACGGCCGTGATCTACGCGCTCAAGCTCTTCGAGGTGCAGAAGTACCTGTCGAACACCCGCCACAGCTACGGCGCCTTCATTCCGCTGGCGTCGAAGAAGTTCTGGGACAAGCTCTCGGAAGGCGATCGCAAGATCCTGAAGGACGCTGCGATCGAGGCCCGCGCCTACCAGCGCGGCGTGGCGCGTGACCAGGCCAAGTCGGCACAAGCGGCGATGGCGGCCAAGGGCCTCATCGTGAACGACGTGTCCGATGCCGAACACGCCCGCATGCGCGAGAAGGTGCAGCCGGTGTGGAAGATGTTCATCCCGAGCGTCGGTGAAGGCCTGTACAAGGAAGTCAGGGACCAGATCGCCGCCAAGTAGGGCCAGGGCCGAAACCGGCCCGCGCAGCCTGTCCTTCGTGACAGGTTGCGCCCGACCGACCGGGCCGCATGCTGGCGCCGGCCGGATCTCTTCCGCTTTTCAAGGTCTGCCCGATGAAACTCGCCACCCTCAAAGCAGGCGGCCGCGACGGCACGCTGGTCGTCGTCCGCCGCGATCTCGCGCAATGCGTTGCCGTGCCACAGATCGCACGCACGCTGCAAGCCGCGCTCGACGACTGGGAGCGCTGCGCGCCGCTGTTGCAGGCCGTGTCGGACGCCCTGGCCGCCGGCACCGCACAGGGCGCCACCGCCTTCGATGCGGCCGCCTGTCACTCGCCGCTGCCACGCGCCTACCAGTGGGCCGACGGTTCGGCCTATCTCAACCACGTCGAACTGGTGCGCAAGGCCCGCGGCAGCGAGGTGCCGGCGTCCTTCTGGACCGATCCGCTGATGTACCAGGGGGGCTCGGACTCGTTCGTGGGCCCGCGTGACACCATCGACGCCATCAGCGAGGACTGGGGCATCGACCTCGAAGCCGAGGTCGCAGTGGTCACCGGCGACGTCGCGATGGGCTCGGGCGCGGCGCGCTGCGCGCAGGCGATTCGCCTCGTCATGCTGGTCAACGATGTGTCGCTGCGCAACCTGATCCCGGCCGAGCTCGCCAAGGGTTTCGGCTTCTTCCAGGCCAAGCCGGCGAGCGCGTTTTCACCGGTGGCCGTGACGCCGGACGAGCTTGGCGCCGCATGGCAGGGCAGCAAGCTCAAGGGCCGGTTGCGCGTGCAGATCAACGGCCAGCCGTTTGGCGAACCCGACGCCGGTGAGGACATGACCTTCAGCTTCGCGCAGCTCATGGCGCACGCCGCCAAGACGCGCGCGCTCGGCGCCGGCTCCATCATCGGCTCGGGCACGGTATCGAACAAGCAGGGCAGCCTGCACGGGTCGAGCGTGGCCAACGGTGGCGTGGGCTACTGCTGCCTCGCCGAAGTGCGCATGTACGAAACCATCGAAGGCGGCAAACCGAAGACCGAGTTCCTGCACTTCGGCGACCGCGTGCGCATCGAGATGCTGGACGCAGACGGCGCGAGCATCTTCGGCGCGATCGACCAGGCGGTACGCCAGGTCAAGGCGCCCGACGCCTGAAGCGATTCAGCGGGCCAGGCCTGCCCCCCTGAATGCGGGACAACGCGGGGATGGACTTCTGCCGCCCACACGCCTAGGCGAGCGCAAGCGGCCCCGGCGCGATCTTGAGCGTCACCCGGCCCTCGCTCCATGCGCGCTCGAAATCGGCCTCGATCTGGCGCAGCGCGGGCTCGGCCGGGGCGTCGGCGGCGACGATGCCGACCGACTTGTTGCGGCCCTGGCTCTTCGCGGTGTAGAGCGCCATGTCGGCGAGGTTGATCGCCTGCTCCCAACCGAGCGGCAACACGTGCGGCGGCAACGGAAAGCGCGCGTAGCCGATCGACACCGTGATCGCGACCGGCCGGCCATCGACCATCACCGGCCGCTCGCCGATCACCTTCAGCACCCGCTCGGCAAGCTGCTCGGCCTGCAGCGCCGGGACCTTCAGCGCCAGCACGAGGAACTCCTCGCCGCCCCAGCGCACGACGAGGTCGTCGCCGCGCACCGCTTCGTTCAGGCGCCGCGCGACCTCGCACAGCACGACGTCGCCCGCGGCGTGGCCATGGCCGTCGTTGACGTGCTTGAAGTGATCGATGTCGACCAGCAGCAGCGCGCCCTCGAAGCCCGCCTCGGCACCGCTCCTGGCCTGCTCGGCGTGCATCACCGAGAGGAACTGGCGCCGGTTCGCGAGGTTGGTCAGCGGGTCGCGCTCGCTTTGCACGCGCAGCTGCGCCTCGCTCGCGACGAGTTGCCGGTTCGTCGCCCGCACGCGGCGGTAGAGCAGCAGCACGGTCGCCGCCGACAGCGCGAGCACGACGCCGGCCACCGCCCAGATGCGCAGCATCAGCTCGCGGTTCGCGAGCTCCACGCCCTTCAATTCGTTGTCGCGCGCGAGCAGGTCGATGTCGCGCTGCTTGCGCTCGCGGTCGTTGCGCAGGCGCAGTTCCTTGAGCGCCGCCTCGCGCGCCAGATCCATCGTCTTCGCGTTGAGCTCGCGCTCGCGGTGGAAGAGCTCGAGCGCGCCGCGGTAGTCACCGGCCGCGGTGAGCGCCGCGTCGTACTCGCGCAGCGCCTCCGCCTGGCGCGCCGCGAGCCCGGCGTCGCGCGTGAGCTGTTCGACCCGCGCCAGGTCGCGCTTGCCTTCGGCGATGCGGCCGAGGCCGATCTTGGCGAGGCCGGCGTTGTTGGTCAGCATGAGCTCGATGCGCACGTCCTTGTGCTCGCGCGCGACGGGCAGCGCCTGCTCGGCCGCGCGCAGCGCTTCGGCCGGGCGGCGCTGTTTTGCATACACGTCACTCAGATAGCCGAGCAGCACCGACTCCAGCCGCGGTGAGTTCGCTTCGCGCGCGAGGGGCAGAGCCTCGTCGGCGAGGCGCCGCACGGCGTCGGAATCCTGGTGCCAGTGCGCCATGAGCGCCTCGGCCATCTTGACGCGCGCCTGCAGCGCCGGGTCGCCGGAGCGCGCTGCGAGGCGCTGCGCCTGGCGCAGCAGCGGCTGCGCGGCGTCGAGCTTGTCACCGCGCACGAGCAGCCAGGCCAGCTCGGCGGTGGACAGCGTCAGGCGCGGGTTGTCCGCCGCCCACAGCGCCAGATCGCGCGCCGACCGCGCCTGCGCGGCCGCATTCGCCGGCACGCCCTTGTCCTGCCAATAGCGCTGCAGGATGCGCGTCGCCCCCCACGCGGCGCGGACATTGCATTCGCTTGCCGCTGCAGGGTCGGCCGTGATCTGCACTTCGCCCGCCGCCTGCGCACTGCCATCGGGCATCGCCGGGCAGGCGGCGCGCAGTGTCGCGAGCGCGGATTGCGCGAGCGGTTCGCCGAGATCGATGCGGCCCTGCATCGAGGCGAGCATCGCGCGGATCAGCATCGCGCCGGCGTCGGCGCGCGATTCGTGCAGCGCGGCGAGCGCGTCGATCCACTGCTGCGCGTCTGCGGCGCGCCCACTTTGCGCAAGCACCATGCCGCGCGCCTGCAGCAGGGCGATCCGCTCCACCGGGGTTGCGGCGCCGCCAGGGTCCATTGCCTGCAGACCGGCCAGCGCGTCGTCGGGACGGTCGTAGCCCAGCCTCAACCAGCTGTCGATCCGACTCTGGAAAGTGAGTGCCGGCGCCGGTGCGCCCTGCGGCCCGCCGTCGCCTGCCTGCGCCGGCAGCGCAAGCGCCACCCAGAGTGCGGCGGCCAGCACCAGCGCGCGACGGGCGCGCGAACGCCCGGGTGTCGCACCGGGCGCTGCGGGGGCGAAGGTCGGCTGCAGCATCGTCATGCGGCCGCGGCCAGCGTGCCGGCCACGCCTTCGTCGACGTGACCCGGGCCCTGCAGCAAGGTCAGCGCCACATCGCCGATGCGCCAGGCGGCCTCGAGCGAGCGCGCGATGACGTCGAGCTGCTGCTCGTCGTTGGCGATGAGCATGCGCACGCCGTAGGCGCGGTTGCGGCCGTGCGCCTTCGCCAGGTACAGGGCGGTGTCGACGAGGTTGATCGCGCGCTCCCACGACACCGCGAGCAGCGTCGGCTCGATCGGAAACGTCGCGTAGCCGATCGACGCCGTGACCGGCATCACCCGCCCCTCGTAAGTGACCGGCGTCGCGCCGACGACATCGAGCATGCGCTGCGCAAGGGCCTCCACCGCCTCGGGGCTGAGCGCGCGCACGACGACCAGGAACTCCTCGCCGCCCCAGCGCACGATCAGGTCGGGCTCGCGCAGCACGGCGCGCAGGCGGCGCGCGATCTCGACCAGCACCGCGTCGCCGCTCGCATGGCCCCAGCAGTCGTTGACGCGCTTGAAGTGGTCGATGTCGGCCAGAAAGACGGTGCCGCTGAACTTGCCGTCGGCGGCCAGCTGGCGCATCGCGGTCTGGAAGTGGCGCCGGTTCGAAAGGCCGGTCAGCGGATCGATCTCGGCATGCGCCTTGAGCTGCGCATTGCTGTCGGCGAGGCGCCGATTGGTATCGCGCACGCGCCGCATCAGCAGCGCGGCGACGACGAGCGAGAGCAGGCCGCACACCGCGACCAGCGCCCACAGCCGCTGCTGCAGCGTGCGCGCGTGCAGCTGCTCGCCCTGGATCGCGCTCTGGCGCTGCAGCAGTTCGAGCTCGCGCGTGCGCCGGCCGTTGTCGAACGCCTCCTGCAATTCGAGGATCGCCTTTTGCTGATTTCGCGTCAGCACCTGGTCTTCGAGCGTGCGCTGCTGGTGCAGCGCGTCGATCGCGCCGCGCAGGTCGCCGGCGCGTTCCAGCGCCTGCCCCATCTCCAGGTAGGTCTGCGCCATGCCGGTGATCGAACCGCGGCGCTCGTCGATATCGACCGCCCGCCGCAGGCTCGCCTTGCCGGCGTCGATCTCGCCGAGGCCGATCTGCGCCAGCCCGATATTGGCCAGCGCCACCATCTCGGCGTTCAGGTTCTTGAGTTCGCGCGCCGGCGGCAGGGCCTGCTGCGCATGCAGGAGCGCGGTCGCGAACTCGCCCTTCTTCAGGTAGGAATCGGCCAGGTTGGCCAGATAGAGCGATTCCTCGTACTTCGCGCCCGCCTTGCGTGCATAGTCGATCGCCGCCAGCGACCAGCGCCTTCCGCCATCGAGGTCGCCGAGGGCATCGAGCACGATCGCCTGCGTCGTCGCGACGCGGGCGAGCGTCATCGGATCGCCGTCCGCCTGCGCGATCGAGAGCGCCTCCTGGTTCAGGCTCGCCGCACGCGCGTTCTGCTTGGCCAGCTGGTAGTTGTAGGCCAGATCGGCGCGCGCTTCGGCGCGCCGCCAGGCCTCGCCGCGGGCATCGGCCAGCGTCAGCGCCTCGTGACCGATGCGGATCGCGTCCTCGAACTTGCTCAGGCCGTTGCGGATATGGGCCTGGGCGGCGAGGAAACGCAGCCGGTTCAGCGCCGTCGCGTCGGCGGGAAGGCGCACCAGCGCCTCGTCGATCAGCGCGCCGGCACGCACCGAGTCGCCCGCCTGCTCGGCGACCCGCGCACGCACCAGCAACGCCGCGGCGCGGGCCAGCGGGTCCTTGTCGGCGACGAAGCGCGCGTCGAGCACGCGGGCGACCGCTTCGGCCTGGTCGGCGCTCGGCACGTTGGCGAGCAGCCAG
>JAMLIM010000003.1 GCA_023954175.1 Rhizobacter sp.
TGTCGTGCGCACTCGGCTGCCCCTACCAGGGCGAGGTGAGCGCGGACGAGGTCGAACGCGTCGTCGTGCTGATGAAGGCAATCGGCGTCGACCACTGCGGCATCGCCGACACGATCGGCGTCGGCACCCCGCGGCGCGTGCAGGCGGCGATGGAGCGCGCGCTGAAGCACTTCCCGCTCGCGGAGGTGAGCGGGCATTTCCACGACACCTACGGCCAGTCACTCGCCAACATCTACGCCTGCCTCGAGCTCGGCATCCACAGCTTCGACGCGAGCGTGGCCGGGCTCGGCGGCTGCCCTTACGCGAAGGGGGCGACCGGCAATGTCGCAACCGAGGACGTGCTCTTCATGCTGCGCGGCCTCGACATCGAAACCGGCATCGACCTCGACGCGCTCGTCGATGCGGCGAAGTACATCTCCGACGTGCTCGGCAGAAAGCCGGTGTCGCGCTCGGGCAATGCGCTGCTCGCCAAGCGCGCGGCGGCCCTCGCGGCATGAGCGCGAGCATGACGGCGCCGATTGCCGGCGATGAGCGCGACCCCGACCGGCCCGAAGGCTTTCGCCGCGTCAGCGATGCGCTCGCCGCGCGTGGCCATCCGCATGCGCCGGTGTTCCTGAAGGTCGCCGCGCGCACCGCACAGGAGGCGGCGGACGCGCTTGGCGTCGGCGTCGGCCAGATCGCCAAGAGCATCGTCTTCCGGCGCCGCAGCGACGATGCCGCGGTGCTCGTCGTCACCTCGGGCGACAAGCGGGTCGACGAGTCGAAGGTCGCAGCGCGCGTCGGGCCCGTCGGCCGCGCCGATGCGGCCTTCGTCAAGGGCGCGACCTCGTTCACGATCGGCGGCGTCGCGCCGGTCGGCCACGCGACGAAGCCGGTGATGCTGATCGACCGCGAGCTGTTCCGCTTCGACGCGATCTGGGCCGCCGCCGGTCATCCGAACGGCGTCTTTCTGCTGACGCCGGCGCAGCTCGTCAGCCTCACCGAGGCGCCGGTCGAGGACGTGACGACGTGAAAGCCGAGGCGGCGCCGGTGCCGAGCCCCTGCAACAACGTCTGCAAGATGGACGAACGCAGCGGCTGGTGCCTGGGCTGCTATCGCACGCTGGACGAAATCGCGACCTGGTCCTCGCTCGAAGAGTGGCGCAAGCGCGCCATCGTTGCGGCGCTCGCGGCGCGGCGCGAGGCGGTGAGCGCGCAGCGTGTGGCCCGGCGGGAGGGCTGATGAAGCAGTTGCGTTTCTGCTTCGACTTTGTCTCGCCCTACGCCTACCTCGCGTTCGAGCGGCTGCCGCAGGCGCTTGCGGGCCTGTCGGTCGAGGTGAGCTACCAGCCGCTGCTGTTCGCCGGCCTGCTGCAGCACTGGGGGCAGAAGGGTCCGGCCGAGTTCGAGCCCAAGCGCGCCTGGACTTTCCGCCAGGTGGCGTGGCTTGCGCATCGCCTCGGCATTCGGCTCGACATACCGACGCAGCATCCGTTCAATCCGCTTGCGCTGCTGCGCCTCTCGCTGGCCTGCGCGCCGGCGCTCGCGGACGGCACGGGCGGCAAGGGCGACACGAGCAATGCGGTCGACAAGATCGGCACGCCGAGCCGGCGCGTCTGCGAACGGCTGTTCCACCACGTCTGGCACGGCGGTGGCGACCCGAACGATGCGGGCCGGCTGGCCGCGCTCAGCGCGGCCCTGCAGCCGCGGCGCGACCCGGCGCAGGACGCGGTGAAGCAGGCCCTGCGCGCAGCAACGGATGCGGCCGCCGCGCGCGGCGTCTTCGGCGTGCCGACGATCGAGGTCGACGGCCGCATGTTCTGGGGCCTGGATTCGCTCGACATGCTGGGCGCCTACCTGCACGGCGACGCGTGGTTCGAAGGGCCGGCCTGGGACGCTGCGGGGCGCATGCCGCGCGGGGTTGAACGCCGGCGTTGAAGCGCCGGCTGGCGCCGGGCTTTGCCGGCGCGTGCGCAGCGACGGGGGCGAGGTTCCGAGGGCCTCGTCAGGGCGCGCGTTCGGCGCCGCCGAGCTTGATGATGAGCACCGGTATCGGCGACAGCGCGAGCACCTTCGTCGCCACGCTGCCCAGCACCATCTTGGCCACGCCCGTGCGGCCGTGCGAACCCATCACGATGAGGTCGGCGCCGCTGGTCTGCGCGGCGGTCACGATGCCGCGCGCGGCCTGGGTGTCCTCGACGATGAGGGATTCGATCGCCACGCCCGACGCGCGCGCCTCGTCGCCGATGCGCTCGATGGCCTTCATGCCCTGCGCACGGGCGGTATCCATGTACGACTCCATTCCCGCGATGTTGCTTTCGCCGATGCCGGCGAAGGGATAGATGTCCTGCACGTACACCGCGGTGAGGGTCGCCGATGCCAGCTTCGCGAGCGGCACCGCGCGATAGGCGCCGGCCAGCGAAGCGTCAGAGCCGTCGGTGGGAACCAGGATCTTGCGGAACATAGTGAACTCCTCGTGCGTGGGATTGCAGGGTTGCGGCCGGCCGGCGGGTCGACGCCATTGTGCCGGTGACATCGGCCGCAAGGAAGACGCGTCATCGCATTCGCTCGCGCCTGCCCTGCGATCGGGCAGATGCACCCCGGCCGGGCCGCGCGCTGCGCAATAGCCATGGCAACGACCTGTTGACGCATTCGGGGCCATGATGACCCCCATGTCCCTCGCCGCGTGAGCGCGAGATCTGCCGAGGATCGTCATGAGCGAAGAGAAGGTCGAACTGGTGGGCCCCGATTTCGGAAGCGGCGTGCCCGCTGCGACGCTCGTCGAAGGCATGCCGCTGATCGGGCATGTGCAAGGCGAGCCGATCATCGTGGTCCGCCGCGGCAAGGAGGTGTTCGCCATCGGCGCCGTGTGCACGCACTACGGCGGCCCGCTGGCCGAAGGGCTGGTCGAGGGCGACAGCGTGCGTTGCCCGTGGCACCACGCATGCTTCAGCCTGCGCAGCGGCGAGGCCTTGCGCGCGCCGGCACTGAACCCGGTCTCGTGCTGGCGGGTGGACGAGCGCGACGGCAAGGTCCATGTGGGTGATCGGATCGAACCTGCCGCGCCCGCGCGTGACAGCACGGGTGCGCCGGATCGACCGGACTCGGTCGTCATCGTCGGTGGCGGCGCGGCAGGCGACGCCGCGGCGGAGATGCTGCGGCGTGAGGGCTACGACGGCAGCATCACCGTGCTCAGCGCGGATGACTCGCTGCCGTGTGATCGACCGAATCTCTCGAAGAACTACCTGGCCGGCAGCGCGCCCGAGGACTGGATCGCGCTGCGCTCGGCCGAGTTCTATCGCGAACAGCGCATCGACGTGAAGTTGAACGCGCGCGTCACACGCATCGACACCGCGAAGCGCAAGGTGATGCTGGGCGACGGCAGCGACCACGCCTACGGCGCGCTGTTGCTCGCGACCGGCGCCGAGCCGGTGCAGCTCGGCGTGCCGGGCGCCGACTTGCCGCACGTGCACTACCTGCGCACCTGGGCCGACAGCCGCGCGCTGAACGCCGCGGCGGCGAAGGCGCGGCGCGCCGTCGTGATCGGTGCCAGCTTCATCGGGCTGGAAGTCGCCGCCTCGCTGCGCGCGCGAGACATCGCCGTGCATGTCGTGGGGCGCGAATCGGTGCTCATGGAGCGCGTGCTCGGCGCCGAGGTCGGCGCATTCCTGCTCGGGCTTCATCAGGATCATGGCGTCACGTTGCATCTCGGCGCGACGGTCGCGTCGATCGCGGAGGGCGCCGTCACGCTGACCAGCGGCGAGTCGCTGGCGTGTGACCTCGTCGTCGTCGGCATCGGCGTGCGTCCGGTGACCGCCCTCGCGGAGCAGGCCGGCCTCACGATCGATCGCGGAGTCAGCGTCGATCGCTTCCTGCAGACGAGTGCTCCCGGCGTCTACGCCGCCGGCGACATCGCGCGCTGGCCCGACCGGCTGAGCGGCGCGCCGATCCGGGTCGAGCATTGGGTGGTGGCGCAGCGTCAGGGCCAGGTCGCCGCACGCAACATGCTCGGCCGGCGCGAGGCGTTCGACGCCGTGCCGTTCTTCTGGACCGAGCAATATGACTTCGCCCTGGCCTACGTCGGGCATGCCGAAGGCTTCGACCGCGTCGACATCGACGGCACGCTCGCCGCAAGAGACTGCAAGATCAGCTACAGCCGCGGCGGCAGGCAGCTCGCCGTCGCCGTCGTGCAGCGCGACCTCGAGGGCCTGCGCAGCGAAGTCGAGTTCGAGCGCGCACTCGCCGCCGGCGCGTGATCGCCGTCTGCCATTCGCAACCACCCCGAAGGATCGAGCCATGGACCAGCACATGTACCCCGAAGCATCGTTGGAGCTGCACCGCCAGCGCCAGGCGCTCGCGCCTGCCGCCGCCGCTGCCTTCAAGGCGTTCAACCAGGCTGTCTTCGCCGATGGCGCGCTGTCCGCCAAGACGAAGGACCTGATCGCGATCGCCGTTGCCCACGTCACGCAGTGCCCGTACTGCATCCGCGGCCACACCGCGAGCGCGTTGCGCAAGGGCGCGACCGAGCAGGAGGTGATGGAGGCGATCTGGGTCGCCGCCGAAATGCGCGCCGGCGGCGCCTACGCGCACTCGAACCTGGCGATCGACACGATGAACCAGGTCGCGGCGAAGCAAAGCGGCCAGCCGACCTGAAGGAGTGCGTCGATGAGCACCCGCATCACCGCCGCCAACGTCAGGCTCAAGCGTGCCTACGAGCCGGCCGACGCCGGCGATGGCACGCGGGTGCTGATCGACCGCCTGTGGCCGCGCGGCGTGAGCAAGGCCGCTGCGGCGGTCGATCTGTGGCTGAAGGACGTGGCACCGAGCACCGAGCTGCGAAAGTGGTTCGGCCACGATCCGGCGCGCTGGGCCGAGTTCCAGGACCGCTATGCGCAGGAGCTCGGCCAGCATCCGCAGGCCTTCGAGCAACTGCGCGACATGGCGCGCGCGGGGCGCATCACGCTCGTTTACGCGGCGCGCGACGAGGCGCACAACGATGCCGTCGTCCTGCGCCAGCTGTTGCTCGGCCAGACCGCAACCCGGGCGCACCCGCCGGCATCGCGGCCCTGAGGACAGCGCTCGAGGAGCGCCCGATCAATCGACCTGGCGAAGCCCGCGTCGGACGCGCTCAAGCCTGCAGGCCGAGCCCGATGCTCGAGATGCGGCCGCCCGCGACCTCGCGGACCACGAGCGTCGCCGGCCCGATCTGCACGCTGTCGCCGGCCACCGGTCGACGCCGCAGCTCTGTGACCATCCAGTCGCCGAGCGGGGCGGTTGCATCGGCTGGCGTCGGCAGTGCGTAGAACTCGCACACCGAACCGACCGTCGCCGCCGGGTCGAGTGCGAAGTCGCGGAACACGGCGCGCACCTGCTGCTCGTCGGCCGGGTCCGGCAGCGCCACGCCGAGCCGGCGCGCCATCATGGCGATCGTGCTGCCCTGCGTCAGCAACGACGCCAGCACCACCACGAAAGCGATGTTGAACAGCAGCGCTGCATGCGGCGTGCCGGCCAGCAGCGGAAAGCACGCCAGCACGACCGGCACGGCGCCGCGCAGGCCGACCCAGGATATGAACCAGGTCTCGCGCGCCGTGTAGTGAAACGGCAGCAGGCACAACCAGACGGCCACCGGCCGCGCGACGAAGATCAACACCAGCACCACGGCCAGCGCCGGCCCCGCCGTATCGAGCATCGTGCTCGGCGTCACCAGCAGGCCGAGCAGCAGGAACATGCCCGCCTGCGCGAGCCAGGCGTAGCCATCCATCGCCGCCAGCGTCGGGGCAACGACCTTGGCCGCGCGGTTGGCGACGATCAGGCCGAACAGATAGACCGCCAGGAAACCGGAGCCGCCCGCCATGCCGGTGGCGGCGAAGATCGACAGCCCGGCGGCGGCAATCAACAGCGCGAGGATGCCGCTTTCGGCATTGCGCGATGCCACGTAACGCAGCAGCAACGCGGCGCCAAAGCCGCCGATGACGCCGACCAGCGTGCCCCAGCCGAACTGCTGGACGAAGGACAGCGCCATCACCTTCCAGGCCGACGCCGTCGGCGCGCCGCCCGCCAGCAGCGCGATGAACGCGAGCGTGAGGTAGACCGCCATCGGGTCGTTCATGCCCGACTCGATCTCGAGCGTCGCGGCAACGCGCTCGTTGAGCGTCACGCCCGAACGGCTCAACAGCGCGAACACGGCGGCGGCGTCGGTCGAGCCGACGATCGAGCCCAGCAGCAGCGCAGTCCATCCATCCAGCCCGACGAACCAGACGCCCGCGAGCGCGGTGATGCCGGCGCACACCAGTACGCCGACCGTCGCCAGCAACAGCGCAGGGCGCAGCCCGGTGCGAAAGCGTCGGTACTCGGTACGCAGGCCGCCGTCGAGCAGGATGACCGCGAGCGACAGGTTGCCGACCCAGAAGCTGAGCCGGAAATCGTCGAAGCGGTAGCCCCCCGGGCCGTCCTCGCCGGCAAGCATGCCGGCAGCGAGGAAGACGAGCAGGAACGAGAACCCCATGCGCACCGAGAACAGCCCCGCCAGCACGCTGAGGAAGACGAGCCCCGCAGCCGCGAGCATCGGCAGATAGACGAAATCCATGCGTCGATTGTCGGTGCGCAAGACGCCGCCCCGGCGGCGCCGTTGCCGGTGCACGCGCGGCTCGCGCATTCAGCCTGTCGCGGGCGCGCGATCGTGGTTTCCCCGGGGTCGATCTCATCCATCACTTTGACTGCCGGGCGCAAGTCTTTATTTTTGCGCAAGTTTTTTCGTGACGGACTTTCCAAACGTCGGCTAAGTAATTGATTTCACTGAAATTTTCCGGAACTCGCGTTGCTTCGCTCGAGGCCTTGCGTTAAAGTGGCGAAAAGTGCATTTTTGTGGCGGAATAGGGCAGCGGCGTCGGCGGAGGTGGGGTGGCGAATTTCGTGTTTCAGGGCGCTTCGGCGTTGACGCTCGACGGCAAGGGCCGCGTGACGGTGCCTGCGCGCCATCGCGACGTGCTGCAAGCCACCGCGGGCGGCCAGTTGACGCTGACCAAGCATCCGCAGGGCTGCCTGATGGTGTTTCCGCGCCCGGCCTGGGAAGGCTTTCGCGATCGCGTCGCCGCGCTGCCGATGGCGGTGAGCGGCTGGAAGCGCGTCTTTCTCGGCAACGCGATGGACGTCGAGATCGACGCCTCCTCGCGCGTGCTGGTCTCGCCTGAGCTTCGCGCCTCGGCCGGCCTCACGCGCGACGTGATGCTGCTCGGCATGGGCAGCTATCTCGAGCTGTGGGACGCCGCCGCCTACGCCGCGCACGAGGCGCAGGTGATGCAGTCGGAGATGCCCGACGCGCTCAAGGATTTCAGCTTCTGATGGCTGCAACCCCACCGCCCGCCTCCTGGCAACACACGACGGTGCTGCTGGTCGAGGCGGTCGATGCCCTCGTGACCGACCCCGACGGCATCTACGTCGATGCCACCTACGGCCGCGGCGGGCACTCGCGCCGCCTGCTGGCTTCGCTCTCGCCGTCCGCCCGGCTCATCGCCTTCGACCGCGATCCGGATGCGGTTGCTGCGGCGAGCGAGGGCGACGAGCGACTCGACGACGCGCGCTTCTCGATCCGCCATGCGCGCTTCGCCCGCATGGCCGAGGAACTCGCCGAGCGCGATATCGCCCAGGTGGACGGCGTGCTGCTCGACCTCGGCGTCTCGAGCCCGCAGATCGACAACCCGGCGCGCGGCTTCAGCTTCCGTTTCGACGGTCCGCTGGACATGCGCATGGACACGACCCGCGGCGAAAGCGCGGCTGACTTTCTCGCCCGCGCGGGCGAACAACAGATCGCGGAGGTGATACGTGACTACGGCGAAGAACGGTTTGCTGTTTCGATTGCAAAGGCGCTTGTTGCTCGCCGCACAGGCGGGCACGGGGTTCGAACCACGGCCGAACTTTCCCAAGTCGTGGCTGGTGCGGTCAAGACCCGCGAGCCGGGCCAGGACCCTGCAACGCGCACATTTCAAGCTCTTCGGATTTTCGTCAACGCCGAGCTTGAGGAGCTCGAACAAGGGCTGAACGCGGCGCTTGCGCTGCTGCGCCCGGGCGGCCGGCTGGTCGTGATCAGCTTTCACTCGCTCGAGGATCGCATCGTCAAGACCTTCATCGCGCGCCACAGCAAGTCGGTCTACGACCGGCGCGCCCCGTTCGCCGAGCCGGCGCCGGTGCGGCTGAAGGCGCTCGCACGCGTGCGGGCGGGCGAGGCGGAGCTGCGTGCCAACCCGCGCGCGCGCTCGGCGATCATGCGGGTGGCCGAACGCACCGACGTGCCGCTGGGAGCCGCGGCATGACGCGGCTGAACCTGCTGCTGCTGGCGGCCGTGCTGCTCGCGAGCATCGGCCTCGTCCACGTCAGCTACGACGCGCGGCGCCTGTTCACCCAGCTCGACAAGGCGCAGCGCGAGGCGCGTCAGCTCGAGACCGACTTCGATCGTCTGAACGCCGAGAAGCAGTCGCAGGCGACGCCGTCGCGCGTCGAGGCGGTTGCGCGCAAGGAACTCGGCATGCGCACCGCCACGCCGGCCGTCACGCAGTACGTGACGTACGCCCGCGTATCGGCTTCTGCGGTGCCCGGGGGCGCACGATGAGCAAGCTGCGGCGGCCGGCTGCTGGCGGCTATGGCGGCACTGGCGGTGGTGCCAGGGGTGGTGCCCGGGGCGGCGCACGCGGCAACGTCCTGCGCGGCGTGGAATATGCATCGAGCCCGCTGCTGGCATCGAAGACGCCGCCCTGGCGCTCCAAGCTGCTCGTCGCCTTCGTGGGCGCCTCGTTTTGCGTGCTGCTCGGCCGCGCCGTCTACGTGCAGATCATCGACGCGCCGTTCTTCCTGCGCCAGGGCGAGGCGCGCTATGCGCGCACGCTCGAACTGCCGGCGAGCCGCGGCCGCATCCTCGACCGCAACGGCCTGATCCTTGCCGCGAGCGTCCCGGTGCCCTCGCTGTGGGCGATCCCGAAGGACATGGACAGCGACCCGGCGGTGCGCGCGCAGCTCGCGAAGTCGCTCGGCTTCAAGCCGAAGGAGCTCGAGGCGCGGATCGGCGAGAGCCAGAACTTCGTCTGGCTGCGCCGCCAGGTCGACGAACAGCTCGCGGCGCAGGTGCTCGCGCACAAGTTCAAGGGCGTGCACCAGGTGCGCGAATACAAGCGCCAGTACCCCG
This sequence comes from Rhizobacter sp., assembly GCA_023954175.1. Classification (GTDB taxonomy): domain Bacteria; phylum Pseudomonadota; class Gammaproteobacteria; order Burkholderiales; family Burkholderiaceae_C; genus CAIKUF01. The sequence goes on from JAMLIM010000003.1 coordinate 9,154, forward strand.
AAGGCGAGGCGGCGGCGCATGTGGTCGGCTTCACGAACATCGAGGATCGCGGCCAGGAAGGCGTCGAACTCGCGTTCCAGGACGAACTGCTCGGCCATGTCGGTTCGCGCCGCGTGATCAAGGACCGGCTCGGCCGCGTGGTGGAGGACATCGGCGACAGCACGGCGCCAGAAGATGGCGAGGACATCGCGCTGTCGATCGACTCGAAGGTGCAGTTCTTTGCTTACCAGCGCGTGCGCGATGCGGTGATCGAGAACAAGGCCAAGGCCGGCAGCGTCGTCGTCCTCGATGCGCGCACCGGCGAGGTGCTGGCGCTGGCCAACTACCCCAGCTACAAACCCGACGACCGGCGCAATCTGTCGGGCGCGCAGTTGCGCAACCGCGCGCTGACCGACATCTTCGAGCCGGGCTCGACGATGAAGCCTTTCATCGCCGGCTGGGCGATGGAGTCCGGCCGCGTCACGCCCGAGACGCCGATCCAGACCGCACCGGGCCGCCTCACGATCGGCGGCTCGACGATCAGCGATGCGCACCCGCATGGCGTGCTGACGGTTGCGCAGGTGATCCAGAAATCGAGCAACGTCGGCACCGTCAAGCTGGCGATGCAGATGCAGCCGCGCGAGATGTGGGAGCTCTTCAGCGCGGTCGGCTTCGGCCAGCGCCCGCAGATCGACTTCCCCGGCGCGGTGACGGGGCGGCTGCGCCCGTACAAGAGCTGGCGCCCGATCGAGCAGGCGACGATGAGCTACGGCTACGGCCTGTCGGCGAGCCTCTTTCAACTCGCGCGCGCCTACACCGTGTTCGCGCACGATGGCGAGCTGCTGCCGTCGTCGATCCAGAAGCTGCCCGAGGCGCCGCAAGGCGCAGAGCGCGACGGCACGCAAGGCGTCATGCAGACCGCCGGCGTGCGTGTGCTTTCACCGAAGACGGCGCGCGCGGTGCGCGAGATGCTCTTCATGGTGACGCAGGCCGGCGGCACGGCGCCCAAGGCGCAGACCATGGGCTACACCGTCGGCGGCAAGACCGGCACCGCCTACAAGCAGGAAGGCAAGTCCTACTCGCAGAAGAAGTACCGCGCCTGGTTCGTCGGCATGTCGCCGGCGATGGATCCGCGCATCGTCGTCGCGGTGATGGTCGACGAGCCGACGGCGGGCAAGTACTTCGGCGGCGACGTCGCGGCGCCGGTGTTCTCCGCCGTCGTCCAGCAGACCCTGCGCACGCTCGGCGTGCCGCCCGATCTCGAAGTCAAGCCGCAGATCGTGTCGCACCCCTTGCCGGCCGAGGAAGAAAGCTTCTGATGGCGGCGTCGGTGCAACTCAGCTCGAACGACGCCGCGGTCGCCTGGCTGCGCGCGCGGGGCGCGCGCGGGCTCGCCTCGGACAGCCGACGTGTGGCGCCGGGCGACGCCTTCATCGCATGGTCGGGCGCTGCGCACGACGGCCGCGACTTCGTCGCGCCGGCGCTCGCCGCCGGTGCGCTCGCCTGTCTCGTGGAGGGGGAGCGCGACGACGAGGGCGGAGACAATGCCGCGCGTCGCTTCGCGTTCGCCGACGAACGCGTTGCCACGCTCGCCGGCCTGCGCGCCGCCGCCGGGCCGATCGCGAGCACCTTCCTCGGCGAACCGAGCCGTCAGCTTGCGATGCTTGCCGTCACCGGCACGAACGGCAAGACCTCGACCGCATGGTGGCTGGCGCAGGCGTTGACGGCGCTCGGCCGCCGCTGCGGCGTCGTCGGCACGCTCGGCATCGGCGAGCCGCCACGCGCCGGGGCGAACGCTGCCGCGCCGTTCCTGCAGAACGGATTGACGACGCCCGATCCGGTGGTGCTGCAAACCGCGCTGCGCCGTCTCGCGGACGAGGGCTTCGTCGCCTGCGCGATCGAGGCCTCATCGATCGGCCTGTCGCAGCATCGCCTGGCAGGCTGCACGTTTCGCGTCGCCCTGTTCACCAATTTCACGCGCGACCATCTCGATCATCACGGCTCGATGGAGGCCTATTGGCAGGCGAAGGAAGTGCTGTTCGACTGGCCCGAGCTGGCCGCAGCGGTCGTCAATCTGGACGACGAACGCGGCCATGCCCTCGCCCAGCGCGCGACGGCGCGCGGCCTGGCGTTGTGGACGGTCTCGAGCCGGGCACCCGCACGGCTCACCGCGCATGCACTCGCGTACCGCGACGGCGGCCTCGGCTTCGACGTGCGCGAAGAGGGCGGCGCGACGCTGCCGCTGCGCAGCCGGCTGATCGGCGAGTTCAACGTCGCGAATCTGCTCGGCGTGATTGGCGGTCTGCGTGCACTCGACGTGTCGCTGGCCGACGCCGTCGCCGCCTGCGCGCAGCTCACGCCCGTGCCCGGGCGCATGCAACGCGTGGAGGCCGACCCCGCGATCGCGCCCGGCCGCGATCGATCCACCGCAGGGCACGCGCCCGGCGCCCGGGCGCAGCGCGTCGATGATCTGCCCGTAATCGTCGTCGACTACGCGCACACGCCAGACGCGATCGAGAAGGCGCTGATCGCGTTGCGGCCGTTCGCGCGCGAGCGCGGCGGCAAGCTGTGGTGCGTGTTCGGCTGCGGCGGCAACCGCGATGCCAGCAAGCGCCCGCTGATGGGCGCGATCGCGGAACGCCTCGCCGACCATGTCGTCCTCACGAGCGACAACCCGCGTCACGAGTCGCCGGGCTTCATCCTGTCGCAGATCCTCGTCGGCGTGATCGGGCACGACGATGTCGACGTCATCGAGGACCGTCACGCCGCGATCGCCTACGTGGTGCAGGCGGCCGACGCACGCGACGTCGTGCTGATCGCCGGCAAGGGGCACGAGGACTACCAGGAGATCGCCGGCGAGCGCAAGCCGTTCAGCGATGTCGGCATCGCACGCACGCTGCTCGCGGTGCGCGCGTCTGGGGGTGCGGCATGAGCGCTCGCACCGCAAACGGGGGGCGCCAATGACCACGGCGATGATGACGCTCGCCCAGGCTCAGGCGCTGCTCGCCGACGCGATGCCCGGTGTGCGCCTCGTCGGCGCTGGCGCGACCGCGTTCCACCGCGTGCACTCCGACACCCGCAGCCTGCGCGCCGGAGACCTCTTCGTCGCGCTGCGCGGCGAGCGCTTCGACGCCCACGAATTCCTGTTCCAGGCGCGCCAGTCGGGCGCCGCGGCGGCGCTCGCCGAACGAGGCCTGGCCGAGGCCGCGCTGCCGGGCCTGCTCGTGAGCGACAGCCGTGCCGCGCTCGGCGCGCTCGCCGCGGGCTGGCGGCGCCGCTTCGACCTGCCGCTTGTCGCCGTCACCGGCAGCAACGGCAAGACGACGGTGACGCAGATGATCGCCGCGATCCTGCACGCCTGGGTCGGTGCCGGCGCGTTCGCGACCGAGGGCAATTTCAACAACGACATCGGCGTGCCGCTCACGCTGCTGCGCCTGCGCCAGGACGAAGCGACCCGGCACCGCGCCGGCGTCGTCGAGATCGGCATGAACCACCCGGGCGAGATCGCGCCGCTCGCCGCGATGGCCGCGCCGACCGTCGCGCTCGTCAACAACGCGCAGCGCGAGCACCTCGAATTCATGGCCGATGTGCGCGCGGTTGCGCTCGAGAACGGTTCGGTCATCACTGCGCTCGGCCCCGATGGCGTTGCCGTGTTCCCGGCCGACGACGAATTCACGCCGGTCTGGCGCGGGCTCGCCGGCACGCGCAGGACGCTCAGCTTTGCGCTCGAGTCCGAGGCGGATGTGCAGGGGCGCTGCGAGTGGCGCGGCGATCACTGGCACGTCGCGCTCGCGACGCCCGCCGGCCACTGCGAAGTCCGCCTGCGTGTGGCCGGGCGCCACAACGTGAAGAACGCGCTTGCCGCGGCCGCATGTGCACTCGCCGCCGGCTGCCCGCTCGATGCGGTGCGCGCCGGCCTCGAAGCCTTCGCGCCGGTCAAGGGCCGCTCGCAGTTGCAGCGCATCGTGTTCGGCGGGCGCGAGGCGACGCTGATCGACGACTCGTACAACGCGAACCCCGACTCGGTGCGCGCCGCGATCGACGTCCTCGCGAGCTTGCCCGGCCCGCGCTGGCTGGTGCTCGGCGACATGGGCGAAGTCGGCGCCGATGGCCCCGCGCTGCACGCCGAGGTGGGCGCGTATGCGAAGGATCGCGACATCGAGCGGCTGTGGACGGTCGGCACGCTCGCCGTCGCGGCGGCGAATGCGCACGGGGCGGCGCGGCACTTCGAATCGACGGCGGCGTTGATCGCGGCGCTCGGTGACGCGCCGGGCGGCGCGCCGGCGGACGCAACCCCCGCGGCGGCGATCGTCGTCAAGGGGTCGCGCTTCATGAAGATGGAGCAGGTCGTCGCGGCGCTCAAGGCGCAACCCGCCGCGTCGGCCGAAAGGGCGCCCCATGCTGCTTAGCCTGGCGAGAATCAGGAGGCGCCATGCTGCTTAGCCTGGCGAGAATCAGGAGGCGCCATGCTGCTTAGCCTGGCGCAGTGGCTGCAGACGCTGTCGCCGGAGTTCGGCTTCTTCCGCGTCTTCCAGTACCTGACCTTCCGCGCTGTGATGGCGGCGCTCACCGCGTTGCTGATCGGGCTCGCGTTCGGGCCGTGGGTGATCCGGCGGCTTGCCGCGCTCAAGATCGGCCAGCCGATCCGCGGCTACGGCATGGAGAGCCACATCGCCAAGAGCGGCACGCCGACGATGGGCGGCGTGCTGATCCTGATCGGCATCGGCGTCTCGACGCTCCTGTGGTTCGACTGGAGCAACCGCTTCGTCTGGATCGTGCTGCTCGTGACGCTCGGCTTCGGCGCGATCGGCTGGGTCGACGACTGGCGCAAGGTGGTGGACAAGAACCCCGAGGGCATGCGCTCGCGCGAGAAGTACTTCTGGCAGTCGGTGATCGGCCTCGTCGCCGCGCTCTACCTCGCGTTCAGCGTGTCGGAGACGTCGAACCTGCGCGTGCTCGAGCTCTTCATCCGCTGGGTGCAGAGCGGCTTCTCGAACGACCTGCCGCCGACGGCCGACCTGATCGTGCCGTTCTTCAAGTCGATCAGCTACCCGCTCGGCGTCTTCGGCTTCATCATCCTGACCTACCTCGTGATCGTCGGCAGCAGCAACGCGGTGAACCTGACCGACGGCCTGGACGGCCTGGCGATCATGCCGGTCGTGATGGTCGGCTCGGCGCTCGGCGTGTTCGCCTACGTCAGCGGCAGCTCGGTCTATTCGCGCTACCTGCTCTTCCCCTACATCCCGGGCGCGGGCGAGCTGCTCATCTTTTGCGCCGCGATGGCCGGCGCGGGCCTCGCCTTCCTGTGGTTCAACACGCACCCGGCGCAGGTCTTCATGGGCGACGTCGGCGCGCTCGCGCTCGGCGGCGCGCTCGGCACACTGGCCGTCATCACGCGCCAGGAGATCGTGCTCGCGATCATGGGCGGCATCTTCGTCGTCGAGGCGCTCTCGGTGATGCTGCAGGTGAGCTGGTTCAAGTTCACGAAGAAGCGCTTCGGCAAGGGGCGGCGCATCCTGAAGATGGCGCCGCTGCACCATCACTTCGAGAAGTCCGGCTGGACCGAGACGCAGGTCGTCGTCCGCTTCTGGATCATCACCATGCTGCTGTGCCTGATCGGGCTGGCGAGCCTGAAGCTGCGCTGAAGATGAAGAGCCTTGCCAACACCCATGTGCTCGTGCTCGGCCTCGGTGCCTCGGGCCTCGCGATCGCGCAGTGGTGCGCGCGCTGCGGCGCCAACGTGAGCGTCTGGGATTCGCGCCTGGGCACGCCGCAGAGCCCTGCGCAGGTCGACGCGCTCGCGGCGAGCGTGCCCGCGGCGCGGCTGCTCGAAGGGGCGCTCGACGAGGGCGCGCTCGCCGATGTGCAGCGCATCTTCAAGAGCCCCGGCCTCGCGCCGCACGACGAACGCATCGCGCCGCTGCTCGCGGCGGCGACTGCGCGCGGCGTCGCGATCGAAGGTGAGCTCGATCTCTTCGCGCAGGCGCTCGCCGGGTTGAAGGACGCACGCGGCTATGCGCCGAAGGTGCTCGCGATCACCGGCACCAACGGCAAGACGACGACGACCGCGATGACGGCCTTGCTCGTCGAACGCGCCGGCCGGCGCGTCGCGACCGCCGGCAACATCGGGCCGACGATGCTCGAGACGCTCGCGCGGGCGCTCGATGAAGCGCCCGCAGTGGCGGAGGTGCGAACCGAAGGCGCTCAGGCCGAAGACGCTCAGGCAGATGCCGATCGCACAGATGGTGTTCCCGTGGAAGGCGCCCCAACCGAAGGCGTTCCCACGGAAGGCGAGAGGCCGCCCGACCCGAACGCCGTGCTGCCGGAAGTCTGGGTGCTCGAGCTGTCGAGCTTCCAGCTGCACGACGTGCGGGGTTTCGAGCCCGACGCCGCGGCACTCCTCAACGTCAGCGAGGACCATCTCGACTGGCACGGCTCGATGGAGGCCTACGTCGAAGCCAAGGCGCGCATCTTCGGCGAGCGCTCGACGCTCGTCGTGAACCGCGACGACGCGGCGGTCGCCGCCGTCGCCGCGCGTGTCGTCGCGCCGCCACCGCCCGCCAAGGGGGCCCGCAAGTTGCAGGGCGGCAAGGCGCGCGGCACAAAGCTCGCGCCGCGCAAGCTGGTGCGCTTCGGCGTCACGGCGCCGCAGCATCCGGGCGACTTCGGGCTCGTCGTCGAGGGCGGCATGGCCTGGCTCACGCGCGCGCTGGAGGCCGACCCGACGCTGCGCCGCCGTGCCGGCGAGGTCGAGGAGATCCATCTTCAACGCCTGATGCCGGCCGATGCGCTGCGCGTGCGCGGGCGCCACAACGCGGCCAATGCGCTTGCCGCGCTCGCGCTTGCGACGGCGATAGACTGCCCGCTCGCGCCGATGCTGCACGCGCTGCGCGAGTACAGCGGCGAGCCGCATCGCGTCGCCTTCGTCGCGAACGTCAACGGCATCGACAGCTTCGACGACAGCAAGGGCACGAACGTCGGCGCCACCGTCGCTGCGCTCGAAGGCCTGGGCGCCGATCGTGCGCCGGCACGGCTCGTCGTCATTCTCGGTGGCGATGGCAAGGGGCAGGACTTCACGCCGCTGCGCGCGCCGCTCGCGCGGCACGCCCGCGCGGTCGCGCTGATCGGCCGCGACGCCGGGCGCATCGAGGCGCAGGCGCTCGCCGACCTCGGCATCGAAAGCCGGCGCTTCGACACGCTCGAGGCGGCGACGCGCTGGGCCTTCGCGCAGGCCCGGCCGGGCGATGCCGTGCTGCTCAGCCCGGCTTGCGCCAGCCTCGACATGTTCCGCAACTATGCGCACCGTGCCGAAGTCTTTGTCGCCACCGTGCACGAACTGGCGCACGAAGCGGGAGCCGTCGCATGAGCCGCGCAAGAGGGGCCCCGCGAAGCGGGGATCGAAGCGGGCGGATGCGACGCGCTGCCGACCTCGCGAGCGCCTCGTATCGCGAGAATCGTCCGGAGGCAGCGGCATGACGACGGTGACCACGCGCTTCGGCTGGGACGCATGGAAGGCGCGGGTGCAGGCGCTCTTCGCGCGCGGTGCGGCGCGAGGAGCGGCACGCGATGCGGCGCGGGAAACGGCGGTGCCGGTGCGCGACTGGATCAGCGTTTCGGCCGGGCGGCCGACGCGCCTGCTCGGCTTCGACCAGACCCTCGTGTGGGTCGTCGTCGCACTGCTCGCGCTCGGCGTCGTGATGGTCTATTCGGCATCGATCGCGCTGCCCGACAACCCGAAGTTCGCGCGCTACGCGCCGACCTATTTCCTGAGCCGTCAGCTCACCTCGATCTTCATCGCGTTCATCGTCGCGCTCGTCGCGCTGCAGGTGTCGATCGCGCAGTGGGAGCGCTGGTCGCCGTGGCTGTTCGTCGCGTCGCTGCTGCTGCTCGTCATCGTGCTGCTGCCCTTCATCGGCAAGGGCGTGAACGGGGCGCGGCGCTGGATCCCGCTCGGCGTCATGAACTTCCAGCCGTCCGAACTTGCGAAGCTGACGATCGCGATGTACGCCGCCGGCTACATGGTGCGCAAGATGGACGTGAAGGAGAAGTTCCTGCAGGCGGTGCTGCCGATGGCGGTCTCGGTCGCCGTCGTCGGTCTGCTGCTGCTCGCCGAGCCCGACATGGGCGCCTTCATGGTGATCGCCGCGATCGCGATGGGCATCCTCTTCCTCGGCGGCGTCAACGGCCGCATGTTCTTCCTCATCACGTCCGTCCTGCTGGGCGCCTTCGTGCTGATGATCACGATGAGCGAATGGCGGCGCGAGCGCATCTTCGCCTACCTCAACCCGTGGGACGAGAAATACACGCTCGGCAAGGCGTACCAGCTCTCGCATTCGCTGATCGCCTTCGGCCGCGGCGAGATCTTCGGCCAGGGGCTCGGCGGCAGCGTCGAGAAGCTGCACTACCTGCCCGAGGCGCACACCGACTTCCTGCTCGCGGTGATCGGCGAGGAGCTCGGCTTCATCGGCGTCGCCGTCGTGATCGTCGCCTTCTTCTGGCTCACGCGGCGCATCTTCCACATCGGCCGCCAGGCGATCGCGCTCGACCGCGTGTTCGCCGGGCTCTACGCGCAGGGCATCGGCATCTGGATGGGCGGCCAGGCCTTCATCAACATGGGCGTCAACCTCGGCGTGCTGCCGACCAAGGGCCTGACGCTGCCGCTGATGAGCTTCGGCGGCTCGGCGATCGTCGTCAACCTCGTGGCGCTCGCGATCGTGCTGCGCGTTGATATTGAGAATAGACAGCTCATGCGCGGGGGGCGCGCGTGAGAGCCTTGCTATGGCGAAGCCAGAGCAAGCATCGCGTGCCTTGCACGCGCGGTCTATTCCGGCGAAGACTCATGTCGCGCAGCGACGTGAAGCGCGCGCAGCGCGCGTGTCGAAGTCAGAACCGGCAACTCATGCGCGCAGCGGCCGAGCGCTCGAATGCTTCGAGCCGGCTTGGCGCAGCGGAGGCCGCCGCATGAGCCATCTCGTCGTCATGGCAGCCGGCACCGGCGGGCACGTGATCCCCGGCCTCGCCGTCGCGCGCGAGATGCAATCGCGTGGCTGGAGCGTGTCCTGGCTCGGCACGACGACGGGCATGGAGAACCGCCTCGTGCCGCCCAGCGGCATCGCGCTCGACGCGATCGCCTTCACCGGCCTGCGCGGCAAGGGGCTGCTGCACACGCTGACCGGCGGCCTGCGTCTGCTCGCTGCATTCTGGAGCTGCCTGGGCATCCTGCGCCGTCGCAAGGCCGACGCCGTGCTCGGCATGGGCGGCTATGTGTGCTTCCCGGGCGGCATGATGGCGGCGCTGCTCGGCAAGCCGCTCGTGCTCGTGAACGCCGACGCCAGCCTGTTGATGAGCACCCGCGCGCTGCTGCCGGTCGCCGACCGCATCGCGTTCGGCTTCGACGGCGATGCCGCGCGCAAGACGAAGAACGCCGTTGTCACTGGCAACCCGGTGCGCGCCGAGATCGAGGCGCTGCCGGCGCCCGAAGCGCGTTTCGCGGGCCGCGACGGCCCACTGCGCCTGCTCGTCATCGGCGGCAGTCTGGGTGCGCGTGTGCTGAACGAATGCCTGCCAAAGGCGCTGGCATTGTTGCCGCTCGCCGAGCGGCCGCGTGTCACGCACCAGACCGGCGACGCCCACCTGGCGGCGGTACAGGCCGGCTACGCGAGCGCCGCGGTGCAAGGTGAGCTGCTGCCCTTCATCGACGACATGCCCGATCGTCTCGCGCAGTGCGACGTGGTTGTCTGCCGTGCCGGCGCGGTGACGGTGAGCGAGCTCTGCGCGGCGGGCGTTGCGAGCTTGCTCGTGCCGCTGATCGTCAGCACGACCAGCCATCAGCGCGACAACGCCGAATACATGGCGCTGCACGGCGCGGCAATCCACCTGCCGCAGACCGAGCTGTCGGCGCGCCGGCTGGCCGACCTGCTGCTCGGCCTCACGCGTCCGACCCTGATAGCGATGGCGCAGAAGGCGCGCGCGCTCGCCGCACCCCACGCGGCGGCAAGAGTGGGTGACGAGATCGAAAGGCTGGTGGCCGCATGAAGCACGCCGTCAAGCTCATCCACTTCGTCGGGGGTCCACGGGTGCCGACGAAGAACCTCGTCGTGCGGGAGGGCTGCGCATGAAGCATGCGGTCAAGCACATCCATTTCGTCGGCGTGGGCGGCGCCGGCATGAGCGGCATTGCCGAGATCCTGCACAACCTCGGCTACACGGTGTCGGGGTCGGACCAGAGTGCGAGCGCGACCTCGCGGCGTCTCGCGTCGCTCGGCATCAAGGTGTCGATCGGGCACGATGCGGCGCACATCGCGGGCGCGCAGGCGGTCGTCACGTCGACCGCGGTGAAGGGCGACAACCCGGAAGTGATCGCCGCGCGTGCGAAGCGCGTGCCCGTCGTGCCGCGCGCGGTGATGCTGGCCGAGCTGATGCGCCTGAAGCAGGGCATCGCGATCGCCGGCACGCACGGCAAGACGACGACGACCTCGCTCGTCACGAGCGTGCTCGCCGCGGCCGGCGTCGACCCGACCTTCGTCATCGGCGGCCGGCTCGCGAGCGCGGGCGCGAACTCGCGCCTCGGCGCCGGCGACTACATCGTCGTCGAGGCCGACGAGTCGGACGCGTCGTTCCTGAACCTGATGCCGGTGCTGTCGGTCGTGACGAACATCGACGCCGACCACATGGACACCTATGGCCACGACTTCGCGAAGCTGAAGGCGGCGTTCGTCGAGTTCCTGCACCGCATGCCGTTCTATGGCGCGGCCATCCTCTGCGGTGAAGACCCGGGCGTGCGCTCGATCGTGCCGATGATCTCGCGCCCGGTCGTGACTTACGGCTTCGGCGCCGACGCGCAGGTGCGCGCGGTCGACGTGCAGGCGCTGGCGGGCGGGCAAATGCGCTTCGTCGCGCAGCGGCGCAACGGCGTTGCGATGCCCGACCTTGCGATCACGCTCAACCTGCCGGGCGAGCACAACGTGCTCAACGCGCTGGCGGCGGTCGCGGTGGCGGCCGAGCTCGAACTGCCCGACGCCCCGGTGGTGACGGCGCTCGCCGAGTTCAGCGGCGTCGATCGGCGCTTCCAGCGCTACGGCGACCACCCGGCCGCGGGCGGTGGCCACTTCACGCTGATCGACGACTACGGCCATCATCCGGTCGAGATGGCGGCGGTGCTCTCCGCCGCACGCGGGGCGTTCGGCGGGCGCCGCCTCGTGCTCGCCTTCCAGCCGCACCGCTACACGCGCACACGGGACTGCTTCGAGGATTTCGTCAAGGTCATCGGCACGGCAGATGTCGTGCTGCTCGCCGAGGTCTATGCCGCCGGTGAGGCGCCGATCGTTGCCGCCGACGGCCGGGCGCTCGCGCGCGCACTGCGCGTGGCGGGGCGCGTCGACCCGATCTTCGTCGACGAGATCGAAGCGATGCCGGCCGCGATTGCCGAACAGGCGCGCGACGGCGATGTCGTGATCGTGATGGGTGCCGGTTCGATCGGCGCGGTGGCGGCGCAGGTGGCGCAGTCGCCCGATTCGTCTCAGGGGGTGGGCGAATGAACGGCTCCGACGACATCAAGGCGCTCGGCAAGGTCGCCGTGCTCATGGGCGGCACTTCGGCCGAGCGCGAGATCTCGCTGCTGTCGGGCAATGGCGTGCTGGCCGCGCTGCGCTCGCAGGGCGTCGATGTGCACGCCTTCGATCCGGCCGAGCGCGAACTTGCCGAGCTGAAGCGGGACGGCTTCGCGCGCTGCTTCATCGCACTGCACGGCCGCCACGGCGAGGACGGCACGGTACAGGGCGCACTCGAACTGCTCGGCATCCCCTACACCGGATCGGGCGTGATGGCCTCGGCGATCGCGATGGACAAGGTGATGACGAAGCGCGTCTGGTCCGCCGAGGGTCTGCCGACGCCGCGCTACGTCGCGCTCGCGCGCGACGCGCAGGCCGATCGCACGCGCGTGCGCGGCGTGCCGGACGAACTCGGCCTGCCGCTGATCGTGAAGCCGCCGCACGAAGGCTCGTCGATCGGCGTCACCAAGGTGATGGGCTATTCGCAGATGGCCGACGCGGTGACGCTCGCCGCGCGCTACGACGCCGAGGTGTTGTGCGAGGAGTTCATCGAGGGCGACGAAGTCACCTGCCCGGTGCTCGGCAGCGGCGAGAGCGCGGTTGCGCTGCCGGTGATCCGCATCGTCGCGCCCGACGGCGCCTACGACTACCAGAACAAGTACTTCACCGATGTCGTCAAGTACGTCGTGCCGAGCGGCCTGCCCGAAGCGGAGGAGCGCGAGATCCAGCGCATCGTGCTGCAGGCCTACCGCACGCTCGGCTGCCGCGGCTGGGGCCGCGCCGACCTGATGGTGCGGGCGTCGGATCGCAAGCCCCTCCTGCTCGAGATGAACACCAGCCCCGGCATGACCGGGCATTCGCTGGTGCCGATGTCGGCGCGCGCCGCCGGCATCAGCTACGAACAACTCTGCCTGCGGCTGCTGCAAGACGCCGCGCTCGACGCCTGAACGCCATGGCGACATTGCTGCAATCGAACCCGCCGCCGACCCTGCCGCTGGATGTGCGCCTGATGCAGGGCACGGCGACGCTGCTCGTCGCGTTGCTGCTGCTCGGCGTCGCGGCGCTCGTCTTGCACTGGGCGGTGAGGCTGCCGGTGTTCGCGATTCGTTCGATCGGCATCGAGGGCGACGTGGCGCACAACAACGTGGTGACGATCCGCGCCAACGCGTTGCCCAAACTCGCGGGCAGCTTCTTCACCATCGACCTGCATCAGGCGCAGAGCGCGTTCGAGTCGGTGCCCTGGGTGCGTCGCGCGGTGGTGCGCCGCGCGTGGCCCGACCGGCTCAACGTGCGGCTCGAGGAATTCCAGGCCGCGGCGCTCTGGGGCGGCAGCGACGAGCCCGAGGCGCGCAAGCTCGTCAGCCGGCACGGCGAGGTGTTCGAGGCCAACATCGGCGACGTCGAGGACGACGGCCTGCCGACGCTGCGCGGACCGGAGGGCAGCGCATCGCAGGTGCTCGCGATGTGGCAGCGGCTGGGGCCGGTCGCGGCGCCGATGCAGGCACGCATAGAGGCGCTCACGCTGTCGGCGCGCGGCTCCTGGCGCGCCGAACTCGACAACGGCGCCGTCATCGAACTCGGCCGTGGCAGCGACGACGAAGTGCTGGCGCGGGCAGAGCGCTTCGTCGCCACGCTGCCGCAGGTGACGGCGCGCTACGGGCGTGCGCTCGAGTACGCCGACCTGCGTCACAACGACGGCTATGCGCTGCGCCTGCACGGCGTGGCCACGCTCGTCGCGCCGGCGTCGGACGCGAAGTCACCCAAACATTGAGAAGAGGCGAAATGGCCAAGGAATACAAGGATCTCGTCGTCGGCCTCGATATCGGCACCGCCAAGGTGATGGCGGTCGTCGCCGAGGTCTTGCCGGACGGCGAGTTGAAGCTCGCGGGGCTCGGCGTCGCCGGCGCGCACGGCCTGAAGCGCGGCGTCGTCGTCAACATCGACGCCACCGTGCAGTCGATCCAGCAGGCGCTGAAGGAGGCCGAGATGATGGCCGCCTGCAAGATCACGCACGTCTACACCGGCATCACCGGCAGCCACATCCGTGGCCAGAACTCGACCGGCATGGTCATCGTGCGCGACAAGGAGGTGACGCCGATCGACGTCAACCGCGTCGTCGAGACGGCGAAGGCGATCAACATCCCGAACGACCAGCGGCTGCTGCTCGTCGAGCCGCAGGAGTTCGTGATCGACGGCCACGAGGTCAAGGAGCCGATCGGCATGAGCGGCGGGCGGCTCGAGGTCAAGGTGCACATCGTGACCGGCGCGCAGAGCGCGGCCGAGAACATCGTCAAGTGCGTGCGCCGCTGCGGGCTCGAGGTCGAGCGCCTCGTGCTGAACCCGAGCGCGTCGAGCGCCGCGGTGCTGACGCAGGACGAGAAGGACCTCGGCGTCGCACTCGTCGACATCGGCGCCGGCACGACCGATGTCGCGATCTTCACCGACGGCTCGATCCGCCACACGGCGGTGATCCCGATCGCGGGCGACCTGATCACGAGCGACATCGCGATGGCGCTGCGCACGCCGACCAAGGACGCGGAGGAGATCAAGGTCGAGTACGGCGTCGCCAAGCAGCTGCTTGCCGACCCGAACCAGCAGCTCGAGGTGCCGGGCCTCGGCGATCGCGCGCCGCGCATGCTCAGCCGCCAGGCGCTCGCCGGTGTGATCGAGCCGCGCGTCGAGGAGATCTTCTCGCTCGTGCACCAGGTGATTCGCGAGAGCGGCTACGAGGAGCTGCTCTCGAGCGGCGTCGTCATCACCGGCGGCTCGGCGGTGATGCCGGGCATGGTCGAGCTCGGCGAGGACATCTTCCTGAAGCCCGTGCGCAAGGGCAATCCGACCTACAGCGGTGCCTTGCACGACATGGTCGCGAATCCGCGTTCGGCGACCGTCATGGGGCTGCTCGAAGAGGCGCGCCTCGGCCGCGCGCGCGGCCTGCGCGCAGCGCAGCAGGCGGGATCGATGAAGACATCGATGGGCCGCCTGAAGGACTGGTTCCTTGGCAACTTCTGAAACGAATCCTTGAATCGAGACCGGCATGAACGACCCATTCACGAACGAATACGAAGCCGGCGGCGCACGCCGTCGCGTCCATCAGGAACACCTCAGACCACGGACCCTGGCCCCGCCGGGCGACCGTGGCGAACAGCGTGCGGGGCAAGCGAAAAAGCAGGCAAGAGGCAAACAAGCGCAAGACATCGGACAACGGCAACTGCATTGAAGGAATGGAGCATCAAATGGCAATCGAAATGATCGAACAATTCGACCAGGGCACGCAGATCAAGGTCATCGGCGTTGGCGGCGGCGGTGGCAATGCCGTCGAGCACATGATCACGCAGGGGGTTCAGGGGGTGGAGTTCGTCTGCGCCAACACCGACGCGCAGACGCTCAACCGCAGCAGCGCGCACCACCTGATCCAGCTCGGCAGCACGGGCCTGGGCGCCGGCGCCAAGCCCGAGGCGGGCAAGGCGGCGGCGGTCGAGGCCGAGGAGCGCATCCGCCAGGCGATCGAAGGCGCGCACATGCTCTTCATCACGGCCGGCATGGGCGGCGGCACCGGCACCGGCGCGACGCCGATCATCGCCCGCGTCGCCAAGGAGATGGGCATCCTGACGGTGGGCGTCGTCACCAAGCCGTTCGAATTCGAGGGCACCCGGCGCACCAAGGCGGCTGACGCCGGGCTGGCCGAGCTCGAGGCGAACGTCGATTCGCTGATCGTGATCCTGAACGACAAGCTGCTCGACGTGCTGGGCGACGACGTGACGCAGGACCAGGCCTTCGCGCACGCCAACGACGTGCTGAAGAACGCGGTCGGCGGCATCAGCGACATCATCCACATGCCGGGGCTCGTGAACGTCGACTTCGAGGACGTAAAGACGGTGATGAGCGAGCCCGGCAAGGCGATGATGGGCACCGCGCAGGCGAGCGGCCCGGACCGCGCGACCAAGGCCGCCGAACAGGCCGTCGCCTGCCCGCTGCTCGAAGGCATCGACCTGTCGGGTGCGCGCGGCGTGCTGGTGCTGATCGCGGCGAACCGCAACACCTTCAAGCTCGCCGAGAGCCGCAACGCGATGAACGCGATCCGCCGCTACGCGAGCGACGACGCCCACGTGATCTACGGCACCGCGTACGACGAGACGCTGGGCGACGAACTGCGCGTCACGGTGATCGCGACCGGTTTGTCCTCCGCCCGCCGCGCGCAGGCGCCGATGAGCGTCGTGCACAGCGCACCTGTCCAGCGCACCGGCACCGACAACCTGCCGGTGATGACGCAGGCCGTCGCCGGCGGCGCCGCGCCGACGCACGATTACAGCAACCTCACGACGCCGAGCGTCTGGCGCACCAGCCGCACCGCGTCGTCGCGCGTCGACGCGCTCGTCAACAACGGCATGGACGAGATCGAGATCCCGGCCTTCCTGCGACGCCAGGCGGATTGAGCGTGTTCGCGTCCCGCGGCAATGCGGAGCGCGGATCGACCGGCTGGGGAGCGCTCTCCAGCCGGCGTTCCTACAATGAACCCATGCTGCAGCAACGCACCCTGAAGTCGATGATGCGCGCGGTCGGCGTCGGCTTGCACAGCGGGCAGCGCGTCGAGCTCACCCTGCGCCCGGCACCGCCCGACAGCGGCATCGTGTTCCGGCGCGTCGATCTGCCGTCGCCGGTCGAGATCCCGGTCTCGGCGCACGCGGTGAGCGATGCGCGCATGGCCTCGACCATCTCTGCGGGCGGCGACCCGGGTGCGCCGCGGGTGCAGACGATCGAACACCTGATGTCGGCCTGCTCGGGCCTCGGCATCGACAACCTGGTGGTCGACATCACGGCCGACGAGTTGCCGATCCTCGACGGCTCGGCGGCGTCGTTCGTGTTCCTGCTGCAAAGCGCCGGCGTCGTGATGCAGGATGCGCCCAAGCGCTTCCTGCGCATCCTCAAGCCGGTCGAGGTGCGCGAGGGCGAGGGGGCGACGCTCAAGTGGGCGCGGCTCGACCCCTTCGAAGGCTACAAGCTGTCGTTCGAGATCGAGTTCGACCACCCGGCGGTCGATCAGACCGGGCAGCGCGTCGAGTTCGACATGGGCTCGGGGCAGTACAAGCGCAACATCGCGCGCGCCCGCACCTTCGGCTTCACGAAGGACGTCGAACTGATGCGCTCGCGCGGGCTCACGCTCGGCGGCAGCATGGACAACGCGATCGTCGTCGACGATCAGCGTGTGCTCAATGCCGGCGGGCTGCGCTACGACGACGAGTTCGTGAAGCACAAGATCCTGGATGCGATCGGGGACATGTGGGTGCTCGGCCATCCGCTGCTCGCCGCGTACAGCGCCTTCAAGAGCGGCCACGCATTGAACAACCGCCTGTTGCGCGAGGTGCTGGCCGACAAGACGAGCTACGAAATCGTCACCTTCGACGACGCGTCGCGCGCACCCGCGGGGTTTGCCGAACTGGCGCCGGCATGGTGAGATCGATGCGCGGCGCGACCCGATGCTGATCGCGCGCGCGCTGTTCGGGCTGCTGTTCGTCGCGGCCATCCTGTGCTTCGCGATGTACGCCGGCACCGGTCAGAAGCGCTGGATGGTGCTCGGATGGCGTATCGTCAAATGGACGCTGGTGGCGGGGCTCGGCTTCTTTGCCGTGCTGATCCTCGAGCGGCTGGCCTTGATGCTTTGACGCATTGACCGAATCAGGCAAGTCATGACTGTCTTCTACTGGATCGCCGGAATTCTGCTGCTGCTCAACGCCGTGCCCTGCGTGCTCTATTTCGGCGCCCATCTGGCGACCGGCGAGGAACGGCCCCGGCTGATCGCGGTCCGCTTCTTCCGCTGGTCGTCGCTCGTGGTGTTGACGACCTTCAACATCGCGATCTTCAGGCACATCATCCTGATCATCATCCACTGGTGATGCTCGAGGCCGCGCCCGCGGCCGGCCACGACGAGCGCGACCGGCCGCGGGCGGGCGACGGCGTGAGGGCGGCCGCCCACTGCTCCGACGCCGCGCCGACGCCGCTTCAGAGCCGCTTGACGCCGTGCAGCGTGCCGACGAGTTCGCCGTTCAGGTAGAGCGCGCCCTCGGGCGCCGCCGCGTCGGCGTAGAACTCCAGCACCGGCGGCAATTCATCGTCGGCGGCGCGCGCCTGCGACGCACTGAGCGCGGCCGCCAGGCGGCCGAGCAGCATGCTCGCGGCGCCGAGCGCACGCGCCGCCGCGAGCCGGGCGGGCCGCGACAGCGTGTTGCGCGGGCCGAAGGCGCTCGTGCGATTCAGGATAAGCAACTTGGACATTTCGTTTCTCCGGTCGCGGCCCGGCGGGCCGCGCTGCGTAGGGATCAGGGCTTCATGGGCGACGGCCGGTGCGAGTGAACGCCGCCGACTTCGCGTTGCAGGCTGCGCTGCAGTTCGCGTTGCGCCTGCTGCCGCTGCGCGCCACGGTTCGGGCCGTGAGGGCCGGCACGCCGCATTCGCGCGAGGGCGGCGACGGGGTTGCGCGGACGCAGCGTCGGCACATCGATCGAAAGAATCTGCTTCATCACGTTCTCCAGTCCAAATTGAAACGGCCCGGGCTGCGATCGCAACCCGGGCCGTTGGCGGCGCGCAGCGCTGCTGCTCAGCCGTTCGGCGCCCCGGGTAGGGACTGCGGGTTGCTCACGACAGCCGCGAGTGCCGCGCTGGCATCTACATCGAATGCCCGAAGGGCGGGCGCGGTGCGCGTCGCTTGGTCGAGCCGGCAAGCGGGAGCACTTGCCATTCGCAGTCGGATGTCAGTCAGGAACATGCGCGTTCGTGGGTTGGGGTTGCAGGGCGACTCGCTCGCACCGGAGAATTTCCTCGCCGGTCAAACTTGCGCAAATGATAAACGAATTGCGCCTGTGCGCAAGCACTCTTGCCCCCTAGTTCATGGGAATCGAGCCGCGCTTCAGCCTTTGTGTTTCAGCGGCGCAACACCTTGGCGTGTGCGCTCCCAGAGCGTCTTCTCGTCCTGCGCGCTGCGCGGGCGCTGAACGATTGTTGACGGCTCCGTGGTGGCCGGGGTCAGCACCTCGCCGAGCAACTCGAGCAACTTCGCGCGTGCGCGCTGCGGGTGGCGCCGGTAGTAGGTGAGGACGAGGCCGACGATGAAGCGTTCATCGTCGTCGAGTTCGCCGATCAGCCCGCCGTCGGGTGCGCCGGCATGGCCGGGCGGCGCTGCGGTCGCACTGCCAACGCGTCCGCGCCCGGCGGGCACGGCCGTCGGCGCCGAGCCCGGGCCTGCGCGCGGGGTGTCCGAAGCATCGTGTGCTTCATCCATCCAGCCGTGGGGCTTGTGGCACAGCACTTCGAATTGCCGGGCGAGGCGTTCGCCGATCTGCCGGGCGCGGCTCTTGATCTGGCTCCAGTAGCTGGGCTGGATCTGCAGGCGCTCGGCGAATCGCCCCTCGAGGCCACGCAGCGTAGCCGCGTCGGGATGCTTGATGGTGGCGCGAACGAACTCGTCGAACAGGGCGAGTGCGTTGTCGAGCCGGATGCGCGCCACGTCGGGCCGCGCTTCGGAAGCGGTCATGCCTTTATGATAAAGGACGCTTGCGCTGTCCGCCACGCCTGCGAAGTCGCTTTCAATCGGTGGCGCAGGGTCGCCGACCTGCTCAATGGCGGGTGACGAACTCGCCCGATTCCTCGACCACGACGCCGGCAGCGTCATCGGGCAAGGTGAAACCGCTGGCGCGCGGATCGTCCGCGTCGGCGCGGCGGCGCGTGCTGCTGCCCCTGAGCGCGCTGAACTCGCTGTTGCCGAAGCCGTCCAGCCGGTTGTCCGGCGCAAAGAACGAGTCGTGGAAGTTCGTCGAGTCCTGCCACAGCGCGCTGCGTTGCGCGCGCCGACTGGCCACGGTATGGCTCAAGGAGTCGCGTGCGTCGCTCAGCGGGCGCTGCGCCGCCATGGGACCACGCGCCGCCAGCCCGCTCTGCGGCACGAGCAACTGCAGTTCGGCGATCGTCGGCGGGTTGTCCACGGGGCAGCGCAGATAGCGCACCCGGCACGCACCGAGCACCGATTGCTTGATCTGCATCGCGCGGCGCGAGCTGCCGCGCTCGGTGTCCAGATCGATCGCCGCGAGGACGCGCCCGTTGGCGCTGCAGACGGCGAACGTGATGTGCAGCGAGCCGAGCAACTCGAACCAGTAGCGCGTCAATGCCGGGTCGGCCGCCTGGCAGAAGCGGATCAGCGGCAGCTTGGACAGCACGACATGGTGCGGCAAGGCTTCGCGCAGCAAGCGGTAGACACGGCGCTCGTCGCTGCTGAACACGGGGCGAGGCGAAAGCGCCCATTCGGTCGGCAAGGGCTGCGCGGCAGGCGGGCGTTGGCGCGCGCGCAGCCAAAGAACGGTGCTCATCGAAGCCAGCAGCGCCACCGCCGCCAGCGCGATGATCCATGGGAGGGTTTGCATGATCAGGGGCCAGGCCGCCAGATTCGAGCCGCGGCGAAGCGCCGAACTCGTTCAACCAGCACTCTAGCCGACGAAACCCGGTCGGCCCACTAGGAGGGACCCGCTGTTTGGCGGCGAGCGTCGCCGTCGTGGAAATCCAGCACGAAAAACCGGCTGCGGGGCGTTGGCTCGCAGCGACGCCACCCGGGTTGCTAGGCGTTGCTTCGGTCCAGCAAGCACGAACCGAGGATGTCGTGGAGCCTCTTGGCGTTGGACTTCATGTGGTAATCCCACTCGGCGGCCTGGGTCTCGACGATCTCACCGACCTGGGACGCCAGATCGTTGGGCGGCAGTGTCAGCCAGGCTTCGGACTCCGATCCGGCGCGCTCGATGGCCGCTCCGGCGTTGCGGGCGATCTTGAGCATCGCCGTGTTCTCGCTCAGGGCGTAGACGAAGATCTTGCGGATGCGACGGTTGCGCGCATGAAGGATCGCATGATCGAACAGGCGCGCGCCCAAACCGCGGCCGCGCGCGGCCCGATTGACGCTGACGCCGAATTCGGCCATCGGCGGCTGGCCCTCGATCTGCGGCGCGGGCGCATAGGCGAGATGGGCCATCGCGATCAACTCGACGCGGCGGTTGAAGATGCCGAACACCTCGTCGCGCTCGAAGTCGAGAGTGTCGGCGTAGTGCTGGATCTGCGCGTCGGAGGCCGCGTAGCCGAATCGAAGGTAACGGTCGGACTCCTCGAGCGCGAGCAGGTGCTCGCGCAGTCGATCGCGATGGCGCGACGTCAGCGAGCGGACCGGTACCCAGGAGCGATGCCTTTGCGGCGCGTCGTCCTGAGCGGATGTTTCGGCGGCTACCGCCGGCGGCAGGTGGGGCGTTGTCTGTAACGTTTGCATGATCGTGGTGGCGGCATCTGCATGCCGCGAACCTAGTAGTTACCCTAAGTCTAGACCTGAATCGCCCATGCAAAGTGCCACGAAATGGGGAGCAGACTCCAATCGGCTCGCACGCCCTGCTTTCGCGGGCTCTTGTCACGAACGAGGCGTTTTCCCAGAAGGTGTGGCGTCCGCCGCCAGGCGAATCTGCGTGATCCGCTCGGCCGATTCCTGCGATATACTCATAGGCTTTCCCGAACCGGGTTCCGGGAGAGACTTGCGTCCGAGGCTGGGTGGCGAAAGCCCCGAGCTACATCCAGTCAGCCCGAGAGGCCGCCTCCATAAGCGGCGCCGAGGGTACAGAGGAACGCAAGAGCGGGTCGAGTGCCCGCTGAACCTGTCATCGAGCCCAGCCTGTCGGCGCCACGCGCAACGGGTCGGGCGAATTCGAAAGTACCTCATGAAGACCTTCAGCGCCAAGCCGGCCGAAGTGACGCACGAGTGGTTTGTGATTGACGCCACCGACAAGGTGCTCGGACGTGTTGCCAGCGAAGTGGCACTCCGTTTGCGCGGCAAGCACAAGGCCATCTACACGCCTCACGTCGATACCGGTGATTTCATCGTCATCATCAACGCCGACAAGATCCGCGTCACCGGCAACAAGGCCGAAGACAAGATCTACTACCGGCACACGGGCTACCCGGGCGGCATCCGTGCCACGTCTTTCAAGCAGATGCAGGCCAAGCACCCCGGCCGCGCGCTGGAGAAGGCCGTCAAGGGCATGCTGCCCAAGGGGCCGCTCGGCTTCGCGATGGTCAAGAAGCTGAAGGTGTACGCCGGTGCCACGCATCCGCACACCGCCCAGCAACCCAAAATGCTGGAAATCTGAGGAGCGCGTCGATGATTGGAAACTGGAACTATGGAACGGGCCGGCGCAAGTCGTCGGTCGCGCGCGTGTTCATGAAGAAGGGCAGCGGCCAGATTCTCGTCAACGGCAAGGCCGTCGACGAGTACTTCGGGCGCCAGACCTCGATCATGATCGTCAAGCAACCGCTGATGCTGACCAACAACGCCGAGACCTTCGACATCAAGGTCAACGTGCACGGCGGCGGCGAGTCGGGTCAGGCCGGCGCAGTGCGCCACGGCGTGACGCGTGCGCTGATCGACTATGACGCGGCCTTGAAGCCCGACCTGAGCCGCGCCGGCTTCGTCACGCGCGACGCGCGCGAGGTCGAGCGCAAGAAGGTCGGCCTGCACGGCGCACGCCGTCGCAAGCAGTTCAGCAAGCGCTGATCCAGACCGCTTGTCGCCGGCCGTTTCGGCCCGGCGGCACTCTCGGGGGCCGCGCACCGCGCGGCCTCTGTCGTTCGTGCATCCACTTTCGCGTCGACACCGAGCGGCAGGCGTCGACACGCCGATGCAAAAGCCGGAGGCGCCGCAGGGTCATCGTCGCTGGCGCGATGCGACCGATAATGCGAGGCAGAACCCGTTGAAGGAATCCAGATGAACGCCGTCACCGAAAACATCCACGACATCGCCGACGCTCCGCCCGTGCCGCTGATCTTCACCGACAGCGCGGCAACCAAGGTCAAGGAACTCGTCGACGAAGAGGGCAACCCCGACCTGAAACTGCGCGTCTTCGTGCAGGGGGGTGGCTGCTCCGGCTTCCAGTACGGTTTCACGTTCGACGAGGTCGTCAACGAGGACGACACCCAGATGGCAAAGAACGGCGTCACCCTGCTGATCGACGCGATGAGCCTGCAATACCTGGCCGGCGCCGAGATCGACTACAAGGACGATCTGGAAGGCGCCCAGTTCGTGATCCGCAATCCCAACGCGTCTACCACCTGCGGCTGCGGGTCGAGCTTCTCGGCCTGACGGCCGCACGCATCAGGCGGGATACAGGGCTCCCAACACCCGAGAGCCGGCAGCGCCGGTAACCGACGGCAGATTGCCGGGCCGTCGATCACAGTGCGCGCTCGCGAGCCAGGCGAAGGCTGCGGCCTCGACCTGCATCGCCGGCAGGCCGCGCGCATCGGTTCGCATCACCGAAACCCCCGGCAGCAGGGCCGCCAGGCGCCGCATCAGATGGGCGTTGAACGCGCCGCCGCCGCAGACGAGCAGTTCGGCGGCCGTCGGCGCGTGGCGCAGTAGTTCGGCCGCACAGGTGCGCGCGGTCAGCTCCGCCAGCGTGGCTTGAACATCGCGCGCCACCGGGACATCCGCCCCCGCCGCCGCGAGCGCCGCTGCGAGCCATTCCGGATTGAAGTGGTCCCGCCCGGTGCTTTTTGGCGGCGCCAGCGAGAAGTAGGCGTCGCGCGAAAGCGCATCGAGCAAGGCGACGTTCACCGTTCCCGCTGCCGCCCACGCGCCTTCGGCGTCGTAGGGCAGGCCGCGGTGCAGCGCGCACCAGTGGTCCATCAGCGCATTCGCCGGGCCGCAGTCGAAGCCAATGGTTGCGCCGCCGGCGTCGAGCACGGTGATGTTGGCGATGCCCCCCAGGTTGAGGACGGCGACGGTCGCGTCTTCGCGGGCGAACATCGCGCGGTGAAAGGCCGGCACCAGAGGCGCGCCCTGGCCGTTGGCGGCGATGTCGCGGCTGCGCAGATCGGCGACGACGTCGATGCCGCTCAACTCGGCGAGCAGTGCGGCGTTCAACAACTGCACCGTGTAGCCGGTGGCGTCGAACTCGTGCGGGCGGTGACGCACCGTCTGTCCGTGGGCGCCAATCGCACGCACCGCGGGCCGGCTGAGCGCGTGTGGCTCGGCATGCGACTCGAGCAGGCGGTCGACGACCATTGCATAGGTGCGGGCGATGGTGTTCGACACCAGCGCCGCGCGATGCAGTTCGTTGGCGCCGGGCGTGTTGAGTGCGAGGAGTTCGGCGCGCAGCTGCGCATCGAACGGGGCGTGCGCATGCGCCAGCAGGTCCACGCCGCCAGCGGTCGGAAACCCGGCCAGCACGGCGTCCACGCCGTCGAGCGAGGTACCCGACATCACGCCGATGAACAGGTCGCGTTGCATGCGTCGATTGTGCCGCCGCGTGAAGCGCGTCGCCGATGAAAAAGGCCCGCGTGAGCGGGCCGATTGCCGAGATGCGCCGGGCCTCTGCGCTATTCGCTGAAACCGTCGCGGCCGATCATCGTTGCGGCAACCTGGAGTTCGCTGCGCGCCTGCGCGGCGAGGCGATCGAACTGCGCCTTGGCGGCAGGCGAGATCGCCACCGCTTCCGAGGCCTTGGCCATCGCGAGCGGATTCTGCTGCACGCCCTTGACCTTGAACTCGAAATGCAGGTGCGGCCCGGTCGCCCATCCGGTGGCGCCGACTGCGCCGATCACGACGCCCTGATCGATGCGCTGGCCCTTGCGCACATCGATCCGGCTCAGGTGGGCGTAGGTGGTTGCGCGATCGTTGTTGTGCTTGATCTGCACCACGTTGCCATAGCCGTTCTGCCAACCGGCGAATTCGACGACACCGTCGCCGACGCTGCGTACCGGCGTACCGGAAGGCGCGCCATAGTCGACCCCACGGTGCGCGCGCCAGGTGTGCAGGATCGGGTGCATGCGCATCGCGAAGCCCGATGTGATGCGCGAGAACGCGAGCGGGCTGCCGAGGAAGGTGTGGCGCTTGCTCTTGCCGTCGAGGCCGAAATAGGCACCCTTGCCGCCGGCGTCCGGGTCGGCGTACCACATCGCCGAATGAGACTGGCCGCGATTGACGAATTCGGACGCCACGACGCGACCTGTCATCTCGTCGCCGCTGGCCCAGGTGATCGGCTCGCCGTCCGCGGTGAGCGCTTCGTAGATCACGGTGAAGCGATCGCCCTTGCGCAATTCGCGATGGAAATCGATCTCGCTCGAGAACATCTCGACCATCTGCATCGCGATCGCATCGGGGATGCGCGCATCGTCGGTCGCCGCGAACAACGAGGATTCGATCGTGCCGCTGCCCAGGCGGGTCTGCGTCTCGAGCGGAACGGTCTCGGTGCTCGCCTGCAATACCCCGCCCACGCGCTCGACGCGCAAGCGGGTGAAATGGGTGCTGAACTGCTGCGTGCTCTGCGCCGGATAGCGCGCGACGAGTTCGTTGACGCGCCCTTGGGCGTCGGTGCGGATCTGCACCATCTTGCCCGGACGCCCGTCGAGCAGCTTGCGCGCGGTCGGGTCGCGGCGCAGGAACTGCGCCATCTCGTCATCGTCGGCATTCAGGCGGCGCAGCAGGCTGTCGGCGGTGTCGCTGCGACGCGTCAGATCCCCGCGATACAGCGTCAGTTCGTGCTCGGCAAGCTGATCGAGCTGCGCGGCAATGCTGTCGAGCGGAACGCTTTCGCTGAGCACGGCACGCGTCAGGTTCGCCGCATCGGGCGCGATCGGCGCGATGCCGAACGCGGTGGCGGCAAACCCGGTGAGCGAGACGACCACCGCGGAGGCCAGGCCGCGCGGATGGCGGGCGACGAAACGACGAATCGACGCTGCCGCCGCGAAGGCCGCATCGTCGATCATCTGGAGGGGCTGGAGTTCTTTGTTTGGGCGCATGGGCGCAGGTTCAGGCGCAGCGATAGCGTCGAACGCGGCCGGCTCTGTATCGAGGGGGCTGGCGCTCAGCGTGTGCGAAGAGTCAAAGGGTCGCGGGCTGTCCACTAGAATTCCGGCCTCTGGGGCACGTGGGCTACGGGCGGGGCGCCTAGAAAAACTGCGCTCGCGACAAGAAGCCCCGAGTATATCCGCCGCTGGCAACCCCCCATCTGCGGGAAAGCCCCCGACTGCGGTGCTACCTTTGTTCCAGATCAACTGACCGAACCCCGCCGTCATCTTTGCCATGTCACAGCCCATCGAGAAGAGCACCCACCCCGTCACCGACCGTGTGCGTGCCGCTCTGGCGATCACGCTGCGCGGATGTGACGAACTGTTGCCGCAGGCCGACTGGGTTGCCAAGCTGGCGCGCTCGGAGGCGACGGGCCTGCCGCTGCGCATCAAACTCGGGCTCGACCCGACCGCGCCGGACATCCACGTCGGGCACACGGTGGTGCTCAACAAGATGCGTCAACTGCAGGATATCGGCCACACCGTCATCTTCTTGATCGGCGATTTCACTTCGATGATCGGTGACCCCTCGGGGCGCAACAGCACGCGACCGCCGCTGACGCGCGAGCAGATCGAGGCCAACGCCCAGACCTACTACCGCCAGGCGAGCCTGGTGCTCGACCCGGCAAAGACCGAGATCCGCTACAACTCCGAATGGAGCGACCCGCTTGGCGCGCGCGGCATGATCGAGCTCGCCTCGCGCTACACCGTGGCGCGCATGATGGAGCGCAACGACTTCGCTGAGCGCTTCAAGGCCGGCACGCCGATCTCGGTGCACGAGTTCCTGTACCCGCTGATGCAGGGCTACGACTCGGTCGCGCTCAAGTCGGACCTCGAACTCGGCGGTACCGACCAGAAGTTCAACCTGCTGGTCGGCCGCAGCCTGCAGGCCGAGTACGGCCAGGAGCCGCAGTGCATCCTGACGATGCCCTTGCTCGAAGGGCTCGACGGCGTCGAGAAGATGTCCAAGAGCAAGGGCAACTACATCGGCATCACCGAGCCGGCGAACGCGATGTACGCCAAGCTGCTGTCGATCAGCGACACGCTGATGTGGCGCTACTTCACGTTGCTGAGCTTCCGCAGCGAGGCGCAGATCGCCTCGCTGAAGGCCGAGGTCGCGGCGGGGCGCAACCCGAAGGAGGTCAAGGTGCTGCTCGCCAAGGAGATCTGCACGCGCTTTCACGATGCCGCTGCGGCCGAAGCGGCCGAGCGGGATTTCGAACTGCGTGCCCGTGGCGGGGTGCCCGACGACATCGCTGCCGTCACCCTCGCCGGCGCGCCCCTTGCGATCGGCGCGCTGCTGAAGCAGGCGGGCCTCGCGCCGTCGAGCAGCGAGGCGATGCGTCTCGTCGATGGCGGCGGCGTGCGCGTCGATGGCACGGTGATCGCCGACAAGGCCCTGCGGCTGCCGCCCGGCTGCTATGTCGTCCAGGTCGGCAAGCGCCGGTTTGCACGCGTCACGATCACGGCGTGATGATGCGCCGCCGCTCGCTGCCCGCGGCGCTGATGGCGCTGACGACGGGCATGGCGGGGGCGTCCCGGGCGGCGCCGGACGACATGGAGCAGGCGCGCATCGAGCGGCTGCTGCGCTACGTGGAGGCGCAAAAGCGCGCCACCTTCGTGCGCAACGGCAAGGCCTATTCGGGCCGCGAGGCGGCGCTGTTCCTGCGCGCCAAGTACGCCAAGATGGGCGAGCATGTGACGACGGCGGCGCAGTTCATCGAGCAGATCGCTTCGCGATCGAGCACGACCGGCGAGCCCTATCTGGTTCGCCTCGCGGACGGACGCACGGTGGCCGCAGCCAAGGCCCTGCGCGACGAGCTCGCACGCATGGATCGCGCACACTGATGCGCGCACCGATGCGCGAACTGATGCGCCCACCGAGGCGCACGCGGCGTCGAGTGCGCGCGGGCACGCTCCGAGGGCCTTGAACGTGGCGGCGACCCCTTCGGTCCAGACCTTCCTGAAGCTCTCGGTGGCGGCGGCGATTGCCACCATCGTCCTGAAGACGCTCGCCTGGTGGATCACCGACTCGGTCGGCCTGCTGTCCGACGCCATGGAGTCCTTCGTCAACCTCGCCTCGGCGCTGTTCGCGATCGCGATGGTGACGATCGCCCAGCGCCCGGCCGACGAGGATCACCCCTTCGGCCACACCAAGGCCGAGTACTTCTCGAGCGGCTTCGAAGGCCTGCTGATCCTGGGGGCGGCGGCTGCGATCATCTGGGCGGCGGCGCACCGCTTTGTCGATCCGCAACCGCTGCAGTCGCTGAGCTGGGGCCTCGGGCTGTCGATCGTCAGCTCGATCATCAACGGCGTGCTCGCGTGGCACATGCTTGCCGCCTCGCGGGTGCATCGCTCGATCGCCCTCGAAGCGGATGCGCGCCATCTTTTCACCGATGTGTGGACATCGGCGGGCGTCGTCGTCGGCCTGTTGCTGGTGAGCGTGACCGACTGGCTCTGGCTCGATCCGCTGCTCGCGATCGGCGTCGCCCTCAACATCCTGCGCGAGGGTGCACGCCTCGCGTGGCGATCGGTCGACGGGCTGATGGACAGCGCCGTCGACCCCAAGGTGCGGGCCCAGATCGACGCGGCGCTGGCGCAGTTCGCGCATCACGCGATCCGCTTCGACCATCTCGTCACGCGGCGCGCGGGGCAGCGCCTGTTCGTCGACGTGCACATGCACATGCCGGCGAACTGGACGCTCGGCCGCGCCGCCGCGCTGCGCGCCACCGTCGAGCAGGCCTTGATGGCCGAAGTGCCGGGCCTGCGGGCGTCGATCCAGTTGCTGCCGCTCGACGTCGAGGCGCACTTCGACGACTTGAACGACCCGCTGTGATCTCGCTCGTGCAGCGCGTGGCCTGCGCGCGCGTCGAAGTCGCCGGCCGCATCGTCGGTGCCATCGATCGCGGCTTGCTCGTCTTCGTCTGCGTCGAGCCGGACGACGACGAGGCGATCGCCGACCGGCTCGCGGCGAAGCTCGTCAGGCTGCGCGTGTTCGCCGACGGTGCCGGCAAGATGAACCTGGACCTCGGCGCGGTGGGCGGCGCTCTGCTGCTCGTGAGCCAGTTCACCCTCGCGGCAGACACGACGGCCGGCAATCGGCCGAGCTTCGTCGGCGCGGCGGCGCCGGCAGCCGGAAGGCGCCTCTTCGAGCGCGTCGTCGCCACCGCGCGCGCATTGCAGGCGCCGGTAGCGTGCGGAGAGTTCGGCGCCGACATGCAGGTGCATCTCGTCAACGACGGCCCGGTGACGCTTCCCATCGTCGTTCGACGCTGAGCGCGCCGCGCGCGATGGGCATAATGCGCGTCTGCCTCCGGCAGTCGCCACCGAGCATCCTGTCTTCACCACAGGGAAGGAACGCCAATGTCCCGCCTCGCGCAGTCGCAATCACACCCGCGGCCCATGCACCCCCGGATCAACGCGCCGGCATGGTTGCGACGCTGCTCGCTGCCAGCCGCCGCGCTGCTGGTCGCGCTGGGGGGCTGCGCGTCCGACGCGTGGAAGCCCAACCCGACCTACGACACGTTCCTGAACAAGGTCGACAAGAACTGCGGCACGATGCGCATCGGTGAAGTCACGATCAGCCAGTTGATGAATCCCGGCTCGAACCTGTACAGCGCGTATTTCGTCGACATGACCTCGCGCTTCGACCTCGGGCGGATCTCGACCGAGGACTACGTCGAGGGCATCTCGACGACCTTCACGACGATCCGCGACACGGCGGGCATCCGCTGCATCGTTGCGCAGAAGAATCCCTGAGGCGTGTCGGCGGTCGGGGACTGCCCCAGGCTCGCCTTGCTTGCGTCCCACGAGGAGAGTTGAGACGCCCAAGGGCGACTCGAAGGCAGGTCAGTCGTAGGCGCGCGCGTCCTCGATCACCTTGCCGTCGTTGGGCAGGCTGCCCGGCGCGCACAGCTCGACCTCGCAGCGCAGTTTCGTCACCTCGCGCACGGTCTGCGCGATGCGCTCGGCGATGCCTTCGGGCCGGCGCGTCGCTTCGACGCGCAAGGTCATCCGGTCGTTCGCCATCTCGCCGCTGATGACGAGGCGCGCGCGCGCGACATCGGGGTGGCGGCGCACGATCTGGCCGATCTGCGCCGCGTGGACGAACATGCCGCGCACCTTCGCCGTCTGATCGGCGCGCCCCATCCAGCCCTTGATGCGGGCATTGGTGCGCCCGGTCGGGCAGGCGCCGGGCAGGATCGCCGACAGGTCGCCGGTGCCGAAGCGGATCAGCGGATAGTCGGGATTGAAGACGGTGACGACGACCTCGCCGACCTCGCCCTCGGTGACCGGGTCGCCGGTGCCCGGCCGCACTATCTCGACGACGACCCCCTCGTCGAGCACGAGCCCCTCGCGCGCCGTGGTCTCGTACGCGATCAGGCCGACGTCGGCCGTTGCGTAGCACTGATAGCCTGCGACGCCGTGCTCCAGCAGCCAGTCGCGCAGCGGCGGCGGGAACGCTTCGCCCGAGACGAGCGCCTTCGTCAACGACGGCAGCGCGACGCCGAGTTCGGCCGCCTTCTCGATTGCGATGCGCAGGAAGCTCGGCGTGCCGACGTAGCCGTGGGCGCCGAGATCGACCATCGCCTGCAACTGCAGCTCGGTGTTGCCGACGCCGCCGGGGAACACGGTGCAGCCGAGCGCGAGCGCGCCTGACTCGGCCATCGCGCCGGCCGGCGTCAGGTGATAGCTGAAGCTGTTGTGCACCAGATCGCCGGCGCGAAAACCGGCGGCGAAGAGTGCGCGCGCCATGCGCCAGTGGTCGGTGCCATGGCCCTGCGGCTCGTAGATCGGCCCGGGTGACTGGAACACGTTGCGCGCGCCACGTGACGGCGCCACGCCGCGCCACCCCACCGCGGAGAAGCCGCCGAACGGGTTGCCCGCGCCGGATGCGCGCGCCACCTTCTGCCGCTCGAGCAGATCGTGCTTGCGTGTGACCGGCAGTTGCGCAAGTGCGTCGCGGCTCGTGATCGCGGCTGCATCGACGCCGCGCAGGACGTCGGCAAATGCCGCCGTGTCGGCCTGCGCCCGCGCCACCTGTCGCGGCAGCGCTGCCATCAGGGCGCGTTCGCGCTCCAGCGGGTCTCGCGTTTCGGCTTCGTCGTAGTGGTGTGACATGGTTCAGCCTACTTCCGGCAGTTGGACACGCCCTAGTGGGCCGCAGCGCGGTTCAATCGGGCGCGCAGCGCTCGCGCCGGAATGGTGAGCGTTGCCGTGGGCTCGAATGTCAAGGTCCATGTGGTGTGGCCAGCGGACGTTGGCGGTCAACTGCCGGAAGCAGGCTCAGTCGTCGTCGCCGCGGCCTGCGCGGCGCCGGGCGTCGTCGATCAGTTTGCGTTGGGCTGGCGCGGTGTCGAGCGCATAGCGGTCGAAACCACTGCCGCCAGCTTTCTTCAGGTCGGCGTGCAGCGAACCGTGGTCGTCATGGAAATGCACGAAGGCCACGCCCCGGCAGTGGAAGATGCCGGGCTTGACCTCGCGCACGCCCTTGATGTCGCGCAGCTGGCGCATGAGAGGCAGCAAGGCCGCGAGGGCGGCGGGGTCGGCGTGCGCCATGGGCCTCAGGCCAGCCAGCGCTTGCGCCGGCGATAGCTCTTCACATCGCGGAAGCTCTTGCGGTCGCCGCCGCCCATGCCGAGGTAGAACTCCTTCACGTCCTCGTTGTTCGACAGGTCGCTCGCGGCGCCGTCCATCACGATGCGCCCGCTCTCGAGGATGTAGCCGTAGTCGGCATAGCGCAGCGCCATGTTGGTGTTCTGCTCGGCGAGCAGGAAGGTGACGTTCTCCTTCGTGTTCAAGTCCTTCACGATCTCGAACACCTCCTCGACGATCTGCGGCGCGAGGCCCATCGACGGCTCGTCGAGCAGCACCATCTTCGGGCTCGCCATCAACGCGCGGCCGACGGCGCACATCTGCTGCTCGCCGCCCGACGTGTACGCGGCCTGCGAACTGCGGCGCTCCCGGAGGCGGGGGAAGTAGGTGTAGACCTTCTCCAGCGTCCGCGCGACGGCCGCCTTGCCGTCCTTGCGGGTGTAGGCGCCGGCCAGCAGGTTTTCTTCGATCGTCAGGTGCGCGAAGCAGCGCCGGCCCTCCATGACCTGGATCACGCCACGCTCGACCATGTCGGACGTGCTGAGCTTCTCGATGCGCTCGCCACGCAGTTCGATCGAGCCCTTCGTCACCTCGCCGCGCTCGGCGCGCAGCAGGTTGCTCACCGCGCGCAAGGTCGTCGTCTTGCCGGCACCGTTGCCACCGAGGATCGCAACCACCTTGCCCTCGGGCACCTGCAGCGAGACGCCCTTGAGCACCAGGATCACATGGTTGTAGATGACCTCGATGCCGTTGACGTTGAGGAGGATGTTGGATTCGCTCATGGTCTCGATCTCTGACTCATCGAAGCGGCGCACGCGCCGTTTCGATGAGGGCTCCGTAGGAGCCCGCCTCTCCCGCAGGGGCTGGGGTGGCCGCCAAACCCCTCCCGCCCGGAGGGAGGGGAAGGGTTGGCAGCACCGTCGCTCAGCCGCCGGCGTGAGCGGCCGTGCCGTTCAAGCCTGGCAGTCCGCCGCCGTACGCGGCGTGATCTTCTTCTCGGTCGCGTACTTGGCTGCGGCGGCCTTGACCATCGGCTTGATGATCGTGTCGTCGGCCTGCATCCAGTCGGAGGTGAAGACCCACTTGCTGCCATCCCAGGTCTGGATACGCGCCCAGGCCGAGCCCATGTGGTCCTGGCACGAGGTGCTGACCGGGCGCATCACGCCGGCGAAGCCGAGTGCGTCGAGTTTCTTCTGGTCGAGCGCCAGGTTCTCCAGACCCCAGCGCACCTGCTCGCCCGTCATCACCTTGCCCTTGCCGAAGCGCTCCTGCGCGCGCTTCACGCCTTCGACGCCGAGCATGGCCGAGATCACGCCGCGCATGTAGAGCACCTGACCGACCTGGTCCTTCGGGCCCGAGCCATCGCCCTTGGCGTAGACCTTCTCGAGGATTTCCTTCGTGATCTTGGCGTTGGGCTCGGCGCCGTGCTGCATCGCGAGGCCGTTGTAGCCCTTGGCGCTGGCACCCACGTCCCTCACGTCGGGTTCGGCCGCTGCCCACCACACGCCGTACATCTTCTCGCGCGGGTAGCCGGTGGCGACGGCTTCCTTGATCGCGGTCGAGTTCATCACGCCCCAGCCCCACAGGAACACGAAGTCCGGCCGCGCCTGGCGGATCTGCAGCCAGGTCGCCTTCTGTTCGACACCCGGGTGCGTCACCGGCAGCAGCATGAGCTTGAAGCCGAGTTGCTTGCTGCGCTCTTCGAGCAGCGGGATCGGCTCCTTGCCGTACGGGCTGTCGTGGTAGACGAGGGCGATCGTCTTGCCTTTGAGCTTGTCGAGCCCGCCTTCCTTCTGACCGGCGTACTGCACCAGGATGTCGGCGGCGACCCAGTAGGTGCCGATGAGCGGGAAGTTCCACTTGAAGACCATGCCGTCGGCGCTTTCGCTGCGCCCGTAGCCGGCGGTGATGAGCGGAATCTTGTCGACCGGTGCCTTTTCGGTGAGCGCGAAGGTGATGCCGGTGGACAGCGGCTGGAACACCGTCGCGCCGCCCTGCTTGCCCTTCAGCCGTTCATAGCATTCGACGCCCTTGTCGGTTGCGTAGCCGGTCTCGCACTCTTCCCAGCTGATCTTGACGCCATTGATGCCGCCTGTGGCGTTGACGTACTTGAGGTAGTCGACATAGCCGTCCGCCCAGGGCACGCCGTTCGGCGCATACGCGCCGGTGCGATAGACGAGCACGGGGAAGAACTGTTCCTTCGCCTGCGCGAATGCTGCCGGCGCCGTGATCAGGCTGCCGACGGCCGCGGCGGTGAATGCCGCGGCCATGATGATGGACTTGAGTTTCATGTCTGCCTCCAGGATGGTTGAAGAAGCACCCGGGGGTGCGGGGAACGAAAGATTGGACGCACGCCAATCAGACCGCGCACTGCGCGATTCATTTGTCGGGGATTTCCCGCAAAGCGAATCAGTGCGGGAACGGCCATAGCCTGAGCTTTTCCTTGCCGACGGACCACAGGCGCGCCAGTCCGTGCGGCTCGACGATGAGGAAGAAGACGATCAGCGCGCCGAAGATCATGAACGTCAGATGCGAGGCGAGCGCGGTGTCGATCGGGATGCCGAACCAGTACGGCATGTTGTCGAGCACGATCGGCAGCACGACGATGAAGGCGGCGCCGAAGAAGCTGCCCATGATCGAACCCAGCCCGCCGATGATGACCATGAACAGGAGGTCGAAGGAGCGGTTGATGTTGAACGCCGCCGGTTCCCATGAACTGAGGTGAACGAAACCCCAGAGCGCGCCGGCGACGCCGACGATGAAGCTGCTGACCGCGAACGCCGTGAGCTTTGCGTAGACCGGGCGGATGCCGATCACGCTGGCCGCGACGTCCATGTCGCGCATCGCCATCCATTCGCGGCCGATGGCGCCGCGCACCAGGTTCTTCGCGAGCAGGGCGAAGACGCTGACGAAGATCAGGCAGAACAGATACTTCTGAAGCGGCGATTCGATCGGCAGTCCGAAGGCCTGGAGTTTGGCCACGTTGACCGAGCCGGACGACGAATCGTTGGTGAACCACGATATGCGCAAGAAAGCCCAGTCGACGAAGAACTGCGCCGCAAGCGTTGCCACCGCGAGGTACAGGCCCTTGATGCGCAGCGACGGGATGCCGAACAGGACGCCGACCGCCGTCGCGCACACGCCGCCGAGCAGCAAGGATGCGACGAGCGGCATGCCCTCGATGCGCACCTGGAAGTTGTACGCGGCATAGGCGCCGACCGCCATGAAGGCGCCGGTGCCGAGCGAGATCTGACCGCAGTAGCCGACCAGGATGTTCAGGCCGAGCGCGGCGAGCGACAGGATCAGGAACGGGATCAGGATCGCGCGCAGCAGATACTCGGAGGCGGCGAACGGCACGACCAGGAAGGCGACCACGAGCAATGCAAGGATCGCGATCCGGTCCTGGCGGATCGGGAAGATCTGTTCGTCGGCCTTGTAGCTGGTCTTGAACTGGCCGTTTTCGCGGTAGAACATGATCAGTTCAGCCCTTGTTCAAACGCGATCAATGATCTTCTCCCCGAACAGCCCCTGCGGCCTGAACAGCAGGAAGACGAGGGCGAGCACATAGGCGAACCAGATCTCGATGCCGCCGCCGAAAAACGGGCCGATGTAGATCTCGGAGAGCTTTTCGCCGACACCGATGATGAGCCCGCCGATGATTGCACCGGGCACCGATGTCAGCCCGCCGAGGATCACCACCGGCAGCGCCTTCAGCGCGATCAGCGAGAGCGAGAACTGCACGCCGAGCTTGCTGCCCCAGATGATGCCGGCGACGAGCGCGACGAAGCCCGCCACCGACCAGACGATGATCCAGATCCGGCTGAGCGGAATGCCGATCGACTGCGCCGCCTGATGATCGTCCGCCACCGCGCGCAGTGCGCGTCCGGTCGAGGTCTTCTGGAAGAACAGCGCCAGCACCGCGACGAGCGCCGCGGCGACGACGGCGGCGACCACGTCCTCCTTGTTCACCAGGATGCCGCCTTGGAACACGCTTTCGAACAGAAACATCGGGTCTTTGGGCATGCCCACGTCGATGGTGTAGATCTCACTGCCGAACAGCGTCTGTCCGAAGCCGTCGAGAAAGTAGCTGATACCCAGTGTGGCCATGAGCAGCGTGATGCCTTCCTGGTTCACGAGCTTGCCGAGCACGAAGCGCTCGATGACCCAGGCCACGGCGATCATCGTCAGCAAGGCGGCGATGAAGCCGAGCACGTTGCCGAGCCAGCGGCTCTCGATGCCGAGCCAGGCCGGAATCCATTCGGAGAAGCGCGCCATCGCGAGCGCGGCGAAAAGCACCATCGCACCTTGCGCGAAGTTGAACACGCCGCTCGCCTTGTAGATCAGCACGAAGCCGAGCGCGATGAGCGAGTACAGCATGCCCGACATCAGGCCGCCGATCAGGGTTTCGATGAAAAAGCCCATATCAGTGGTGCCCCCGGTTCGTCGAGTACGCCGAACCACCCCCCGTGGGGGTCGGGCCCGCCTTGGGGTGGCCCGGCGCCAGGCCCGTCGCGTGGTCGGCTTTCAATGGCTGGTCCCCAGATAGGCACTGATCACGTCCGGATTGGCGCGCACCTCGTCGGGCGTGCCGTCGCCGATCTTCTTGCCGTAGTCGAGCACGACGACGCGGTCCGAGATGTCCATGACGACGCTCATGTCGTGCTCGATCAGCACGATCGTTGTGCCGAACTCGTCGTTGACGTCGAGGATGAAGCGGCTCATGTCCTGCTTCTCCTCGACGTTCATGCCGGCCATCGGCTCGTCGAGCAGAAGTACCTGCGGTTCCATCGCGAGCGCACGCCCGAGGTCGACCCGCTTTTGCAGACCATAGGGCATGCGCCCGACGGGCGTCTTGCGGTAGGGCTGGATCTCGAGGAAGTCGATGATGTGCTCGACGAACTCGCGCTGCGCGGCTTCCTCGCGCTGCGCCGGGCCGACGCGCAGCGCCTGCAGGAACAGGTTGCAGCGCATCTTGAGGTTGCGACCGGTCATGATGTTGTCGACCACGCTCATGCCCTTGAAAAGCGCCAGGTTCTGGAAGGTGCGCGCCACGCCCATCTTCGCCACCTGGCGCGAGTTCATGTGCTTGAACGTCTGCCCCTTCAGCGCGATCGTGCCCTGTTGCGGTTGATAGACGCCGTTGATGCAGTTGAGCATCGAGCTCTTGCCCGCCCCGTTCGGGCCGATGATCGCGCGGATCTCGTGCTCGCGCACATTGAAGCTGATGTCGGTCAACGCCTTCACGCCGCCGAACGCGAGGCTGATGTTGTTGACCTCGAGGATGACCTCGCCGATCTCGCGCGCCGCCATCTCAGTGGCGCCCGGCCGCCCGAAGCCACTGAGCGCCCCCCCGGGGGGCAGCGAGCGCAAGCGAATATGGGGGTTTCATTTCAGGCTGCCTTCTTCACAGCGGGAAACACCTTGGCGTCCTCGATCCGCAGGTCGGCCGCAACCATGCCGGTGCGGCCGTCCTCGAACTTGACCTGCGTCTCGATGTACTGGCTCGCCTTGCCGCCGTAGAGCGCGTCGACGAGCACCTGATAGCGCTCGCCGATGAAGCCGCGTCGCACCTTGCGCGTGCGCGTCAGTTCGCCGTCGTCGGCGTCGAGTTCCTTGTGCAGGATCAGGAAGCGGCTCATCTGGCTGCCCGCGAGCAGATCGTCCTGCGCGAGGTCGGCGTTGACCTTTTCCACGCAGTCGCGAATCAGCGCGTAGACCTCGGGCTTTTGCGCCAGATCGGTATAGCCGGCATAAGGCAGGTTGCGCTTCTCGGCCCAGTTGCCGACCGCCTCGACGTCGATGTTGATGAAGGCGCAGACGCGGTCGCGCTGGTCGCCGAAGGCGACCGCCTCCTTGATGAAGGGGAAGAACTTGAGCTTGTTCTCGACGTACTTGGGCGCGAACATCGCGCCGTCGTTGGCGCCGCCGACGATGCGGCCGACGTCCTTCGCGCGGTCGATGATCTTCAGGTGGCCGCTCGCGGCGATGAAGCCGGCGTCGCCCGTGTGGTACCAGCCGTCGCCGGTCAGCACCTCGGCCGTCGCTTCCGGGTTCTTGTAGTACTCCTTCAACAGGCCGGGCGACTTGACGAGAATCTCGCCGTTCTCGGCGAGCCGGATCTCCACGCCGGCGATCGGGACGCCGACCGTATCGGCATGCGCTTCGTTGTCGGGCTGCAGGCAGACGAACACGGCGGTTTCGGTCTGGCCGTAGAGCTGCTTCAGGTTGATCCCGATCGAACGGTAGAAGGTGAACAGATCCGGCCCGATCGCCTCGCCCGCGGTGTAGGCGACGCGCACGCGAGAGAAGCCGAGCGTGTTGCGCAACGGGCCGTAGACGAGCACGTTGCCTTTCGCGTAGAGCAGGCGGTCCCACAGGCCGACCGGCTTGCCATCCATCAGCGCCGGGCCGACGCGCCGAGCGACGTCCATGAAGTAGTGGAACAGCCAGCGCTTGAGCGCGCCGGCGTCTTCCATGCGGATCATCACGCTCGTCAGCAGCCCTTCGAAGATGCGTGGCGGCGCGAAGTAGTAGGTCGGCCCGATTTCCTTCAGGTCGATCGTCACCGTCGACGCCGACTCAGGGCAGTTGACGACGTAGCCACAGGCGAGCCACTGCGCGTAGCTGAAGATGTTCTGGCCGATCCACGCCGGGGGCATGTAGGCCAGCACCTCCTCGTCCGGGCCGAGCTTGTCGAATTCGGCCCCCGCCTTCGCGCGGTCGAGCAGCGTGAAGTGCGTATGCACCACGCCCTTGGGTTTGCCCGTCGTGCCGGACGTGAAGAAGAGCGCCGCCACGTCGTCCGGCGAGGCCTTGGCGACCTCGGCGTCGAAGAAGCCGGGGTGCGCCTTGGCAAACGCGCGGCCCGATTCGACCAGCGCCTCGAGCGGCGCCAGCCCGGGCTCGTCGTAGTTGCGCAGGCCGCGCGGGTCGTCGTACCAGATCGCGGCCAGCTGCGGGCACTCCTCGCGCAACTCGAGCATCTTGTCGACCTGCTCCTGGTCCTCGACGACGGCGAACGCGACCTCGGCGTTGTTGATCGGAAACGTGAACTCGGCCGCGACCGCGTCCTGATAGAGCGGGATCGGCACCGCGCCGAGCGCCTGCGCGGCCAGCATCGACGCATAGAGCCGCGGCCGGTTCTCGCCCACCACCACCATGTGGTCGTCGCGCTTGAGGCCGGCCGCCGCGAGGCCGCAGGCCATGTCGCGCACCAGATCGGCGAGCTCGGCCCACGTCATCGTCTGCCAGATGCCGTACTCCTTGACGCGCAGGGCAGCCGCGGTCGGGCGCGCCTTCGCGTGTGCGAGCATCGATCTTGGAAACGTCGTCTGCAAGCTGTGGCTCCGGAGTTCACACGTGGTGATGTTTGCCAGCCGCAATGCTAGGCTTGAGTTTGACGCCAAGTTGTCGTTACGACGACATTGCTCGGGTTCACCCCCTCGGTATTTCCCCGGGGTTTCGCACCATTGTTCGAGCCGCCATGTCTGCCTGCCAGAGATCCCGCCCATGCACGCATTCGTAGGCCCCTTGCATGCGCGGGCGCGCGCCGCAACGGCCGAGGAGCTTGCCGGCATTCACTGGCTCGGCGCGCTGAGCGATGCCGATGAACGCGCCCGCGCGGAGGCCGACATCCTTGTCGTCGAGGTCGCTGCGGGCGAACTGTTGTGCCGCGTGGGGCGGCCGGCGACGTACTGGTTCGGCGTCGTCGACGGCCTGCTCAAGATGAGCAGCGACACCGCGCACGGCGTGCCGATCACGTTCACCGGCGTGCCCCGCGGGGGCTGGTTCGGCGAGGGCACGATGATCAAACGCGAGCCCTACCGCTACAACATCCAGGCCCTGCGAAAGAGCGTCGTCGCCGGCCTGAACGTCGACACCTTCCACTGGCTGCTGTCGCGCAGCATCGCGTTCAACGGCTTCGTGATGCGACAGCTCAACGAACGCCTCGGCCAGTTCATCGGCGCCCGCGAGATCGACCGCCTGAGCGATCCCGACGTGCGCGTCGCGCGCAGCCTCGCGGCGCTCTTTCACCCGACGCTCTACCCCGGCGTGGGCGACCTGCTGCGCATCACGCAGCAGGAGCTCGGCTACCTCGTCGGCCTGTCGCGCCAGCGCGTCAACGAGTCACTTCACACGCTGCAGCGGCGCGGCTGCATCCGCATCGAATACGGCGGCCTGCGCGTCCTCGACCTCGAGGGCCTGCGCCACAGCATCTGACGCGGGCGCCACGCCTTGCGGCGACACGCGCAGGTCACACGGCGGCCCCGGCCGCCGCGTGACGAGGTGGCGTCATTCAGGCATTCGAAGTCGGCCCCGGCGCCAGCACGAAGGCGCGTGCCGTCCTGCTGTCGTATTGGTCCTGGCGCGACCAGCCATCGGTCGCCCGGTGCGCCACGTAGAGGTTCTCGGTGAAACCCGCGAGCACGCACAGGTCGAGCAGGCTGCCCACCGTCGGCAACGGGTCGCCGGGCGGCGAAGGCGGAATCGCCGCCGGCATGCCGGCGGCATTCGCGGCCGCCGTGCCCGCCGCGCTGTATTCGGGCGGCGAGACGGCACCGCGCTGGACATAGAACGAGTAGCTCGCGAAGCGGTTGCGCTGCAGCGCGAGGAAGGGCACGTCCACGCCGAGCGCGCGCGACGCGTAGTTCATCACGCCGCATTCGTCGGCCGCCGCGCTGCCGCCGACGCTCGGCGCGTCGATGCGGGCGAAGGTCGGGTTGTTGTCCACCCGCACGGTCAGCACCATGCGGTTTTGCGCCGCGTCGACGAGGCCGAGCAGGGCGGCATCGCGCGTCTGGATCGTGCCGCTCAGGTCGCTGCTCGCAGGCACGCGCCACTTGATGCCGAGCGCCTCCGGATCGACGAGGTTGCCGGCCGCGTCGAACAGCTCGACCTTGATCTGCCACGGCCCGCCCTGGTCGGTGCCGACCGGGTTGCCGCCGGCATCGAAGGTCGTGCCCGGCGCGACGGCGACGGTCGGGATGACGGCGCTCTGGGTGTCGAGCACGACGTTGGGCGTCGACCACTGCCCGGTCGGCGGCAGCGCGGGCGGGATCTCGCACAGATGGGCCGAGGCCCCGACTGATTGCGGTCCGAGCGGATATTGCTCGAGGATCAGATCGCCGCCGACCTCGTGCGTGTAGTGCCGGTTGATCGCGTCGGTGTTGGGGCGCCATTCGCTTTCCGCTTCGGCCGGGCGCTTGTACGACACACGGTAGTAGCGCACCCCGAGGTCGCTGCGCAAGGAGCTGTCGAACTCGAGGCGCGGCCGCAGGGACCCGCCCCACGGCGCGCTGTCGTCGAGCAGCCCGAGCTTGGCCGGATCGTGCCCAGGGGCGCCGACCTTGGTCGTGTCGTTCGCGCCGTGGATGCGCCAGACCGAGGTGTTGCCCACCGCCATGAAGAGCACCCAGTTGTTGGGCGCGACGATCGGCGGGCACGGCGGGCAGGCGTGCGCGAGCGGATGCGTCGTGACGAGCGTCACCTCGGTGCCGCAGACGTAGTTCCACCAGGTGTGGCAGGCGACGGGCGTCGGCTCGTAGATCGTGACCCAGAAGCCCGGCCAGATGCGCTGGCGGGCGACGAAGTAGAGGTCCGGCACGTCGAGATTGAAGTACGAACGCCAGATCACCGCGCGGAAGTGCCCGCACTCGTCCGTCATCACCGTCACGAGCTTGGTGCGCTTGACGAACATCGGGAACAGCCAGCACAGGATGGGGCGCAGCAGTTCGAGGTGCGCGACGACCGCGCGCTCGAACACCGCGCGCGAGCTGCGCGCGGCGAGCTGCAGTTCGGCCGGCAGCGCGAGCGAGCGCAGCATCTCTCTCGGCGGCTCGGGCTGCGGGTTGAAGCCGCGGATCGTGCCCGGATCGGTGATGCGCGCGCCGATGCGTTCGGGCGGCTCCGGCGGCAGCGGCTGCGGATTCAGGCTGACCTCGCCCGCCAGATCGACGCGAAAGGCGCCCGGGAAGCGCTCCGGTGGGCGCGGTGGAATGGGCAGGTCGATCGGCGGCCAGGGCCCGACCACGATGTCGCGCAAGCGGTCGATCTCGTACTCGGGCAGCTTGATGATGATGAACGGCCAGGGGTCGACCTCGTAGATGTCGATCGCCGCATTGCATACCGGCAGCTTGAGCGTGATTCCGCCCGCAACGACGCTCTTGAGCAGCGTGCCCTTGACGAGGCAGCGTCGGCCGATCCAGTGCGGCCAGACGTCGGGGCCGAGCTCGAACCGCAGCGGCGGCAGCCGCTCCATGTTCGGTCGCAGCGCGACGTGGGCGTCGAGCCCGCCGCGGCGCAACAGTTCACCGACGTCGAGTTCGCCCTTGTCCATCTCCGGCCCGAGCACGACGCGCACCGCCTGCGCCTCCTTGCCGACGGGCAGCGCAAGCTTCGCGCTGCCGCCCTTGTCGAGCGGCTGCATGTCGAGCAGGGTGCCGCCCTTGCTGAAGGCGTAGGCGACGACGCTCGTGAGTTCTGCCGGGCGTTCCGTGATCGTGGTGCGGATCTCGAGCGGCACGTTGCGCTCGCCGCGTTTGGCTGTGGCCATGATGACTCCTTGGCTGGCTGGAAGTGGCCAACCCAGAATAGAAACGTGTCCTCATGCGCGCAACTGGCGTCCTAGGGGGATGCAGGGCGCAACACCCGCCAATTTGTGACGAGATGCAAGCGCGACGAGGCCGAGTCGCCCGCCGGCGACCGCACTCAGCCGTTGGCGACGCCCGAGGCGACGTGCCCTGAAGGCACGTGCGGGGCCGCGCTGTCGACATGCCCGGTCTGGTCGTCGAAAAAGAAGTCGGGCTCGAACTCGCGCAGGAACTCGCCCTTCGCAAGGCCACCGAGGAACATCGCCTCGTCGACCTCGATGCGCCAGTCCATCAGCGTGCGGATCGCACGCTCGTGCGCCGGTGCGCTGCGCGCCGTGACGAGCGCGGTACGGATGCGCATGACGGGGGAGGCATCGCGCTGCAAGGTGTGCAGCGCCTGCAACAGCGGCTTGAACGGCCCGGCGCCGAGCGGCGTCGCCGCCTGGTCGTCTTCGTGCGCCTGGAACGCGGCGAGGCCGGCACGCTGAAAGACGCGCTCCGCCTCGTCCGAGAACAGCACCGCGTCACCGTCGAAGGCGATGCGCACCTCGTTCGGGTGCGCATCCGACGCGCGCGCCGAATGCGGGTAGACCCGCGCGGCCGGCACGCCGGCGGCGAGCGCCGAACGCACGTCGGCCTCGTTCGTCGACAGGAACAGGTTCGCCGCCAGCGGCCGCAGGTAGCGCCACGGCGATTCGCCCCGCGTGAACACACCGCGCTGGATCGGCAGCCCGTAATGCTTGGCCGAGCGGAACACCCGCATGCCCGACACCGGGTCATTGCGCGAGAGGATCACCACTTCCACCCGCTGCGCGGCGGGCAGGTTGAAGGCGAGCAGCTTGTTGACGAGCGAGAACGCGACGCCGGGCCGCGCCGGCGCGTCGAGCCGTGCGAGCTGCAACGCCATGTAGGCGCGGTCGTCGTCCGCCTCGAAAACGCGGTTCTCCTCCTCGAAGTCGAACAGCGCCCGCGACGAGATGGCGACGACGAGTTGACCGTGCAGGGAGGCGGGCATCCGCAAATGATAGGCAGGAAACGAACAACGCCCCCGCAGGGGCGTAGGCCGAGCAACGCCGCGATCCGCTCGCCGATGTCGATCTCATTGCGCGCTGCGCCCCGTGCCAACTCCGCCGCGCGGCGCCGGATGGCACTCGGGCCGGGCTACAGGCGCTGAAGTGGGCGCGTGAGCCGATAGACTTCGCTTCAAGTCGCGAACTGCGCGGCGGATGTTGGCCCGCTATGGCAGGGCACCGTGAATGGAAGAGAAGAGATTTGTCAGGCCTGGCCTGAAGTTGCCCTGGCTCGTCGTCCTGGCGGCGGCCGCAGTTGCGGCGCGTCCTGCGGTGGCCGAGCCGTCGTTGGCTCCAACCGGTGCCTTCCTCCAGGTTGGCATTGCCGAGGACACCAGCGCCGCCACCGTGGGGCTGACCTGGCGCTGGAGCCGGCAGTGGGTGCTCGGCCCCGGTGTCGTTTCCGGCTACTGGGCGGCGGCGATCTCGGGCTGGCGCTACCAGGCAGCCAGTGGCGAGGGCTACTCGAGCCTCGGGCAGCTGAGCTTCACGCCCGTCGTTCGCTACACGCTGGCGGGCGGCAACGCCCCCTGGTTCATCGAGGGCGGCATTGGCGCGACCTACACGAACAAGGTCTACGTGACCGAGGGCCGGGCCTTCTCGACGCGCTTCAATTTCGGCGACCAGATCGCGATCGGCGC
Source organism: Rhizobacter sp. (assembly GCA_023954175.1). GTDB lineage: Bacteria > Pseudomonadota > Gammaproteobacteria > Burkholderiales > Burkholderiaceae_C > CAIKUF01. Next base: position 52,433 of record JAMLIM010000003.1, read on the forward strand.
CGTCTTCGGCCCGGCGCGCGAATACGAGGTCTCGCTGCGCTTCGAGCATTTCTCGAACGCCGACATCGAGCTGCCCAACCCGGGCCAGAACTTCATCCAGTTGCGCCTGTCCCTGCCCTTGCCTTGACGGCTCACCGCCCGCCGACGGGCGCTGCCGCGCGCATCGCTGCGGCGCGGCCGGCGTTGCCCTCCGCGTGCGGAGCCGGCTACTGCACGAAGCCGATCGCCGAGCGCCTGTGACCGGCTTCCGGCAGGTCGCGCGGCAGGACGTGGTCGCGGTGGTCGAGCTTGGCGTTGCCGAACGCCGTCATCCACGCGCGCCGCATCTCGCGCGGCGCCATCTCGCTGATGCGCTCGAGCACCGCGTCGCTCGCGTCGGCCTCGAAGCGCTGGCCCCAGTCGTGGGCGGCACGGATCGCGCGGTAAAGCCGCGCGGCGATGCCGCGCGCGGCGTCCCGATCCGGCGCGCGCACTTCGTACACGTTCATGCGGTTCAAGATCGGCTCGGGGATCGCGTGGGCATCGTTCGCCGTCGCGACCCAGATGACCTGGCTCGCATCGACCGGCACTTCGGCGAACTCGTCGGTGAAGTGGCCCGCGGTGTCCTGCTCGAGCAGGCTGTAGAGCGCGCCGAGCGGGTCGTAGGCGTGTTCGCCGCCGGCCTTGTCGATCTCGTCGACGACCATCACCGGGTTCGCATACTGTCCATCGACGAGCGTCTCGAACACCTTGCCCGGGCGCGCACCCTTCCACTGGCTCGACGCGCCGGAGAGCACCCAGCCGGCCGTCAGGCTGCTCATCGAGATGAAGCCCATGCCGGTGCCCAGCAGCACCGACAGCTCGCGCGCGAAATGCGTCTTGCCGACGCCCGGCGGGCCGAGCAGCAGCAGCGGCGTGATCTCGAGCGCGTCGCGGCTGTCCTCGCACAGCGCGAGCTGGCGCCGCACGTCGTCGAGCACGTCGTGGAAGTTCGGCAGCTCGTCGTAGAGGTGCTCCATCTGCGGCAGCCCCGAGGGCTTGACCTGAAAGCGCTCGGCGCCCTTCTCGAGCATGCGCTCGTAGGTCGCGCGCAGGCTCTCGTGCTCCTTGGCCGGGAGCTTGTCGAGCTTCGCGCCGACCTCGTCGAGGCGATAGACGCTGCGCATGCGGGCGATCGGCAGACCGCCGCGCGAATAGGGAACCATGGCCTGGGAAGCGTCCATCCGACCTCCGAGCGGCACTGTGCCGAAGTTCATTCAAGCAAAGACTAGCCTGACTTGGGCTCCGGAACAAAGCGGAAAACCCACGCTTGTTGCGTGCAAGTTGCGTGCCGACCCCCTTTGGATGGGGGGCCGTATTGCCGAGTTCCCGCTGCGCGGCCCTACTTGACCCAGCTGTTGAGCTGGATGATCGGCAGCAGCACGGCGAGCACGATCAGCATCACGACGCCGCCCATCGCGACGATCAGCAGCGGCTCGAGCAGCGTGGCTGTCGCCATCGCGCGGCGCTGCATCTCGGCGCCGAGCTGGCGCGCGGCGCGGTCGAGCATCTGCGGCAGCTGGCCGGTCTGCTCGCCGAGGCGGGCGAACATCGCGAGCAGGCCCGGGAAGCGCTTCTTCGTCGCGAGCGCCGATGCGAGCGGCGCGCCCTCGCGCACCTGCACGAGCGCGTCGAGCGCATCGGCGCGCATCGCGCGGTTCGAGAGCGTCTCGGCTGCCGCCTGCAAGGCCTTGAGAATCGGAACGCCCGCGCCCGCGAGCATCGCGAGCGTGCCGGCAAAGCGCGCCGCGTTGTAGCCGCGCGCCAGCCGCCCGACGAGCGGCACGGTGAGCAGCGCAGCATCGAAGCGCTCGCGAAACGCATCGCTGCGCAGCATCAGCTTGAGCGTCGCGCCGGCCGCGACGAGCGCGAGCAGCAGCAGCCAGCCCCAGTCGCGCAGGAAGGCGCTGATCGCGAGCATGGCGACCGTGAGCCCCGGCAGCGCGCGCTTGCTGCTCGTGAAGACGGAGGCGACCTGCGGCACGACGTAGGTGACGAGAAAGACGACGATCACGACCGCGATGACCGACACGATCGCCGGATAGGCGACCGCGCCGACGAGCTTGCCGCGCAGTGCCTGGCGCTCCTCGAGGTCGTTCGCGAGGCGGTCGAGCACGGTGCCGAGCGCGCCGCTCTGCTCGCCGGCGGCGACCACGCCGCGATAGACGTCGTCGAACTCGCGCGGTGCGCTCGCGAGGGCGCGCGCGAAGGGCGAACCGGCATTGACTTCGCTCTTGAGGTGGGCGACGAGCTCGCGCTGGCGAACATCCTCCGCCTCGTCGCCGAGCGCAGTGAGCGCACGCTCGAGCGGCAGGCCGGAGACGACGAGCCCGGCGAGCTGGCGCGTCCACACCGCAAGCGACGTGTTGCTGAACACGCGCCGGCTGAAGTGCCGCGTCACCTGCGCACTGTTGGCCGCCTCGACCTGCGTGACCTCGAGCGGGACGAGCGATTGCGCGCGCAACTGCGATCGCGCCGCCTTCGCGTTGTCGGCCTCGAGCAGCCCGCTGCTCGACTTGCCGGCAGCGTCTAGCGCTTCGAAGCGGTAGGCGGGCATAGAGAGCGAAGCGAAGGGCGAGGGGCCCCGTTCACGGGGATCGACCAGCGCAGCGATCGGCGAGCAACGCGGGCTCGATGCCCGCGTTGCGAGTGTTGCGGGCCGCCTCGATGGCTATTCATTCCCGCGTCACCCGCATCACTTCTTCGGCCGACGTGATGCCCTCTTCGACGAGTCTTTCGCCGTCTTCTCGCATCGAGCGCAGCCCCGCCTGTTCGGCGGCGACGAAGAGTTGCGATTCGGCAGCGCGGCTGTGGATCAGGCTCTTCACCTTGTCGTCGGCGACCATCAATTCGTAGACGCCGGTGCGGCCCTTGTAGCCGGTGTGGCCGCACTCGGCGCAGCCGACCGGGTGGTAGCGGCCGCGCGCATCGACCTTCTTGCAGTGCGGGCACAACTTGCGCACGAGGCGCTGCGCCAGCACGCCGAGCAGCGTCGAGCTGAGCAGGAAGGGTTCGACACCCATGTCGGTCAGGCGCGTCACCGTCGATGGCGCATCGTTCGTGTGCACCGTCGCGAGCACGAGGTGGCCGGTGAGCGACGCCTGGATCGCGATCTGCGCCGTCTCGAAGTCGCGGATCTCGCCGATCATGATCACGTCCGGGTCCTGGCGCAGGATCGCGCGCAGCGCCTTCGCGAACGTCAGGTCGATCTTCGGATTCACCTGCGTCTGGCCGATGCCGGCGAGCTCGTACTCGACCGGGTCCTCGACCGTCAGCACGTTGGTGGACGAGGTATCGACGCGGCCGAGCGACGCGTAGAGCGTCGTCGTCTTGCCCGATCCCGTCGGCCCGGTGACGAGCACGATGCCGTGCGGTTGGTGGACGAGCTTGTCGAAGCGCGTCAAGGTGTCGCCGCTCATGCCGAGGCCCTCGAGCGTGAACTTCGACTCCGCCTTGTCGAGCAGGCGCAGCACGGCGCGTTCGCCATGCGACGACGGCAGCGTCGAGACGCGCACGTCCACCGCGCGCCCGCCGATGCGCAGCGAGATGCGGCCGTCCTGCGGCAGGCGCTTCTCGGAGATGTCGAGTTCGGCCATGATCTTCAGGCGCGAGATCAGTGCCGCGTGCAGCGCCTTGTTCGGCTGCACCACCTCGCGCAGCGTGCCGTCGACGCGAAAGCGCACCGAACTGCTGCGCTCGTAGGGCTCGATGTGGATGTCGCTCGCGCCGTCCTTCGCGGCCTGCGTCAGCAGCGATTGAGCATGCGGATGATCGGCGCGTCCGAGCCCGCCTCGAGCAGGTCTTCGACCGCCGGCAGCTCCTGCATCATGCGCGACAGATCGACCTTGCTCTCGACCTCGCCGATCACCGTCGCCGCGCTCGATTCGCCACCCGCATACGCCGCCGCGATGCGCTGCGCGAGCGTCGCCGCCTCGTGCTCCATCACGTCGACGTCGTAGAGGCGCAGCACTTCCGAGAGCGCGGGATACGCTGCGCCTTCGGGGGCCGACAGCACGAGCTGTTCGCCATCGTCCTCGAGCAACAGCGTGTGCGCCTTTGCGAAGGCATAGGGCAGGGGGTGGCGGGCGCTCATTTCAGGTCGCCTGCTTCATCGCACGCCACTTCGATGCTTGATGCGCAAGACGTTGCCAACGTGACGCTTGCTCGCCCATCGGTATCAATGGTTGAGTGGTTGCGCCTCCTGGGCGCTTGGGCGTCCCGCCTGGCGGTGCCCGCTAGGGGTTTCAGCGCTTTGGCTTCGGGCTGTGCGGTACCCGTGGGGGTGTTCAGCGCTTTCGCGTCGCGCCAGGCGGTGCCCACCGGGGGCTCATGGTTACGCGGTCGGCGCAAAGCGCCGACTGCACTGCGGTTCTCGGCCAGGGGTCGCGTCGCAAAACTCGCTTCACTCACTTCGTTCGTTGCGCTCAAACAGTTGCGACGAGTCAGAGCACGAAGCGCGCTGCGCGCGCCGACCCCTGTCCTGCGATCCTCGTCGCTCCACAAATCGCCCCCGGCGGGTACCGCCTGGCGCGACGGTTCTTCTCTTTCGTTGCGAAGAGCAAATGCAACAGCAAAGGCGGGCCCGGGCAGGCCACGGCGCGCCTGCGGAGCGCCGAGAAGCACAGGGCTCGTGGCCGCGCGCGCAGCGCGCTTCGTGATCTGACCCGTCGCGATTGTCTGAACGGAGCGAACGCAGTGAGCGCAGTGAGTTGAGCGACGTGGCCGCGAGACCGAGCATCGCAGGGCAGTCGGCGCACAGCGCCGACCGCGGAGGTGAAGCGCCGTGGACTGCCCGGGCGCGCCTTTGCCGCGCCGAGCCTCGCGCGAGCCTTCGCCGCACAGCCCCACAAGCCCATCCCTACCGGCATACCGTGGCCGCTCGCCGAACGCGCGCCCTCCGCCCGTGGGCGCAGCCCGATCGATGCGATTCTTCTGCTTCATCACTCGCGGTGCAACGCTCAAGGCATCTGCAGTTGTTGCGGTCCGACCGGCCCCCGGCTTGATGTTGGGGGCGGCGGAGCTGGGGGGGGCGGCGCGGCGGCTGGTGCCGATGCGGCGCCGCGCGGTGGCACCGATTCCATCGACAACGGCGCCGGTACTGTGCTGCCCCTGAACGGCGAGCCGGGCTCGGGCGTGGGCATCGGCGCGGTGACGGGGGCGTCGTTGATCGGCATCACGTAGCTCTGGCGCGGCTGGCCGGCGGTCTGCTGCGTGGTTCTCATCAGGTCGTAGCGGTCCATCGTCAGCTTGTTCGAATCGTCCTGGTTGCGGATCACCATCGGGCGCAGGAAGACCATCAGGTTGCTCTTGGTCCGGGTCCGGTTGTCGGTGCGAAACAGCGGGCCGACGATCGGAAGATCACCGAGGAACGGCACCTGGCTGACGTTGCCGCCGTACTCGTCCTTGAGCAGGCCGCCGAGCACCATGATCTGCCCATCGTCGACGACGACCGTCGTTTCGATCGCGCTCTTGTCGGTCGTGAGCCCCTGCGGCGAAAGCCTGCTCGACGGCACGACGGTCGAGTTCTCCTGGTAGATCACGAGGCGGATCGTGCCGCCCTCGCCGATCTGCGGCTTGATGCGCAGCGTCAGGCCGACGTCCTTGCGCTCGATGGTCTGGAACGGATTGACGGCGCCGTTGCCGCCGGTGTTCGAGTAGGAGCCGGTCAGGAACGGCACGTTCTGGCCGACGACGATCTTGGCCTCCTCGTTGTCGAGCGAGACCATGTTCGGCGTCGCGAGCACGTTGGCATCCGTCTTGGTTTCCAGGAAGCGGGCGAGCGCGCCAATGTTCCAGAAGTCGCCGATCTTGCGCAGGATGCCGACGTTCAGGCCGGGCGGCACCGCGAGCGTGGCGAGCGCGGTGGCGCCCTCGTTCGCCGCCGCGGTGAGGTTCACGATGTTGGGCTGGCCGTAGTTCGTGCCGCCGGCGACCCGCGTGGTGCTGTTCGAATCGCCGCTGATGCCCTGCCACTGGATGCCGATGTCGGCCATCTTCTCGGCGTCGACCTTCACGATCAGCGACTCGATGTAGACCTGCGCGCGGCGCGTGTCGAGCTTGTCGATGACGTTGCGCAACTGCTGGTACAGGGGCAGGCTGGCGGTGATGATGAGCGAGTTGGTCGACGGGTCGGCCTGGATGAAGCCGCCGGTGGAGGGACCGGCCGAGGCCGAGACCGGCGCTGTCGCCGGGCTCCCGCCGCCGAGCCCGCCCGGCTGCGCTCCGCCTGGCGCATTCGCCGCCAAGGCCGCCGGCACGGGCGTGGGCGCGGCGCCGCCGCCCGAGGCCTGCGAGCTGAACGCCGCGCGCAGCACGGCCGCGAGCTTCACCGCGTCGGCGTTCTTCAGGTAGACGACCCAGATGTTGCCCATGCCGTTGTTCGATGCGGAGGGCAGGTCGAGCTTGGCGACGAGCGAGCGGATCAGCGCGAGCCGTGCCGGATTGGCGGCGCGTACGATGAGCGAGTTGCTGCGCGGATCGACCATGATGAGCGGCGCCGCCGCACCGGGCGCCGCGCCCGGGGCGCCTCCGCCCGAATCGGCGAGCCGCTGGACGATCACGGCAAGATCGGCGGCCACCGCGTTTTCGAGCGGGATCACCTCGACGTCGCCGCTGGAGGGAATGTCCATCGCCGCGATGATCTTCGCGATGCGCTGCAGGTTGTCCGCGTAGTCGGTGATGACGAGCGAGTTGTTGCCCGGGTTGGCGTTGATCGTGTTGTTCGGGCTGATCAGCGGGCGCAGCACGGCGACGAGGTTGTTCGCGCTTTCGTGATTCAGACGGAACACCTGCGTCAGCACCTGGTCGCCCTGGCGCGTCGGCGTCTCGACTGCGACGGTGCCGGTCTGCAGCTTGGCGTCGGCCTCGGGCACGACCTTGAACAGGCCGCCGACCTCGACCACGGTGAAGCCCAGGCCGCGCAGCGCGGCGAGATAGTTCAGATAGACCTCGCGCGGCGTCAGCGGCTGGTCGCTGTAGAGCGTGATGGTGCCGCGCACGCGCGGATCGACGACGAACTGCTTCTTCAGGATCGCGCCGACCGCGCGCGTCACGCCTTCGATGTCGGCGTTGACGAAGTTCAGCGTCACCGGCTCGCCCTGGAAGCGGTTCTTGGCCACCGGTGTGGGCGATTGCGACTGCGCCTGCGCCTGCGCGGCGGGCCCGACGGCGAGCGCCACGCACAACAGGCCGACGGCGAGACGCGACGGTCGCGGCTGCCGCGCAGGGTGTCGCGCAGGCACGGGGTCAATGCGCTCGATCATGTTCATCCAATCGAAATAACGGACCGCGCGCCATCGCGCCGCCCGATGATGTTGAGCAGGTTGGCGAGCGCCGTCTCGTCACTCGGCGCCGCGCGTGCCTCGCCGCGAAAGCGCACGCCGCCCGGCCCCCAGCTGCCGTCGCCGCTGAGTTGCAAGGCGCCATCCTGCGTGCTGAGGTTCAGCGTGGGCTGGCCGGCGTTGGCCGGATCGCCGACCAGGCGCAGCCGGTAGTTGCCGAGTGTCTCCAGCGTCGACAGGCGCGACGACGCGTTGGCGAGTTCGATGTCGAGCGAGCCGTTCGCGCGCCAGCGGCCGGCGATCCATTCGAGGCTGAATCCGGGCGACAGCAGGCGCAGGCTGCCGCCGAGCTGCAGCGTGTTCCACGGCGTCCCGAGGCCGCCGAGCCAGGCGCTCGGCCACTGGCCGATCCAACCGGGCGGGGGCACCAGGGTGACGGTCCAGCGCGACAGGCCGGGGTTCACCCGCAGGGTGAGCACGCCGTTCAGGCAGCAGTCCTGCGTGGCCCGGACTACGAGCCCGGCGCCGCGCCAGCCGAGCGTCCATGACAGGCGCCCCGGCAACGCCGCGGCGTCCCGGCTGCCCGGCCCGCCGGTGAGGACCGGCACCGCGCTGCCCGACCAGACGGTGCCGCGGGCGTCGGCGAGCAACAGGCGTTCGCCGCTGGCCGATGCGACGGCGCCGGTCAGCCAGCTCGCCGGCGCGAATGCGACGACGCCGATCAGCGCGCCGAGCACCGCGCCGGCGATAGCCCAGCGCGCGCTGGCGGCACGCGCCCGCTCCCAGGACTGATGGGCGTAGGTCGATTCCGGCCAGTGGAGCGAGGCCGGCGCCGTCCTGCCGGCGCCGCGCGCGAAGCGCTTCAGCGGCAGCCTCACGACGGGCCTCCGACGGCGAGCACCAAGGTGCCGTCGTAGCCGGCCGCCGAACGCACGAGTTGCGCTTCGATCGGCCGTGCGCGTGCGGTGCTGCGCGCCTCGGCCAGCAGGCTGCGCAGCGCCTCGCCATCGACGCCGGTCAGCGTCAGCGTCGCGCGCCCGCCTTGCTGGACGAGTTTCACCTTCGTGCCCAGACGCGCTGTCGCCGCCTGCAGCGCGGCCGCGGCCTGCGCCGGGGCGACCGGCGGCGCTGCCCGCAGCGCCCGGCTTTCGGTTGCAAGCAGTTGCATCTGTTGCAGTTCGGCGTCGAGCCGGTCGATCGCGATCGGCGCCGCGCGCAGCGTGCGCAGCGCGGGCTGCACCGCCACGAACCAGAGCACCGCAAGGCTGACCAGCGCGATCGCGAGCAGCGCGCCTTGGCGCTCGCGCGGCGCAAGCTCACGCCACCAGGCGGCGGCGCGCGCCCGAAACTGGGCGATCGGCGCCGGCAGGGCGAGCGCCTCGGTGTTCACCGGACGAACTTCCGCAAGGTGTGCTCCTGGGCTCGTGCCTGGGGACGGCGCGTCGCGTTCATGTGCGCCCTCCGTCACGCGCGGCACGGCTCAGCACGAGCCGGCCATCGGTCACGTCCAAGCGCAGCCCCATCGGCTGCAGCTGGGCGCGAAACTGTTCGATGCGCCCGGCGTCCCAACTCGACGCCGCGAGCGTCAGCTTGCCGGGCTCGTAGCGAATCGATTCGACCGCCGCAAGGTCGCTCGGCCAGGCGGCGGCCGCGGCCTGCAGCAGCGGCTCCAGGTCCGACTCGTCGGCCTGCCCGGCGGCGGCGCGCAGCAGCGCGACTTCGCGCTGGATCTGCAGGGGAGCGTCGAGCACGGCGCGCACCTGCGGGAAGGTCGATTGCAGCAGCGTGACCTGCGCCGCGCGCTTTGCCGTGAGCGTCGATTGAAGGTGCCAGGCCCACAGGTTGAGCCCGAGCAGTTGCGTCAGCACGAGCGCGGCGAGGCCCCAGCGCGCGGGCCGCCACGCGGGGCTGCGCAGCCCGCGCAGCGCATCACGCAGCGCGCGCGTGCCCTTGCTGCGCCGGGCGAGTTCGAACTGGCGCAGATCCCACAGCGAGCGCGTCGCCTGCAACGCACGCTCGGCAGCCGACAGCACGACGACCGGCGCATCGAGCCAGCGCTCGGCGGCGGTGGCGGCGGCCGGTGTCGCGCTCCAGCGTGCGCCGTCGGGCAGCGGCTGCGGCAGCAGGGCATGCGCGAGGCCGCCTTGCAGGCTGAGCGTGGCGACACCGTTGGCGTGTGCCCAATGCAATGCGAGCGAGCGCGCCTCGGCCTCGTCGGCATGGGCGAAGTGGCCGCTCGGCGGATCGTCGGGCCAGCTCACCGGCAGGATGCGATCGACGAAGACGTTGGCCTTCTCGAGCGCCGCGAGCTCTGAGGTCAGCCAGTGGCGGTCGACCGCCGCGACCCAGGTTGGCTGGCCGGCCACCGCCTGTGGCGCGAGTGCGAGGTGGACATTGGCTGCATCGTCGAGCAAGGCTTCTTCGAGCACGCCGGCGAGTGCGGCACGCAACCGCGCCGCGGGTGCCTTCGGCAGCGTGATGCGGTGCCAGCTCAGGTCGCAGTCGGCGAGCACGAGCGCCACCGTGTCGGCGCGCGGAAGCAGTGCGGGGGCACAGGCCCCCTGGGCGCTGACCGCGAGCCCGTCGCGGCTCAGGACGTAGCTGAGTTCGCCGCTGCTTGTTGCCGTCGCGCGCCCGCCATCGACCGCGCTGCGGGCGCGCAGCCTGCCGCGTGGCGCCAACTGGACGACGAGGGTGGACATGAGGGAGAAAGAAGACCTGTCGGGATTATCCGTGGCTCACCGGCGCAAGCCTCACCAAATCAAAGACTTAGGACTTGTTGTTGTAGCAGACTGGAAACAGTTTGAAAGGCCGGAAAAGGGCCTTGTCACGCAGTCTCTTCCGGCGTCGAAGGGGCTGGCGCGTTGCGGCAGCTCAGGATGCCGGGTCGGTCAGGTTCACCCGTTCGCGCCGCACGGCGAGGACGGTGGCGCCGCGGCGTTCGATCAGCGAGTGCTCCTGCAACACGCGGTCGCCCAGACGCAGCCGGCCCTGAACGTCGAAATAGCGGGTCGTCGTCGAGACCTGACTCGGCGACAGCTCGATGCCCGGCGGCAGGTTCTTCTGCGCTTCGGCGAGGCTGCGAAACGGTGTGCGCTGGCGCACCTGCACCAGGCGCTCGGCGTCGCCGCGCTGGGCGCCGGCGATGGTGGCTGCGATGACCTCGCTGGCGGCGGTGTTCAGGTTCACCGGCGTGCGCGCCGGCAGCAGCACGACGAGCGGCGCGAGGCGGCGCAGCGTGTCGGCGTCGAAGCCGAGCCAGGACAGTTGCGCGACCGACTGCGGCATCAGCGCCGCGTTCTCGCCGCCCGCATTGGCAGCGGCGAGCGCGTTGGCGAGGCGGTCGGCGACGTCGCTGGCGACGCCGGCGGCATCGCACAGGCGCTTGAGGATCGCGAGTTCGGCCGGGATCACCTTGCCCTCCTGCTCCTGGAACAGGTTGCGCAGGTTGTAGCGGGCCTGGGCGTCGGTGATGCTGCCCGAAAGGAAGGCCTCGGGCGCGTCGTCGGTGTTGTTCTTGTCGACCGCCAGGAAGGAGGACAGGCGCGCCTCGGCCAGCGGCACGGCCCACGGCTCGCCGAGATGGTCCGGTCCGCCGGCGCGCGCGTCCTCGCGCAGGATGAGGCGCGACCAGTCGAGCGCGCCAGCGAGGATCCATGCCGCCTGCATGCGCGAGCGTTCGATCGCTTCGACCTGCACCGCGCGCCACTGCTGCCACACCATCGCCGCCGCGAGCGTCGCGACCAGCGTGACGATGACCATCGCGGTCAGCAACGCCGCGCCGCGCTGACGTCGGCGAAGTCTCATGGCTGCGGGCCCAGCACGGTGTCGCGCGTCAGCGTGCCGGCGAAGCCGCTGCCGGGACCGAAGCTCAACACGAGACGCACGCCATTGGGCAGCGTCGCGCGAGGCGTGCGCCCCGGCGCGCTGGCGCCGGGGTCGGGCACATCGGCGCTCGACTGCGCGTTGCTCCAGGCATTGCCGCGGAAGAAGTACACCTGCCAGTCCGAAACGCCCTCGAGGACCTGCAATTGCGATGTTTCGGCGCCCTGCAGTTGCTGGCTGCGCAACCAGCTTTCCTGCAGTTCGCGCTGCGTCGTCGCACTTTGACCAACCCAGCGCAGCCAGCGCCCGTCGCGCAACGACCAGACGACGATCTGCAGGCCGTCGGGCGCGCGTCGAGTGAGCTGCAGCGAGGCGCCGTCGAAGCGCAGGTCCGGCACCGAGGCCGAGTCCTGGATCGAAGCCAGATCCTGCTGCCACTGCGCGAGCGCGGTGTTGAGCCGCAGCGTCGCCTCCATCCGCTGCTGGCTGATATCGCGTGCGCGCACCATGCCGTCCACGCCCTGCCATGCCATCACTGCGAGCAGGCTCATGATGAGCAGCGCGACGAGAACTTCGACGAGGGTGAAACCGCGCGATTGGTCTGCCGGGCGTCGGACTGGGAGCTTCATGCGGTCGGATGCTCCAAGCGTTGCTTGGAAGTCAGTGGGCGCGCCACGAGGTTTGCGGGATGCCGGTTGCTTGTCGTCGACCCCGAAATTCTCGATGTCGTTCTGGAGGGGTCCGTCCTCAGGTGCATTCGCGCGTCGCGCCAAGTGGTACCCGCCGAGGGTTTCAGCGCCTTTGCGTCGCGCCAGGCGGTGCCCGCCGAGGGCTCATGGCTACGCGGTCGGCGCTGCGCGCCGACTGCACTGCGGTTCTCGGCCAGGGGTCGCGTCGCAGAACTCGCTGCACTCACTTCGTTCGTTGCGCTCAGACAGTTGCGACGAGTCAGTTCACGAAGCGCGCTGCGCGCGCCGACCCCTGTCCTGCGATCCTCGTCGCTCCACAAATCGCCCCCGGCGGGTACCGCCTGCCGCGACGGTTCTTCTCGTGGGTGAAGCAGAACAAATGCAACAGCAAAGGCGTGCCCGGGCAGGCCACGGCGCGCCTGCGGAGCGCCGAGCAGCACAGGGCTTGCAGCCGCGCGCGCCAGCGCGCTTCGTGAACTGACTCGCCGCCACTGTCTGAGCGCAGCGAACGCAGTGAGCGAAGCGAGTTCGGCGGCGGGCTGCAAGACCGAGCAGCGCAGGGCAGTCGGCGCAACGCGCCGACCGCGGAGGTGAAACGCGTGGACTGCGGGCGGCTTTGCCGCTCGCACTGCGTTGACCGCCCTGAACAACCGGATCGGTTTGCGTACGCGTGCCGCATTACCGAGCAGGCTATCGACCAGCGCGCCAGCCGCACCTCAATACCTCGCCAGCACGGTTGAAAGCGAATACAGCGGCACGCCTTGCGCGTCCGCGATGAACGCTTCGACGCGGCGGAAGTTCGGGTTCGGCGTCGGGCGCACGACCAGCCTGCCCTGATAGGCCGCACCGAGTTGTTCGCAGCCGAAATCGCTGTCGCCGACGCCTGGAAACTGGCGCTCGAGCTTGAGGCCGGCGAGCGTGTTGTCCGCGCACCATTGCGCCGCGCTGACCTCGGCAAGGCGCTCACCATTGCGCACCAGCGCGCCCGCGGCCTTGATGCCGGTGGCGAGCGTGATGGCAACAATCGCGAGTGCCACCAGCACTTCGATCAGCGTGAAGCCGGCCGCGCTCCGGGGCGCGCCACGACGCATCGCTGGCGGCCGTGCAACGCGTTGGTGCCCGCATGCGGGTCGCATCGCTGTCGCCGTCATCGCGTCGCCTGCGCCGGCGCATCGGCGACGACGGCAAACGGCCCGAGGCCGTCTGTCGCGAGCGTCAGGTGCTGCTCTTCGAGCCGCAGCGTCAGGCGTTGTGCGCCGATGATCGGCTCGGGGCCGAGCACGAGCGCCTGTGCGCCGACGATATCGGCCGTCACCGCGCGGTCCAGCCAGCGCTTGGGCAGCGTGTTGCTCGGCGGCAAACCGATGAAGCGGAAATCGGCGCCGCCTTCGGACGCGGCGGCTGCGGCATCGTTGGCAACGGGCTGCCAGATCACCGGCAGGCCGAGCGCGCGCGCTTCGGCACGGGCCGGTCGAGCAGCCGTCAGGCGTGCGGCCTCCTGTTCGAGGCGTACCAGGCCGGTGCGCTCAATATCGGCGTGGCGACGCCGCTGGAGCGGCGATCAGCGCCACCACGAGCAGCAGTTCGATGAGCGTGTGTCAGCGGCCGCCGCTGTGCCATCAGCTGCGGAGGTCGAGCGAAGGCTGCGGGGACCGCCCTGCTGCCAGGGCTAAATCTGTACCTGTCGGCGTCACCGCTGCTGCTGGATTTCGCCTCGGCCCCGCAGCGCGCGGGCTATCGATCTTCACCAGTTGCGCCGCCGGTAGGAGGCTGCCGCTGAGGATGTGCCGGCAGCCGCGCGTCCGGGCGGAGCTGGCGTTGGGCGAATGGCGCTACCGTCGGCACCTGCCGCCGTGGCGATCTCCAGCTCTGCTCGCCTTCGGTGCTTTGTTGTCGGCTACCGGGACGGCGGCACCCATCGGTTCGACCGACGTCGTTTTCCGCCGCGCGGCGTGCCGCGCTATTCTGGCCCAAGTCGAAGAACGACCAGACGGTCGAAAGGCAACAGCCGCGCGGATGGCGCAATGAAGCGACTCTGCTCAGTTCGATCGGCGCGGCGGCGAAGGCCGCGCGCAGCGCAGATACCGGAGATCGTAACGCCTCGCGCGGTCTTCCGCCTGCTTCGCCGCGGTCGCGGGACCTCGATTTCCGGCGCCCGACCACCTGCGGAACGCTTTGGGGGCCATTTCCGCGCATGGGGCGGCGGGGACGCTCGATCATAATCGCGCCATGCAGGCTCGATTGTCAGCGTTCGTGATCTGGGCCCTGGTTGCCGCCGGCGTGGCGTTCTGGGGACTGCGGCTGGTGGTGCGCCCTGCGCCGCTGCCCGCGCACGTGCAATCGTTGCCCGGCGGTGTCACGCCCGGCGGCGACTTCACCCGGCTCTTTGGCCGCACGACGATCGTCGAAACCGAAGCTCCGGCACCGGTCGCCGAGAGCAGCCGGTTCAAACTGCTCGGCGTGCTCGCCCCGGTGCCGCATGCCAACCAGACCACGGCGTCCGAGTACGGCGTGGCGCTGATCGCGGTCGACGGCAAGACGGCGCGGCCCTACGCAGTGGGAGCGGCGCTCGACGCGGGGCTCGTGCTGCAGTCGGTCGGGCGACGCTCGGCGTCGATCGGGCCGGCCGGTGGTGCGGCGAGTGTCGTGCTCGAGCTGCCGCCCCCTGCGGCGCCGGCGACCGGCACGCTGCCCGTGGCCCGGTCGCAATACGAGCCCGCGCCACCGCAGGCCATGCCTGCGCAGGCGCCGCCAGAGGTTCGGCAGTATCCAGAAGGCGTGCCGGCGGCGCCGCTGCCGACGCGACGCAGCGACGCACCGAATCCGGCAGTGCGCTGACTCGGCGATCGGCTCTCAAGACACGCTGCGCGGGGCGCGCGTTCTCGCGGTGCCAACTGAGGGGTCAGCCGCGGCGTAGTTCGCAGCGTCAGACCGGTGCGCCGAAGTTCGACGCCGGGCCGAGGTCGCCCGGCAGCGTCGGCCCCGGGTCTTCGCCCTCGGCCACCTCCGTCAGCAGCGCGGCCGCACTTCGGACGAGCGGAAAGGCGAGTGTGGCGCCGGTGCCGTCGGTGCTCTCCATGCCCAGTTCGAGCAGTGCCGAAGCGTGAAACAGCGCGAGTGCCTGATCGAGCCCGTGGTGGCTGTTGCTGCGGCAGAACACGCAGTAGTCGGTGACGGCGGGCGCGATCTGCGCCGCAACCATCAGCGCCGCGCAGGCGGCCATGCCGTCGGCCAGGATGAGCTGGCGCTTGCTGCCCGCGACCAGCATGACGCCGACCATCATCGCGAGTTCGAAGCCGCCGAAGGCGGCGAGCACTTCGACCGGATCGGCGGCGTCGCGATGCCGGCCCCTGCGCCCTGCATCACGACCTGCAGATGCGCGATGTCGTCGGTCGGCATCTGCGGGCCGGAGATGATCAGGTCGCGCACCGGCGTGTCGGTCAGCCGCGCCAGCACCAGCGCGGCGCTCTCGTGCGAGCCGACGCCGATGCCGGCACAGGCGACGGCATTGCCCTCGAGCGCGTCGGCGATCTCCATGCCGGCGCGGATCGCGGCCTGCGCCTGGTCGAGCGACATCGCCGCGCTGACGCGTGCGTTGCGTGTGCCGTGCGCGATCTTGCGCGCGAGCAGTTTGGGGTGCGGCGCCATCGGCTCGGCGATCCCGCAGTCGACAACCGTCAGTTCGAGCCCCTGCAGCGTCGCGAACGCGGACACCGGCAGTTGCGACGCGAGCAGGCTGTGCACCAGCGCCTGCGTGGTCTGACGCTCCCCGGCGCCGACGCCATCGACCGCGAGGCCGTGATCGGCCGCGAACAACAGCAGTTGGGGCGCGCGAAAGCGGGGCTTGAGCGTGTTCTGGATCAGCCCGAGGCGTACCGCGAGCGGCTCGAGTTCGCCCAGCCCGCCGGCAACATCCGCACGACGCTGCAGCTTGTCGCGCAACGCCTGCTCGAGCAGGGGGTTGGAGGTGGGGGTGATCAGCGAGCGGTGTATCGACATGGCGGCGGTTGCGGATCAGAGCCAGCTGCGCATTGTGAGGCCGTGCGCCAGACGAGCGGCGCTGCCGCGCGCCGCGCGCAGGCCGGATTCAGCGCAGGAATTGCCGGTAAGCCGGATTCTCGGTCTCATCGACGCACGGGTAGGCGAGCGTGGCGAGGAACTCGCGCAGCGCGCGGCGGTCCCCCGGCGGCACCTGGATGCCGACCAGGATGCGGCCGTAGTCGGCACCCTGGTTGCGGTAGTGGAACAGGCTGATGTTCCACCCCGGGTGCAGGCTGGCGAGGAACTGCATCAGCGCGCCCGGGCGCTCGGGAAAATTGAAGCGAAACAGCTGCTCGTCGTGCGCAAGCTCCGAGCGTCCGCCGACCAGATGGCGCAGATGCTCGCGTGCGAGTTCGTCGTGCGTCAGGTCGAGGGTGCGAAAGCCGTGTCGCTTGAATCCGCGCGCGATGCGGGCCGATTCGTCGCGGCCGTGCGTCGTCAGGCCGACGAACACATGCGCGAGCTTGGCGTCGGAGATGCGGTAGTTGAACTCCGTGACGCTGCGCGGCCCGATCAACTCGCAAAAGCGCTTGAAGCTGCCGCGCTCCTCGGGGATGGTGACGGCGAACATCGCCTCGCGCTCCTCGCCCACCTCGGCGCGGTCTGCGACGAAGCGCAGGCGGTCGAAGTTCATGTTCGCGCCGCCGGTGACGGCGACGAAGGTGCGGCCCTTGATCCGGTGCGTATCGACGTACTGCTTGATCCCGGCGACGCTCAGGGCACCCGCCGGCTCGAGGATGCTGCGCGTGTCCTGGAACACGTCCTTGATCGCGGCGCAAGCGGCGTCGGTATCGACGAGAACGAAGTCGTCGACGAGTTCGCGCGTCAGGCGAAAGGTCTCCTCGCCGACGAGCTTGACCGCCGTGCCGTCGGAGAAGAGTCCGACGTCGGCGAGCTGCACGCGCTTGCCGGCACGCACCGAGCGCGTCATCGCGTCCGAATCGGTCGTCTGCACGCCGATCACCTTGATCTCCGGGCGCACGGCCTTGATGTAGGCGGCGACGCCGGAGATCAACCCACCGCCGCCGATGGCGACGAACACGGCGTCGATCGGCCCCTGGTGCTGGCGCAGGATCTCCATCGCGATCGTGCCCTGGCCCGCGATCACATAAGGGTCGTCGAACGGATGGACGAAGGTCAGGTTGCGCGCGCGCTGGATCTCGAGCGCATGGAGATAGGCGTCGGAGTAGCTGTCGCCGGTCAGCACCACTTCGCCGCCCAGCGTGCGCACCGCGTCGACCTTGAGCGCGGGCGTCGTCACCGGCATCACGATCACCGCCTTGCAGCCGAGCTGCCGCGCGCTGTAGGCGACGCCCTGCGCGTGGTTGCCGGCCGACGCGCAGATCACGCCGCGCCTGAGTTGCGCCGCACTCAGGTGCGCCATCTTGTTGTAGGCGCCGCGCAGCTTGAAGCTGAACACCGGCTGCTCGTCCTCGCGCTTGAGCAGCACGTTGTTCGCCAGACGCTCGCTGAGGTTGGCGGCGCGCGCCAGCGACGACTCGATCGCAACGTCGTAGACGCGGGCCGTCAGCACCCGCTGCAGATAGTCCGGGGCCACGGCGGGGCGGCTGCCCACGCGGGAAGTCGGACTCTTTTTCGTTCGCGGCAAGCCGGTCATCGGGGAGTGTGTCGTGCTGACGTGTTGCGGCGCCGCATCTTACGCGAGCGCCCCATCGAGCCGGAAAATCGGGCCGGAGAACCGGGTCAGAGAGCGGGACCCGCGCAGGGGTCCGCACCCCGCGACGGGTGCAAAAAAAGCCCAAGGCATTGCTGCCTTGGGCTGAAGTCCACCCGAGGGGTGGAGGAGACAACGGTTGCGAGGGATCGCCCGTGGGCTGGGCGCCGCCTCGCGATGCAATCGAGTGTATGCGCGGAAATGCTGCGCTGCAATATCCATACAGCGGTTCAACTAGAGGCGCGACTCGAAAGCCACATCCGCGCGGCACAATGCGCGCATGGAATGCACGATCAACTGGCTGCCCGCTGGCGGCATGAGCTTCATCGCCGAAACCGGCAGCGGCCATGTGCTCGCGATGGACGGTGCCGTAGACGGCGGCGGCCGCAACCTGGCCCCGCGTCCGATGGAAACCGTGCTCGCCGGCACCGGCGGCTGTACGGCCTACGACGTGGTGCTGATCCTCAAGCGCGGGCGTCACGACGTGCGCGGCTGCCAGGTCGCCATCAAGGCCGAGCGCGCCGAAACCGATCCCAAGGTCTTCACCGCGATACAGATGCATTTCGTCGTCACCGGGCGCGGGCTGACGCCGGCGGCGGTCGAACGGGCGGTCGCGCTGTCGCACGAGAAATACTGCTCGGCGAGCATCATGCTTGCCCACACGGCAAAGATCAGCACGAGCTTCGAGTTGATCGAGGTCTGACCGTCTGGCGCGGCCCTGGCTTGGTGCGACTGAGTCGGCGCGGCGGCCGGCGCCGGGCTCCGGACACGCTTCAGATGTAGTGCGCCGTCGTCGTCATGACCTTGGCCGCGGCGCGCATCATCATTCGAAGGGGCGGCGGCAGCGTCGCGGCACCCGCCTGCTCGGCCATTTGCGCGTGCCCCGCCTCATCCTCCTTCATCTGCTGGACGATGGCGCGCGACGCCTCGTCCGCCGCAGGCAGGCGCTCGAGGTGGCCCTGCAGATGGTGCTCGACCTGGCGTTCGGTCTCCACGACGAACCCGAGGCTCAACGCGTCGCTCGTCTTCCCGGCGATCCAGCCGATGCCGAAGGCGCCGGCGTACCAAAGCGGGTTGAGCAGGCTGGGGCGGGCGCCGAGTTCGCGCAGACGCTGCTGCGTCCACGCCAGATGATCTGTCTCTTCGCGCGAGGCCGACTCGAACCGGGCGCTCAGCGTGGTGTCGCGAGCGGCGAGCGCCTGGGCGTGATAGAGCGCCTGGGCACAGACCTCCCCGACGTGGTTGACGCGCATCAGCGCACCCGAAAGGCGCCGCTGCGCCTCGTCCAGCGGTTCGGATGCAACGCCCGAAGGCGCGCCCGGGCAGGGGCGGGCCGCGACATTCGCGCCGGAAAGGGTGCGCAGCGCGTTGTCGGCCGTCGCGAGCAGGCGATCCAGGGGCGAAAGGGGTGGCATGGAAGGAAAATGCGGTTCCGAACTGGAAACGAGCATATCGCAGCCCTGTGGGGCCGGGCGGCGCAGCGGGGGCGCGTTCGCGCACGCCGCCGGGACCGGGAACGCCACCCTGGGCGGCGGCCCGCGACGCCGGCTTTCCCCTGCGCTCCGGCCGCGTTGTGCTCAGACAACATAATGAGCCTTTTCTGCCCCGAATCTTTGCAAGCGGGTCCTTGGTCTGGTGCAATACACACAACTTCCGATGAGGAGGTTGGCCTGATCTGCCCTCGCGGGTACATCCCGATCGGGACCTCTTGTTCAACCTAGGAGATAGTCGCAATGAAAAAATCTCTTCTCGCTCTCGCAGTGCTGGGCGCTTTTGCTGGCGCCGCTTCGGCCCAGTCGTCGGTGACCCTTTTCGGTGTCGTTGACTTGAACCTCCGCTACGTCGATAACGCTGCCGGTACGCAGTACCAGATGAACCAGGACGGCAACGCCAGCAGCCGCCTTGGCGTCCGTGGTGTCGAAGATCTGGGTGGTGGCTTGAACGCCAGCTTCTGGATCGAAGGCGCGATGAACCCGCAAAACGGTACCGCCGGCGGCCAGACCTGGCAACGCCGTTCGACCGTCAGCCTCTCCGGCGGCTGGGGTGAAGTCCGTCTCGGTCGCGATTACACCGCGACCTTCTGGAACGCGACGATCTTCGATCCGTTCGGCACGAACGGTATCGGTAGCTCCGGCAACCTGTACCTCGTTTCGCCGGCACTGCCGACCGGCGCTGCGTACGGCACCCTGGTTCGCGCCAACAACATGGTCGGCTACTTCCTGCCGTCCGGTATCGCTGGCGGCCTGTACGGTCAGGTGCAACTCGCCTCGGGCCAAGGCTCGAACGGCAACAAGTACTTCGGCGCGCGCCTGGGCTACGCCAGCGGCCCGTTCAACGTCGCCGGCTCCTGGGGCCGGACGCAAGTCACCGGTGGTGTGCCTGGCGTGACCCCGCCGTTCGGTCTTGGCGATTCGAGCGGTACCAACTGGAACCTGGCTGGCTCGTGGAACTTCGGTGTCGTGAAGGCCTCGGCCTACTACGGCAACCTGACGTACCAGGCGCTTGACCAGTCCAACTGGTACATCGGCCTGCAAGCGCCTATCGGCCTGTGGACGGTCAAGGGCACGTACGGCGCAGTGTCGCGCAGCGGTATCGAGCCGTACGCCCCGGGTTGGGACAACCAGAGCGCATGGCAGATTGCGCTGGGCGCGACGTACGACCTGTCCAAGCGCACCGCGCTGTATGGCACGTACTCGCACATCGACAACTCGGACGGTGCGCGCTTCATCGTCGGCGCCATGCAAGGCCAGCCTGGCGGCGGCGCCGGTGCCAACGAGAACTCGCAAGGCTTCGAAGTCGGTATCCGTCACTCGTTCTGATTCTGCAGCGCCTGCCTCGAGCAGGCGTGAATCAGCAAAGGCCGCCTTCGGGCGGCCTTTTTCATGTGCGCCCGGGCCGATGTCGCTTCGACCTTGCTAAGGAGTTTCCCGTTTGACGCGCCGCAGCGCTTTTGGTCTCATCGTCGGGTGAGCCAGCCTCTGCCAGCGGCGAGCCACGCGGCGCATCTGGCGCTGCCCACTGTGGCCCCCTGAGCAACCCATTCCTTCGCATGCTCGCATTCATTCTTCGTCGACTGGCGCAGGCCGTGATCGTGATGCTCACGGTCGCGTTTGTCTCTTTCATGCTGTTCCAGTACGTCGGCGATCCGGTGACGAACCTGCTCGGGCAGGACGCAACGCCGCAGCAGCGCGCGCAGCTGCGCGCCGACCTCGGGCTCGACCAGCCGTTTCCGGTGCAGTTCGCGCGCTTTGTCGGCAACGCGGTGCAGGGGGACTTCGGCCTCAGTCTGCGCCAGGGACGCAAGGTGTCGTCGCTCATCGTCGAGCGCTTCCCGGCAACGCTCGAACTCGCCACCAGCGCCGCCTTGCTTGCGCTCGGCCTGGGCATACCGATGGGCGTCTACGCGGCCCTGCGGCGCGGCACCTTCTCATCGCAGGCGCTGATGACGCTGTCGCTGCTCGGCGTTTCGCTGCCGACCTTCCTGATCGGCATCCTGCTGATACTCGTCTTCTCGGTCACGCTCAAGTGGCTGCCCAGTTTCGGGCGCGGCGACGTGGTGGCCATCGGCAGCTGGACGTCCGGCTTTCTGACCGTCGAAGGGCTGAAGCATCTGATCCTGCCGTCGATCACGCTCGCGTTGTTTCAGCTTGCCCTGATCATGCGGCTTGTGCGCTCGGAGATGCTCGAGGTGCTGCGCTCCGACTACATCAAGTTCGCGCGCGCTCGCGGGCTGCCCAACCGGATGGTCTACTTTGGTCATGCGCTGAAGAACACGCTGGTGCCGGTGATGACCATCACCGGCCTGCAACTCGGCTCCCTGATCGCCTTCGCCATCATCACCGAGCAGGTCTTTCAGTGGCCCGGCATGGGCCTGCTCTTCATCCAGGCCGTCACGTTCGCCGACATTCCGGTGATGGCGGCCTATCTGTGCCTGATCTCGTTGATCTTCGTCGTCATCAATCTGGTGGTCGACCTGCTGTATTTCGCTGTCGACCCGCGCCTTCGCATCGAACGCGCAGCCGGCGCGCACTGAAACCCGTCTGCTGCGCTACGATCGCCCACGCTTTCACCCCGAGTCACTGGAGAGAACCATGTCGAGATTCAAGACCCCGTTGCTTGCCGCCGCGCTCATGCTCACCTGCGCCGCGACTCAGGCCGTGACGCTGCGCGTCGCCAACGTCGGCGACGTGCAGTCGATGGACCCGCATTCGCTCAACGAGACGCTGCAACTGAGCTTCACCGCGAGTGTTTACGAGCCTTTGATCGGGCGCGGCAAGGACATGGCGCTCGTGCCGCTGCTGGCGACAAAGTGGACGCAGGTCTCGCCCAACGTGTGGCGCTTCGAGTTGCGCAAGGGCGTCAAATTCCACGACGGCACGCCGTTCAACGCCGATGACGTCGTCTTCTCGTTCAACCGCGCCGCCGATCCGGGCGGCGACATGCGCGGCTACACCTCGTCGTTCAAGGAAGTGCGCAAGATCGACGACTACACGGTCGAGATCGAGACGACGGCGCCGTTTCCGATCCTGCCGGACGTGATCTCCAACGTCTACATGATGAGCAAGAAGTGGAGCGAGACGAACAAGGCCGAGAAGCCGGTCGACCGCCGCAAGGGTATCGAGAACACGGCCTCGTTCAAGGCCAACGGCACCGGGCCGTTTCGCCTGAAGGAGCGCCAGCCGGGCACGCGCACGGTCATCGTGCGCAACCTCAACTACTGGGACAAGGTCGACACCAACGTCGACGAGGTCGTCTTCACGCCGATCGGCAGCGACGCGACGCGCGTGGCCGCGCTGCTCTCTGGCGAGATCGATGTCATGGAGCCGGTGCCGCTGCAGGACGTCGAGCGCGTCAAGGCCAACCCCAACCTCGTCGTCATGCAGGGACCGGAACTGCGCACGATCTTCCTCGGCATGGACCAGAAGCGCGATGAGCTGCTGTTCTCCAGTGTCAAGGGCAAGAACCCGTTCAAGGACGTGCGTGTGCGCAAGGCGTTCTACCAGGCGATCGACATCGAGGCGATCAAGACGAAGGTGATGCGCGGTGCGGCGACGCCGACCGCGCTGATGGTGGCGCCGGGCGTGCGCGGCTTCCAGGCCGACATGAACACGCGCCTGCCGTACGACCCCGAGGCGGCGAAGAAGCTGCTCGCCGAAGCGGGCTACCCGAACGGCTTCGAGGTGACGATGAACTGCCCGAACGATCGCTACGTCAACGACAGCGCGATCTGCCAGGCGGTGGCCGCGAACCTGGCGCGCATCGGCGTCAAGATCAATCTGCAGGCCGAGACCAAGGTGTCGTACTTCCCGAAGATCCTGAGCCGCAACACGAGCTTTTATCTGCTCGGCTGGACACCCAGCACCGGTGATTCGCACGACCCGCTGGCCGCGCTGATGGCCACCCCCGACGGCAAGGGCCAGGGGCAGTTCAACCTCGGCAGCTACAGCAACCCGAAGCTCGACGAGCTGACCCACAAGATCCAGTCGGAGACGGACCAGAAGAAGCGCAACGAGCTGATCCGCGAGGCGTTCAAGATCCATCAGGACGACGTCGGCCACATCCCGCTGCACCAGCAGGCGCTGGCCTGGGGAACGGCGAAGAAGGTGAGCCTGGTGCAACTGCCCGACAACCGCATGTTCTTCAAATGGGTCGTCGTGAAGTGAGCATCGCGGCGCGCATCGGGTTCGCCCCGGCCGGCAGTTGATGGCAAGCCCGGTGCGCCGCTTCTTCGACAGCGACATCTGGTACAGCTTTCGCACGTCGCCGACGGCGATGATCGCTGCGTTGATCGCGTTCGTCTGCCTCTTCTGCGCGATCTTCGCCAACTGGGTCGCGCCGCACAACCCGTTCGACCTCGCGACGCTCGAGCTTGGCGATTCGCGCCTGCCGCCGGCCTGGTCCGAAGGCGGCACGTCGCGCTATCTGCTCGGCACCGACGACCAGGGCCGCGACATCCTTTCGGCGCTGATGTACGGCGCGCGCATCTCGCTCTTCGTCGGGTTGGCGTCGGTCATGGTGTCGATGCTGGTCGGCGTCTCGATGGGCCTGCTGTCGGGCTTTGCCGGCGGGCGCATCGACGCCTTCATCATGCGCGTGTGCGACGTGATGCTGTCGTTCCCGTCGATCCTGATCGCGCTCCTGATCGACGGCGTCGGCCGCGCGCTGTTTCCGAATGCGCACGACACGCTCGCGTTCGCGGTGCTCATCATCGCGATCTCGCTCACCGGCTGGGTGCAGTACGCGCGCACCGTGCGCGGCTCGACGATGGTCGAGCGCAACAAGGAGTACGTGCAGGCGGCGCGCGTGATCGGCGTCACGTCGCTGCGCATCATGCGTCGCCACGTGCTGCCCAACGTCATGGGGCCGGTGATGGTGCTGGCGACGATCCAGGTCGCGCTCGCCATCATCACCGAAGCGACGCTATCCTTTCTTGGCGTCGGCGTGCCGCCCACCTCGCCGTCGCTCGGCACGCTGATCCGCGTCGGCAACGACTTTCTGTTCTCCGGGGAATGGTGGATCACGATCTTCCCGGGCGCGGTGCTGGTGCTGATCACGCTCAGCGTGAACCTGCTGGGCGACTGGCTGCGTGACGCGCTCAACCCGCGCCTGCGCTGAATCGGAGGTGACATGAATAATCCTGACCGCAGGCCGTTGCGCGTCGCGGCTGCCGCGCTCGTGCTGCTGCTGGCCGGCTGCGCAAGCACCGGCACCGGCTATCACTA
Source organism: Rhizobacter sp. (assembly GCA_023954175.1). Lineage (GTDB taxonomy): Bacteria > Pseudomonadota > Gammaproteobacteria > Burkholderiales > Burkholderiaceae_C > CAIKUF01. The sequence goes on from JAMLIM010000003.1 coordinate 76,683, forward strand.
CTCGCAACTCGTCGGCAAGCGCTACTTCAAGACCAACATCGACACCTACCCGGTGCTCATCCTCGAGGTCGATGGCCGCTCGTTCGTTGGCGGCGTGCCGGTGCTGGTCGACCCGGGCGTACGCAACGTGCTGCTGCAGGGGCCACCGACGATGGTCGACCTGCAGCTGACGCAGACGATGAAGCTCGACGTGAAGCCCTGCACGCGCTACTACCTCGTCGCGGTCAAGCAAAACCCGTTGCAAAACGAGTTCACGCCGCGCGTGGACTTCGAGGAACCGGTCCCCGGCTGCACGCCGCCACCCGCCAAGTAGGGCCGCATGACCGGCGCACTGCTCGAGGTCAAGCACCTGAAGGTGGAGTTCCCCGGCCGGCGCGGGACGCTGGTCGCGCTCGACGATATTTCGTTCGAGATCGCACCGGGGGAGATCCTTGGCGTGGTGGGCGAGTCGGGTGCCGGCAAGTCGCTCACCGGTGCCGCGATCATCGGCCTGCTCGACCCGCCGGGGCGCATCGCCGCGGGCGAGATCCGCTTCGACGGGCGGCGCATCGACGACCTGCCCTACGAGGAAATGCGCAAGGTGCGCGGGCGCCACATCGGCGCGATCTTCCAGGATCCGCTCACCTCGCTCAACCCGCTCTACACGATCGGCCGCCAGCTGACCGAGACGATCCAGACCCATCTGCCGATGAGCGATGCCGAGGCGCGCCAACGCGCGATCCGCCTGCTCGAGGAAACCGGCATCCAGGCGGCGGCGCAGCGCGTCGACCAGTACCCGCACCAGTTCTCGGGGGGCATGCGCCAGCGCGTCGTCATCGCGCTCGCGCTCGCCGCCGAGCCGCGGCTGATCGTTGCCGACGAGCCGACGACGGCGCTCGACGTCTCGATCCAGGCGCAGATCATCCAGTTGCTCAAGCGCCTGTGCCGCGAGCACGGCGCGGCCGTGATGCTGGTGACGCACGACATGGGCGTGATCGCCGAGACCTGCGACCGGGTCGCGGTCATGTACGCCGGCCGCATCGTCGAGATCGGCCCGGTCCACGACGTCATCCACTCTTCTGCCCACCCCTACACCGCGGGGCTGATGGGGTCGATCCCGGCGATGGACGAGGACCGCGAGCGCCTGCTCCAGATCGACGGCGCGATGCCGCGCCTGAACGCCATCCCGCGCGGCTGCGCGTTCAACCCCCGCTGCTCCCAGGCGTTCGACCGCTGCCGCAGCGAGCGCCCCGACCTCATGCCGGCAGGCGCCTCGCGCGCCGCGTGCTGGTTGCTCGCGGCCGACGTGAAGGCGGCGGCATGAGTCGCGAAAGAGGGGCCCCACGCAGTGGGGATCGAAGCGAGCGAATGACGCCAGCCGCCGACGCGTGCGCGGCCACGAGTCGACCAGGCCTGGCGGAGGCGGCGGCATGAGTCGCGAAAGAGGGGCCCCACGCAGTGGGGATCGAAGCGAGCAAATGACGCCAGCCGCCGACGCGTCCGCGCTCACGCGTCGACAAGGCGCGGCTGAGGCGGCGGCATGAATGCAGCGAGCACTGCGCCGCTGGTCGAGGTGCGCGACCTGGCGAAGACCTTCGACGTCTCCCCGCCCTGGCTGAACCGCGTCGTCGAGCGCAAGCCGCGCCAGTTCGTGCATGCGGTCGACGGCCTGAGCTTCGCGATCGAGCGCGGCACGACGCTCGCGCTCGTCGGCGAGTCGGGTTGCGGCAAGAGCACGGTGGCGCGCATGCTCGTCGGCCTGTATGCGCCGAGCGCCGGCTCAGTGCACTTCGACGGCGAGGACAGCGCCAAGGCCCTCGCCGCGCCCGGTGCGTCGGTGCTGCGCCGGCGCATGCAGATGATCTTCCAGGACCCGTACGCGAGCCTGAACCCGCGCTGGACGGTTCAGGACATCGTCGCCGAACCCTTGCACGAGCACGGCCTGATCGAGTCGAAGGAGGCGATGAAGGCGCGCGTCGGCGAGTTGCTGGAGTCGGTCGGGCTGGCTGCGGGCGACATGGTGAAGTACCCGCACCAGTTCTCCGGCGGCCAGCGCCAGCGTATCTCGATCGCGCGCGCGCTCGCGACGCAACCCGAGTTCCTCGTCTGCGACGAGCCCACATCGGCGCTCGACGTGTCGGTGCAGGCGCAGGTGCTCAACATCATGAAGGACCTGCAGCGCGCGCAGGGGCTGACCTATCTGTTCATCTCGCACAACCTCGCGGTCGTGCGCCACGTCAGCGACCGCGTCGGCGTGATGTACCTCGGCAGGCTGGTCGAACTCGCCGACAAGGCCGATCTCTTCAGCCGCCCGCGCCACCCCTACACGCGCATGCTGCTCGACGCGATTCCGGACATCCACATGACCGGACGCGAGCGCAACCCGGTGCAGGGCGAAGTGCCCAACCCGCTCGATCCGCCGAGCGGCTGCTCGTTCCACCCGCGCTGCCCGCACGCGAACGATCGCTGCCAGACCGAGCGGCCGCTGCAGTTCGTGACCGGTTCCGCGATGGTCGCCTGCCACGCGGTGCAGGAGGGGCGCATCGGCTGAGCCGAGCATATGACGACCCGTCGACCGACGTGTACGTCGGCCGAACCCCAGGGGGGCTACACCGGGCGGCTCAAAGCAGGTGTTCGCCGCGAAACAGCTCGTGCGGCTGCTCGCGGTCGCGGATGAGCCGCGCATCCGTGCCGGACACCATCACCTCGGCCGCGCGGCCGCGCGTGTTGTAGTTGCTCGCCATGCTCATCGCGTAGGCGCCCGCCGACAGCACGGCGACGCGGTCGCCCGGCTCGACCGCCAGCGCCCGCTCGCGGCCCAGCCAGTCGCCCGATTCACATACCGGGCCGACGACGTCATAGGTCTGCGCCGGCGTGTTGCGTTGCGCACACGGCACGATCGCCATCCACGCCTCGTACATCGCGGGGCGCAAGAGGTCGTTCATCGCGGCGTCGACGATGCAGAAGTTGCGCACCGCGGAGGGCTTGAGATAGAGCACCTCGGCGACGAGCACGCCCGCGTTGCCGACCAGCGAGCGTCCCGGCTCCAGCAGGATGCGGCGCTTGCCGTGTCCGCGCTCGTCGATGCGGGCCAGCAGTGCGCCCACCAGCGCTTCCGCCGAAGGTGGCCGCTCGTCGGTGTAGGTGATTCCGAGGCCGCCGCCGAGGTCGAGGTGATGCAGTGCGATGCCCGCCGCCTCGACGCTCTCGACGAGGTCGAGCATGCGGTCGAGCGCGTCCAGATAGGGGCCGGTGTCGACGATCTGCGAGCCGATGTGAAAGTCGATGCCCTGCACCGCGAGCCCGGGCAGCGAAGCGGCACGCCGGTAGGCGGCGAGTGCTTCGTCGTGCGCGATGCCGAACTTGTTGCCCTTCAGGCCGGTCGAGATGTACGGGTGCGTGCGCGGGTCGACGTCGGGGTTCACGCGCAGGCTGACGCTGGCCGTCGCGCCGGCGGCCGTTGCGACCTGCGACAGCACTTCGAGTTCGGCGACGCTCTCGACGTTGAAGCACATCACGCCGGCATCGAGCGCGCGCCGCATTTCGGTGCGCGTCTTGCCTACGCCCGAGAACACGACCTTGGCCGGATCGCCGCCGGCGGCGATCACGCGTTCGAGCTCACCGCCGGAGACGATGTCGAAGCCGCAGCCGGCGCGCGCGAACAACTGCAGCACGGCGAGGTTCGAGTTGGCCTTGAGCGCATAGCAGATCAGATGCTCGCGCCCGGCGAGTGCGCGCTGGTAGTCGGCGAGCGCCGCCAGCATCGCGGCGCGCGAGTAGACATAGAGCGGCGTGCCGAAGCGCGCGGCAAGATCGTCGAGCGCGCAGCCCTCGACGTGCAGGCGGGCGTCGCGATAGGCGACGTAGGGTGAACCGGGCAGCATCGTGAGGCTCAGTTGGATGACGATGGGGTGGGTGCCGACGAAGCCGGCGAAGAGGCGGGTGCCGAGACGGCGTCCGGTGCGGGCGAGGTTTGCGAAGCCGGCGGGCCCGCGGCGGGCAGTGGCTTGGGCAGCGTCAACGGCCCCTTCTGCCCACAGCCGGCGGTGAGGGCGGCCGCGGCCAGACCCATGCTCGTGACCATGCAGGCAAGGGTGCGCGAGCGCGACGCTACACTCGAATTCAACTTGAACATGCGCAATCTTAGCGACCCCCCATGGCGCTCGATCCGACACCGTTGACCGACGCCGAGTACGCCGCGCTGACCGGCGCCGTGCTGGCGGCGATCGAGGCCGCGGCCGATCGCTGGCTGCAGGATGACGTGGCCGACGTGGATACCGCCCGCAGCGGCGGTCTGCTCGAACTCGGCTTCGCCGACGGCAGCACGATTGTCGTCAACACGCAGCCGCCTCTGCAGGAACTGTGGCTGGCGGCGCGCTCGGGTGGCTATCACTTCAAGCATGTGCAGGGCCGCTGGCTCGACACGCGCGATGGGCGGGAGTTCTTCGAGGCGCTTTCCTCCTGCGCGAGCGCCCACGCGGGCCTGCCGCTGCGCGTCCTGCCGCCGGGCTGAGCGGGCGGCCTCGGGTTCGCGCCTCTCGCCTCACCGGAGCGAACGACAGGCCACAGCGGTGGACCGGCGACCAGCCCGCCTCCGGCCCCGGTGCGGCGCGCGCTGAAGTGCGTTCAGCGCCGGAAGATGTCGAGGATGCTCCTTCGTTCTTCCTCGGTCGGCGCCTCGGGCACCTTGTCATCGAGGCCGAGGCTGCTGACGCCGGCGTCCTGCGTGAATTCGTCGAAGTACCACTCGCCGTTTTGCTGCACCACGCCTGCAGGCACGGGCATCTGCTCCTCGACCGGAACACCCTTGAGTGCGACGCGCATGAAATCGATCCAGACCGGCAGCGCCAGCCCGCCCCCGGTTTCGCGCGCGCCGAGCTTGCGCGGTGTGTCGTAGCCGATCCAGGCAACCGCCACCACGCTGCGCTGGAAGCCGGCGAACCAGGCGTCGAGCGAATCGTTCGTCGTGCCCGTCTTGCCGAAGATGTCCCCGCGCTGCAGCTTGACCTTCGCCGATGCCGCCGTCCCCGAGCGCGTGACTTCCTGCAACAGGCTGTTCATGAGGAAAGCGTTGCGCGGCTCGATCGCGCGCTCGGCATCGGTTGGCGGTTCGAGCTTGGTCTCGTTCAGCACGTGCCCGCGGTCGTCGGTGATCTTGCTGATCAGCACCGGATTCACCAGGTAACCCCCGTTGGCGAACACCGCATACGCCGTCGCCATCTGCATCGGCGTGACGGATCCTGCGCCGAGCGCCATCGTCAGATAGGCCGGATGCTTGTCGGCATCGAAGCCAAAGCGCGTCGCCCACTGCTGGGCATATTCCGGGCCGATCGCCTGCAGGATGCGGATCGAGACCATGTTCTTGGACTTCGCCAGCGCCGTGCGCAACGGCATCGGGCCCTCGAACTTGCCGTCGTAGTTCTTCGGCTCCCACGGCTGGCTGCCGGTGGTGTCGGCATCGAAGAACAGCGGCGCGTCGTTGATGATGGTCGACGGTGTGAAGCCCTTTTCGAGCGCTGCCGAGTAGATGAAGGGCTTGAAGCTCGATCCCGGCTGACGCCAGGCCTGCGTCACATGATTGAACTTGCTCTTGGCATGGTCGAAGCCGCCGACGAGCGCACGCACCGCACCAGTCTGTGGGTCGAGCGCAACAAACGCGCCCTCGACTTCGGGCAGTTGCGTGATCGTCCAGCTATCCTTGTCGCCCTTGACGAGCCGGATCACCGCGCCGCGGCGCAGCTGCGTCTTCGGGTTGCCTTTCTCGGCCAGGCCGGACTCGACCGGCTTCAGGCCGGCGCCGGTGACGGTCACCTGCTCACCGTCCTGCAGCACCGCGACGACCTTTTTCGGGCTCACCTCGAGCGCGACGCCGGCGCGCAGTTCGTCGTTGTCGGGATGGTCGGCCAGGGCCTCGGCGATGCGCGCGTCGATCTGCGCCGGGTCGGCCGGCAGATCGACGTAGGCTTCCGGTCCGCGATAGAACTGGCGCTGCTCGTAGGTCATGATGCCCTTGCGCAGCGCACGATAGGCCGTCGCCTGGTCGACCGAATCGATCGTCAGCGTCACGTTGAGCCCGCGCGTATAGGCCTCGGCACCGTACTGGTTGAAGACGAGCTGGCGCGCCGTCTCGGCCGCGTACTCGGCATGCACCGGCAGTTCCTGGCGCGGGTGGTAGATGAGCTTTTGCTCGAGCGCGGCGTCACGCTGCGCCGGCGTGATGAAGTCGTTTTCCAGCATCCGGTCGAGCACGTAGTGCTGGCGCGCGATGGCGCGCTTCGGGTTCACGATCGGGTTGAAAGTCGAAGGCGCCTTGGGCAGCCCGGCGAGCATCGCCGCCTCGGCGACCGTGATGTTCTTCAGGGGTTTGCCGAAATAGGCTTCGCTCGCGGAAGCGAACCCGTAGGCGCGCTGGCCGAGGTAGATCTGATTCATGTAGAGCTCGAGGATCTGGTCCTTGCTGAGCTTGTTCTCGATCTTGAGTGCGAGCAGCACCTCGTAGATCTTGCGCGTCAGCGTCTTCTCGGTCGACAGGTAGAAGTTCTTCGCCACCTGCATCGTGATGGTCGACGCGCCCTGGCTCCCGAGGCCGCTGAAGTTGGCCATGCCGGCGCGCAGCACGCCCTTGTAGTCGACGCCGCCGTGCTCATAGAAGCGCGCGTCCTCTGCCGCCAGCACGGCCTGCTGCATGACCTTCGGGATCTCCGCGATCGGTGTGAAATCGCGCCGTTCCTCGCCGAACTCCCCGATCAGCACGGCGTCGGCGGAATAGATCCGCAGCGGCAGCTTGGGCTGGTAGTCCGTCAGGCCGCCGATCGCCGGCAGGTTGGGGTAGGCCACCGCGAGCGCGATCGCCACGAGCAGGAGCACCGAGACGGCCGTCGCGGCGAGCAGGGTGGCAAGTGCGGCAAGGGCCCTGAGCGGCCAGGCGGCCCAAAGCGGTCGGGCCGAAGATTTGTCGCGCGATGATGCTGCGGCGGCGCGCTTGGCCGGACGCTCGGATTCGCTCATGAATTTCCAGTGGGGGTGGCGCAGATTATAGAAAGCGACTGTATTCAGGGCTCAAAGTCCGCTGAAGTTGGCTGCGGTGCGTGCCGATAAGGGTGCAGGAGAAGGATTGGAAGTCGGATTTCAAGTCGACTCGGCGTGTGAGATTTGCAACGTGCGGGGATCGCTATGGCGGCGAACTCCTTTGTTAGTCAATATCTTTGCTGCTAGCATTGAAGTGACTTCTTAACATTCCAGCGCACGCCGTGGCGCGTTGGGGGAACAGCGACGTGAGCTTTCTGGATGTGTTGATGGGGCGCAAGCATCCGCCGATGATCGGGCTCGACATCAGCTCGTCCAGCGTCAAGCTGGTCGAACTCGAGCAGACCGCCGGCGGGGAATACATACTGGAGCGCTTTGCTTCGGAGAGCTTCGAGAAGGGCTGGATCACCGACGGCCAGATCGAGAAGTTCGACGAGGTCGCCGAGGCGGTGCGCAAGGTGGTCACCAAGAGCGGCACGCGCACCAAGCACGTCGTGATGGCGATGCCGCAATCGGCCGTGATCACCAAGAAGATCATGTTGCCGGCCGGGCTGCGCGAGGAAGAGCTCGAAGTCCAGGTCGAGACCGAGGCCAACCAATACATCCCCTTCTCGCTCGACGAAGTGAGTCTGGACTTCTGCGTCATCGGGCCGAGCGCCACGTCGGTCGGCGATGTCGAGGTGCTGATCGCCGCATCGCGCAAGAACCTGGTGCAGGACCGACAGGGCCTGGCCGAGGCCGCGGGCCTGAAGCCGATGGTGCTCGACATCGAGTCGCACGCATCGCGCCTGGCGATGAGCCGCCTTGTCGCCGCGCTGCCCAACGAAGGCCAGGACGCGCTCGTGGCGCTGTTCGAGATCGGCGCCGACACGACGAGCCTCAAGGTGCTGCGTGACGACGAGATGCTCTACGACCGCGATCAGGCCTTCGGCGGTTCGCAGCTCACGCAGCTGATCTCGCGCCAGTACGGCTTCTCGTTCGAGGAGGCGGAGCAGAAGAAGCTCGCCGGCGAGATGCCCGAGGACTACGAAGCATCGATCCTGGTGCCCTTCGTCGACAGCCTGTCGCAGGAGATCGGCCGCGCACTGCAGTATTTCTTCACCAGCACGCCGCACCACAAGGTGCACTACGTGATGCTGGCCGGGGGCACCGCGACGCTGCCGGGCCTGAAGGACCGGGTGACGGAGCTGACGGGTTTCGCCTCGATGGTCGTCAACCCGTTCGAGGACATGAAGCTCGGCTCGGCGGTGCGCGAAAGCAAGCTGCGGCGTGAGGCGCCCTCCTACCTGACCGCCTGCGGCCTGGCGATGCGGAGGTTCGCGAAGTGATCCTCATCAACCTGCTCCCGCACCGGGAGGAACGGCGCAAGCGGCGCAAGGTGGCGTTCTTTGCCGGTCTCGGCGTGGCGGCGGTGGCCGGCCTCGTGATCGTCGGCGCCTGGTACCTGCTGGTGCTGCAACTGACATCCGCGCAACAGGAGCGCAACCAGTTCCTGAAGACCGAAATCTCCAAGCTCGAGATCCAGATCAAGGACATCGCGACGCTCAAGGCCGAGATCGAAGCCCTCAAGGCGCGCCAGAAGGCGGTCGAAAACCTGCAGACCGATCGCAATATTCCGGTCCACGTGCTGAACGACCTCGTACGCCAGACACCCGAAGGCGTGTACTTCACCTCGGTGAAGCAGACCAACCAGACACTCGTGCTGAGCGGCATCGCGCAGACCAATGAGCGCGTTTCAGAGCTGCTGCGAAACCTGGCCTACAACGCCGAATGGCTGACCAAACCGGATCTGGTCGAGATTCGCGCCGCCAACGTCCAGACCGCGACACGCGAGCAAAAGCGCCTGTTCGACTTCTCGGTTCGCGTCGAGATCAAGCGGCCGCCAGAGGCGAAGCCCGACGACGCCGCGCAATCCAAGTCCGGCGCTGCGAAGTCGGCCAAGAAGTCCTGAGGTGGCAGCGATGGCGACGAACGCGAAATCCGGCAATATCGACGTGGGCGCGATGTTCGAGCGCGCGGCGTCGCAGTTCCGTGGGCTCAATCCCAACGAGCCTGGCCAGTGGCCCTGGCTGCCGAAGGCGGCGACCTGGATCGTGCTGGCCATCTTGGTGGTCGTGGTGGGCTGGTTCCTGCTGCTCTCGGACGCGCACGACGAACTCGACGCCGAGCGCGCCCGGGAGCCGGTCCTCAAGCAGGACTACCGCAACAAGCTCGCCCAGGCGGTGAACCTGGAGGAACTGCGCAAGCAAAAGCTCCAGGTCGAGGAATACGTGACGCAGCTCGAGAAGCAGCTCCCCGGCAAGGCCGAGATGGATGCGCTGCTGTCCGACATCAACCAGGCCGGCCTCGGCCGCGGCCTGCAATTCGAGCTGTTCCGCCCCGGCCAGGTCGTCGTCAAGGACTACTACGCGGAGCTGCCGATCTCGATCAAGGTCACCGGCCGCTACCACGACATCGGCGCTTTCGCCGCCGACGTCGCGAACCTGTCGCGCATCGTGACCCTGCACAACATGAGCATCACGACCGGCAAGGACCCGGGCGGCACGCTTTCGATGGAGGCCACGGCGCGCACCTACCGCTACCTCGACTCGAACGAGATTGAGGCGCAGAAGAAGACGACCGTGAAGCCGGGAGCGAAGAAATGAGCCGCCGACTGACGCAACCACTGGCCGTGGCCGCGCTGGCGGTGCTGACGCTCACGGCGTGCGGCGGCGAGCAGCAGGAGCTGCAGCAGTGGATGGACCAGCAAAAGCGCGAGGTCAAGCCGAGTGTGGAGCCGCTGTCGCCGCCGAAGAAGTTCAACCCCCAGCCCTATGCGCAGAGCGAGGGTGTCGAGCCGTTCAGCCCGCAAAAGCTCACGGTGGCCCTGAAGCAGGAATCGCGTCAGCCGAACTCGGTCATCGCGGCCGAATACAACCGCCGCAAGGAGCCGCTCGAGGCCTTTCCGCTGGACAGCATGACGATGGTCGGCAGCGTGATGAAGAACGGCAAGCCGTACGCGCTGTTGCGCGTTGATAACCTGCTTTACCAGGTCAAACTGGGCGATTACCTCGGCCAGAACTACGGCAAGATCATCAAGATCACGGAAACCGATGTCGCGTTGAGAGAGATCGTTCAAGACGCGGCCGGCGAGTGGATCGAGCGCCCGAGCTCCCTCCAGCTTCAGGAGCGGACGCGATGAACACACCCCAGGAGAAACGAATGATGCGCAACTGGCCCGCACGGTCGCTGGCAATCGCCTTGCTGGCCACCGCGACGATCTCGGCCTGGGCCGAAAACGCCATCCGTTCTATTTCGAGCACGGTGCAAGCCGGCGCCGAAGTTGTCCGCGTCGAGTTCAGCGAACCGCTGACGGCGCCGCCTGCAGGCTTTTCCGTGCAGACGCCGCCGCGCATCGCGATCGACCTGCCGGGCGTGAGCAATGCGATGGGCAAGCCCAAGGTCGAGATCAATCAGGGCAACCTGCGTTCGGCCAATGTCGCGGTCTCGGGCGATCGCGCACGCCTCGTGCTCAACCTGAAGTCGCCCGCCAACTACACGACGCAGATCCAGGGCAATGCACTGCTCGTCGTCCTCGAGAACGTGCCGACGGCGCAGAACCAGGCCAACAGCGAAGGCGTTGCGGTGCAGTTCGCGCCGAGCCAGAACGACTCGCCGCTTGCGCTGCGCGACATCGATTTCCGCCGCGGCCAGGGTGACGCCGGCCGTGTCGTCGTCGAGCTGCCGAACAGCCAGGTCGGCGTCGACATCCAGCAAAAGGGCAAGACGCTGGTGGTCGACTTCCTGAAGTCGACGCTGCCCGACAAGCTGCGCCGCCGCCTCGACGTGACCGACTTCGGCACCCCCGTGACCGCGGTGACGACGACCCAGAACGGCGACCGCGTCCGCATGGTGGTCGAGCCGCAGGGCGCGTGGGAGCACAGTGCCTACCAGACGGACAACCAGTTCGTGCTCGAGGTGCGGCCGATCAAGGTCGACCCGAACAAGCTCGTGCAGGGCCCCGGCTTCTCGGGCGAGAAGCTGTCGCTGAACTTCCAGAACATCGAAGTGCGCGCGCTGCTGCAGGTGATCGCCGACTTCACGAACTTCAACGTCGTGACGAGCGACACCGTGACTGGCAACGTCACGCTGCGCCTGAAGGACGTGCCCTGGGATCAGGCGCTCGACATCATCCTCGAGGCCAAGGGCCTCGGGATGCGCAAGTCGGGCAACGTGATCCTGATCGCGCCGAAGGAAGAGCTGGCTGCGCGCCGCAAGGCAGGGCTCGCTGCGGAGCAGGAGGTGCTTGCGCTCGAAGTCGTCAAGACGCAGGCCTTCCAGCTCAACTACGCCAAGGCCGAAGACATCATGAAGCAGATCGTCGCCAATCAGGCGGTGGCGAATCAGCAGTCCGGCGGCGGTGGCAACAGCAACCGGCTCCTGTCGCCGCGCGGCAGCGTCGCCTTCGACGTCCGTACCAATCAGGTGTTCGTCACCGACATTCCGTCCAAGATCGAGGAAGTGGCGCAGGTCATCGCCCGCATCGACATCCCGGTGCGCCAGGTGCAGATCGAAGCCCGCATCGTGATCGCCGACGACACCTTCGGCCGCTCGCTCGGTGTCAAGCTCGGCTTTGCCGACCTCAGCCTGAAGAACGGCTATGCGCCGGGGGTCAGCGTCGGCGGTGACGCCCGCGCCACGGTCGGCGGCAACCTGGCCGCGGTCGGCGGGCAGACGGGGCAGATTCCGGGACCGCTGTGGAACGACACCCAGTTCGTGAACCTGCCTGCCACCGCACAGGGCGGCTTCAACCCGGCCACCTTCGCGCTGTCGCTCTTCTCGACCAGCGCGGCCCGCTTCCTGAACCTCGAGATCTCGGCGATGGAAGCCGACGGCAAGGGCAAGGTCGTTTCCAGCCCGCGCCTGATCACGGCCGACCAGCAGAAGGCGTCGATCAAGCAGGGCACGCGCATTCCCTACCAGCAGGCC
>JAMLIM010000030.1 GCA_023954175.1 Rhizobacter sp.
GTTCCAGCCGGCGCCGACGACCATGCCGATCGAGGCGATCTCGTCTTCCGCCTGCACGATCGCGAAGTTGTTGCGGCCGGTGTCCTTGTCGACCCGGTACCGGGCGCAGTATTTCTGAAAGCCTTCGATCACCGAGGTCGAGGGCGTGATCGGGTACCAGGCGGCGACCGTCGCGCCGCCGTACACGCAGCCGAGCGCCGCCGCCGAATTGCCGTCGACGAAGATCGCATCGCCGACGCGCTCGGCGTGGCGCACCTTGAGGCCGATCGGCGCCAGGTGGTCGCGCGCGAACTCGCGCCCCGCGGTGAGCGCGCGCACGTTCGAGTCGAGCAGCCGCTCCTTGCCGCGAAACTGCTCGGTGAACAGCGCTTCGATCTCCTGCGGATCGATCTCGAGCAGCACCGACAGCGCACCGACGTACATGATGTTCTTGAACAGCTGACGCTGGCGCGAATCCTCGTAGGTCGCATTGCAGATCGCGGTGAGCGGCATGCCGATCACGTTCACGTCCTCGCGAAACGCGCTCGGCGGCAGCGGGCGCGTGCTGTCGTAGAACAGGTAGCCGCCGGGCTCGATCTCGGCCAGGTCCTGCGCCCAGGTCTGCGGGTTCATCGCGACCGTCATGTCGAGGCCGCCACGCCGGCCGAGGTAGCCCTTCTCGCTGACACGCACCTCGTACCAGGTCGGCAGGCCCTGGATGTTGCTCGGAAAGATGTTGCGCGGGCTGACCGGCACCCCCATGCGCAGGATCGCCTTCGCGAACAGCTCGTTGGCCGACGCCGAACCCGAGCCGTTGACGTTGGCGAACTTGATGACGAAATCGTTGACTGCCTCGATGCGGTTCATACCGGCCTTTGCTTGACCTCGCGTCACTCGCTGCCTCATGCCGTTGCTCGAACGGCCTTTTTCTTGCTTGCTGCCTTCGCGTCGCGGCAGGCGGCCCCGGCGTAGGTGCTCTGAAACAGGAACTTCTGCATGTCCCAGGCGCCCGTCGGGCAGCGCTCGGCGCACAGGCCGCAGTGCAGGCAGACGTCCTCGTCCTTGACCATCACGCGGCCGGTCTTCACCGGCTTAGAGACGTACAGGTCCTGCGTCAGGTTCAGGGCCGGTGCGCTCAGGCGCGTGCGGAGCTCGGCCTCCTCGCCATCGGCGGTGAAGGTGATGCAGTCCATCGGGCAGATGTCGACGCAGGCATCGCACTCGATGCAGGCGGGCGCGGAGAACACCGTCTGCACGTCGCAGTTCAGGCAGCGCTCCGCCTCCTTGAACGCGGTCGCGGCGTCGAAGCCGAGTTCGACCTCGATCTTGATGCTCGCGAGCGCCGTCTCGGCCGCCGCCCACGGCACCTTGAAGCGCAGGTCGTTCGAGATGGCGTTGTCGTAGCTCCACTCGTGGATGCCCATCTTCTGCGACATCAGGTTCACGTGCGGCGCCGGGCGCGTGCGCACGTCCTCGCCGTGGAGGAAGCGGTCGATCGACACCGCCGCCTCGTGCCCGTGCGCCACCGCCGTGATGATGTTCTTCGGCCCGAACGCGGCGTCGCCGCCGAAGAACACGTCCGGGCGCGTGGACTGCAGCGTGGCCGGATCGAGCACCGGCAGGCCGTGGCGGTCGAAGTCGATGCCGCTGTCGCGCTCGATCCAGGGGAAGGCGTTCTCCTGGCCGACGGCCACCAGCACGTCGTCGCATTCGAAGAAAGCGTCGGGCTCGCCGGTCGGGACGAGCGAGCGCCGGCCGGCGTCGTCGTAGCGTGCCTGCACGATCTCGAAGCTCATGCCGACGAGCCGGCCGCCCTCGTGCACGAAGGCCTTGGGCACGTGGAAGTTGATGATCGGGATGCCCTCGTGCTGCGCATCCTCCTTCTCCCACGGCGAGGCCTTCATCTCGTCGAAGCCGCTGCGCACGATGACCTTCACGTCGCGCGCGCCGAGGCGGCGCGCCGAGCGGCAGCAGTCCATCGCGGTGTTGCCGCCGCCGAGCACGATGACGCGCGCGCCGATCGCCTCGATGTGGCCGAACGAGACCGACGCCAGCCAGTCGATGCCGATGTGGATGTTCGCACCCGCCTCCTCGCGGCCGGGCAGCGGCAGGTCGCGCCCGCGCGGTGCGCCACAGCCGACGAAGACCGCGTCCCACTTGCCGTCCGCGAGAAACGCCTTCATCGAATCGATGCGCTCGCCGCCGCGGAACTCGACACCCATGTCGAGGATGTAGCCCGTCTCCTCGTCGATCACGGATTCGGGCAGGCGAAAGCGCGGGATCTGGCTGCGCATGAAGCCGCCCGCCTTCGCCTCCGCATCGAACACCGTCACCGCGTAGCCGAGCGGTGCCAGATCGCGCGCGACGGCAAGCGACGCCGGCCCGGCGCCGATGCAGGCAACGCGCTTGCCCTTGCGCGATGACACCGCCGGCATGCGCGCGACCACATCGCCCTTGTGGTCGGCCGCGACGCGCTTGAGGCGGCAGATCGCGACCGGCTCCGGCAGACCCTTGCCCCCGAGGGCTTCACCCTGGCCCCCCGCGGGGGCGCTCCCGACTCGGGGCGGCCCATCGTCGGGACCACCACCCTCCTCCACCCGCGAACGCCGGCACGCCGGCTCGCACGGCCGGTCGCAGGTGCGCCCGAGGATGCCGGGAAACACGTTCGAGACCCAGTTCACCATGTAGGCGTCGGCGTAGCGGCCGGCGGCGATCAGGCGGATGTACTCGGGGACCGGGGTGTGGGCCGGGCAGGCCCATTGGCAATCGACGACCTTGTGGAAATAGGCGGGATCGGCAATGTTCGTGGGTTGCAACGAAGTCTCCTGGGCCGTGCCATGCGGGCTCGCCGTCCACAGCGAACGGCCGCGCGCGCGCCTTGCGGCGCCCGCGAAGTCTAAGCGCAGCGCAATTCCCACGCTGCGCGCACCCCCGGTTTCAGGGGATGGCGCGGCGACCGGCTGGAAGCGGATGAATCCGCCACGGGTGCGGGAAGGTGCGCGCTCTAGAACGAGTCGTCACAATGGGTGGATCAACCGAACCAGGGGGAACGCCATGAACGCACCCGTATTCAACCTCGACGAAGTCATGATGCCGGCCGAGTTCAAGCGCTGCTTCGACGCGCAACGTGCCGCCTACCTGGCGCGGCCCGAGCCGACATACGCCGAGCGCAGCATCGACCTGCAGTCGCTCGTGCGACTGCTCAAGGAAAACCGCGACGCGCTGATCGAAGCGATCAACCAGGACTACGGCAATCGCTCCGCGTTCGAGACGCTCTTCACCGAGTACTACGTCGTGCTCGAGACGATCCAGGACGCGGCGAAGAACTTGAAGCGCTGGATGAAGCCGCAAAAGCGCCGCATCGACTTCATGACCTATCCCGGCGCGCGAAACCGCGTCATCCCGCAGCCGCTCGGCGTCGTCGGCGTCATCGTGCCGTGGAACTTCCCGCTCAACCTGAGCTTCGCGCCGCTCGCCGCGATCCTCGCCGCCGGCAACCGGGCGATGGTGAAGATGTCGGAGAACTCGAGCCATCTTGCGGCACTGCTCGCGCGCCTGAGCCCGAACTACTTCCCCGAGGACAAGCTGAAGTTCTTCGAGGACGGCGGCGGCCGCGGACCGGCGTTCTCCTCGCTGCCCTTCGATCACATCCTCTTCACCGGCTCGGGCGCGACGGGCCGTGCGGTGATGGCGAACGCCGCGCGCAACCTGACGCCGGTTACGCTCGAGCTCGGCGGCAAGTCGCCCGCGATCGTCGGCCCGGACTTTCCGATCAAGACCGCGGCCGAACGCATCATCTGGGTCAAGATGCTCAACGCCGGGCAGATCTGCACCAACATCGACTACGTGTTCCTGCCCGAGGGCGCGGTGCCGGAATTCGTCGAGCATTGCAAGCGGCTCGTCGCCGAACGCTACCCGGATCTGAACGGCCCCGACTACACGTCGATCATCGACGAGCGCTCCTTCGCCCGCCTGCAGGGCGCGCTCGACGACGCGCGCGCAAAGGGCGCGACGCTCGTGAACCTGGCCGAAGGACAGACGCCCGATGCGGCGCGCCGGAAGTTCGCGCCGCATCTCGTGCTCGACCCGACCGAGGACATGCTGTTGATGCAGCGCGAGATCTTCGGCCCGATCCTGCCGGTGCGCACCTACCGCGACCAGCAGCAGGTGGCCGACTACATCAACGCGCACGACCGGCCGCTCGCGATCTACCCCTTCACGAACGACCGCGCGCTGCAGGACTTCTACATCTCGCGCGTGATGTCGGGTGGGGTCTCGGTCAACGAGGCGCTGCTGCACGTCGGCCAGCATGACCTGCCGTTCGGCGGCGTCGGCGCCAGCGGCATGGGCCACTACCATGCGCAGGAAGGCTTCAACACCTTCTCCAAGTTGCGCCCGGTGTTCTACCAGGGGCCGTTCTCGGCGATCCAGATGATGTTCCTGCCGCCCTATGCGGGCCGCGCGACCAGGATCCTGAATCTGCTGATCAAGCTCAAGACCTGAGCGCGCAAACCAACGAAGCGTCGGGCCGCCCCAAGCTTCATTGCTCCCCCTCGGGGGGCGGGCGCCGCAGCGCGGCGACCTTGGGGGTCGACCAACGAAGCGCCGGGCCGCCCCAAGCTTCGTTGCTCCCCCTCGGGGGGGCGGGCGCCGCGGAGCGGCGACCTTGGGGGTCGACATCAAATTCCGGCGCGGCCGATCGCACCTGCCACACGCCGCACGAGCCACTTCGGCGCTGCGCGGCCGGCGATCGTCGCGGCGGCGTTGAGCTTGCCGGGCACACAGATCACGGCCCCCTGCATGCAGGCGCGATAGCCTTCGGCGGCCACCGCCTCGACATCACCGATCAGGAAGCCGGGAAGCTTCGCGAGTTGCGCATTCGTTTCGACCGCGGCAGTGAGCATGTGCGTCGCGGTGATGCCGGGGCACAGTGCAGTGGCCGTCA
Organism: Rhizobacter sp.; assembly: GCA_023954175.1. GTDB lineage: Bacteria > Pseudomonadota > Gammaproteobacteria > Burkholderiales > Burkholderiaceae_C > CAIKUF01. Next base: position 4,925 of record JAMLIM010000030.1, read on the forward strand.
CGCCCGTCCCGCGCAACTCCTCGGCGAGCGATTCGGTGAGCGACAGCACGTAGGCCTTGGTCGCTGCATACACCGCAAGCGACGGCACCGGCTGGAAGGCGGCGATCGACGCCACGTTCAGGATGCGCCCCTGCCCGCGCCCGACCATCGCCGGGACGAAGGCCGACAGCATCGCCGTCAGGCCGCCGACGTTCAGATCGATCATCGGCTGCACACGCTGCCTTGCCATGCCCACGAAGCCGCCCTGCTCGAGCACGCCCGCGCAGTTGACGAGGATGTCGATCGCGAGCCGCCGCCGGCGCAGCGCCGCCGCGAGCTTCTCGGCAGCCGCGGGGTCGGCGAGGTCGGCCGCGAGCGCGACCGCCTTCACGCCAAATTCATCCGCGAGCGCCGCGGCGAGCGCCTCGAGCTTGTCGGCGCGGCGCGCGACCAGCACCAGGTTCACGCCATCGCGCGCAAGGCGGCGTGCGAGCGCCTCGCCGATGCCCGACGACGCGCCGGTGACGAGTGCGGTCTGTGTGTTTCCCGATCCTGCGCTTGCCATGAAGCTGCCCTTTGCGCTTGTTATCCCGGCGCCCTGCCGGGATGATTCGGCATCGTATCGCGCAGCGTGTGCGCGCAGGGTGTGCTCCTGGATCGCGTGAGCCTCCTGGTTACGTAGTCTGCTTGCGTCGTCTGGTTGCGTCTTCTGCTTGCGTCTTCGACTTGCGTCGCTTGCTTGCCTCGCTCGCCCGCGCCTCACCCGCCGGGCCGGATGCGCGTCTGCAACTGCTGCTCGAACTGGCGCAGTTGCGGATCATCCGGCGACAGCTGGCGCGCCTGACGCACCGCGGCGAGCGCATCGGCCCAGCGCTGCTGCTGCGCGTACAGCACGGCCAGCGCATAGGGTGTCGCAGGGTCCCGCGGGCTCAGGCGCTGCGCCTCGATGAACGCGCGTTCCGCTTCGCGCGGCTTGCCGCTCTGCTGCAGCGCGAGCGCCAGGTTGTAGCGCACGCGCGGCCGGTCCGGCATCAGTTTCGCCGCACGCGCCAGCGCCGCCGCCGCTTCCGGCATCTTGCCAAGCTCCGCCAGCACAAGGCCGAGCGAATACTGCAGTTCGCCCTGCTCGGGCAGGCGCGCGACGCCCTCGGCCAGCACGCGCTCGGCGGCTTCGGGCTCGCCCCGCAGGCTGTAGAACTGCGCGAGATTGGCGCGCGCGGGCGTGAAGTCGGGGTCGATCTTCAGCGCCGCCAGATAGTTCGCCTCGGCCAGCACCGGCTCGCCCGTCAGTTGGTAGACGACGGCCAGGTTCAGGCGTGCGCCCGGCATGTCGAGCGCGGTGTTCTGCGCGGCGATGTACTCGGCGAGCGCGGCATCGAAGGCGCGAAGCTGCGCCGCATCGAAGAGTGCGCGATCGACGCCGACCAGGCTGCGCGCGGCGCTCGTGCGCACGCCGCGCACCGGGTCGCTCAACAACGGCGCCAGCGCGCGCACGCGCAGCGTGGGCTCGGCGGCTTCGAGGCTGTCGGCGGCGGCGGCGCGCACCTCGGCGTCGGTGTCGCGCGTGGCCGCAAGTCGAACATCTTCGTGGCCCTGCGGCGTGGCACGCAGTGCGGCGAGCGCGGTGGCGCGCACGATCGCGGGTTTGCCGGCGTCCCCTGCCAGCGCGGCGAGCGCCGCGTTCGCCCCCGGCGCGCCGCTGCGCGCGGCGGCGAACGTCGTGCCGTAGTGCGGGCCGCGCTGGCCGCCGAACCAGCCATCGATCGCCTTCGCCGCCCAGGCCGGCGGCTTGCCCGCATGGCAGGTGGTGCAGGCGTCGGGCGCGCCGGTGGCGGCGTCGAGGTCCGGACGCGGAATGCGCAGGCTGTGGTCGGGCCGCGCATGCACCTGCATGTAGGTCGTGCTCGGCATGTGGCAGGCGACGCACTGCGCACCGGCGCTGCCCTCCTTGTGATGATGGTGCGCGGGCGTGTCGTAGTGGCCGGCCGCGTTCGGAAAGCGCGGGTTCGGCGCCTCGGCGTGGCATTGCAGGCACACGCCGTTGCCTTCGGCCTTCAGCTTGAGCGTGTGCGCGTTGTGGCAATCGGTGCAGCGCACACCCTGCGCGTACATCTTGCTCTGGCGAAACGACCCATACACGTAGACCTCGTCGTGCTGCTGGCCGTCGGCGTGGTAGAGGCCGCGGTCGAGCCGCGCCGGCATGAAGTTGTCGAGCAGCGGCTCGCCCGCCGTCGCGCGGCCGGTGAGCTCGCTGCGGCGCGAATGGCAGGCGGCGCAGACCTCGACCTGCGCCTTGTGGTCGCGCGCCGCGAAGTCCATCGTCAGGCCGAAGCGCGGGCCGCTTTTGACACTTGCGGCACGGGCGGGACCGGCGGAACCGGTGCCACTTGCTCCGCTTGCAACGCTTCTGCCGCCGGCGGCCGGCACGCTCGACGGGGCGACGGCAGGGGCCCCGGTTGCGTACCCCGCATCACCAATCTTGCCGTCCTTGCCAGCGTGCCGCGCCCACGCGAGGTGCGCCGAACCCGGGCCGTGACACGCCTGGCAACTCACGTTCGGCTCCTTCCATCGCGTATCGAAGCTGTCGGTCGCCGCGTCGTAGCGCTTCTCGTAGCCGGTGGTGTGGCAGGCGATGCACATCGTGTTGCCGGTCTGGTAGCGGCCGGTCCAGTGCATCACGTCGCCGGGCGGCGCCTTCTCGTGCGGGTAGAGGTGAAACCAGCGCCTCTTGCGCGTGTCCCAGGCGATCGTCAGCGGTTGCAGGCGGCCGCCGGGGGTCTCGATCAGGTACTGCTGCAGCGGATCGACGCCGAAGGTGTACTTCACCTCGAAGTCGGCCATCTTCCCGTCCGGCCCGTCGGTGTTGACGAAGTACTTGCCGTCGCGGCGGAAGAAGCGTGAGGTCACGCCCTGATGCCTGAAGCTCGTCTTGTCGAAGTCGCCGCGCACCGTCTCGGGCGTCGGCGGCGCCATCGCCATGAAGTGGTGCGACTGCTTCCACTGCTGCGCCGCGTCCTGGTGGCAGCCGATGCATTGTTGGTTGTCGACGTAGGTGGCAAGGCCCGCACTCGATGCCGGCGCACTCGCGGCCGCGGACGGGTGAACGTCGCTTGCGGCGATTCCGGCGGGTGCGGCGGGCGCTGCATTGGCAGCGTCGGCATGTGAGGGCGCCGCGCCTCGCGTCTGCCACCACCATCCGCCGCCGACGATTGCCGCCAACGCCACGACCGCCACCAGCGCCCACACGAAACCGCGACGCCGCCCGCGTCCGACTTCATCCTTCACGCCGCTCGTTGGCTGATCGTGCGAACCCGCCGCAACCGCGCCCGGCGCGGCCGCCGGCGCGGTCGCCTTGCCGCTCGGCGTCGGTGCGGATGTCGACGCAGGCTTCGGCGCCCGGCCGCCCTTCTTGTTTCGACCCATGTGCTGCTCTGCTCCGCGCCTGCCGTCAGGCCGCCAGCACGCGCTGCGCCTTCATGCCGGCAACGAGCTTGCCCTTGCGCGCACGCCGGCCGACGTGATCGGCGAGCCTGTCGCCCTTGAGCACGTCCTCTTTCGGCTTGCCGCCCCGGCCCGACCCGAGCACGCGCAACGCCTGCGTGAACGCGGCGACGCTCGCGAGCGCGTCCTTCGCGTCCAGGTCCATCAAGGTCAGTCCGCGCCCGCCCTTGGGCTGGTGCTTGAGTTCGTCGAGCGCGAAGACGAGCAGGCGCCCGCCGTTCGACAGGCAGGCGAGTTGCTGACCGAGCAGATCGCCGGTCGGCACCGCACTCGGCGCGAGCGTCGTCTCACCCGGCTCGAGCGCGAGGAAGGTCTTGCCACCGCGCTGGCGCGACAGCAGATCGCCCATCTTCGCGAGCAGGCCGAAGCCGCCGCTGCCGGCCAGCACGAGCATCTGGTCGGCACCGGCGGCAACGTAGTGCAGTGGCTGCGTGCCTGCCTCCAGGTCGATCAGGCTCGTGATCGGCTGCCCGTCGCCGCGCCCGCCGGGCAGCGCGCCGACTGCGACGGAGTACACGCGCCCGTTGCTGCCGAACACCGCGAGCGTATCGACGCTGCGGCAGGCGAAGTGGCCGTAGAGCGCGTCGCCTGCCTTGAAGGCGAAGCTGGCCGGGTCGAGTTCGTGGCCCTTCAACGCGCGCACCCAACCCTTGGCGCTGACGACGACCGTCACCGGTTCATCGACGAGCCGGATCTCGGCGACCGCACGCTTCTCCGCCTGCACGAGGGTGCGGCGCTCATCGCCGTGCTGCCTGGCGTCGGCTTCGATCTCACGCACCAGCGTGCGCTTCAGCGCCGAGGGGCTGGCGAGGATGTCCTCGAGCTTGCCCTGGTCGGTGCGCAGGCCACTCAGTTCCTGCTCGATCTTGATCGCTTCGAGCCGCGCCAGCTGGCGCAGCCGGATCTCGAGGATGTCCTCGGCCTGGCGCTCGCTGAGCTTGAAGGCCTCGATCAGCGCGGGCTTCGGCTCGTCGGCCTGGCGGATGATGCGGATCACCTCGTCGATGTTGAGCAGCACCAGTTGCCGCCCTTCGAGGATGTGGATGCGGTCCAGCACCTTCGCGAGCCGATGCCGCGTGCGACGTTCGACCGTCTGCTGGCGAAAGCCCAGCCATTCGGCGAGCATCTGGCGCAGGCTCTTTTGCGTCGGCCGGCCGTCGGCGCCGATCATCGTCAGGTTGATGCTCGACGAACTCTCGAGGCTGGTGTGCGCGAGCAGTGTCGCCACCAGTTCCTGCACCTCGACCGTGCGCGTCTTCGGTTCGAAGACGAGACGCACTGCGGCCTCGCGCCCCGACTCGTCGCGCACCGCGTCGAGCACCGCGAGCACGCTCGCCTTCAGCTGCAACTGCTCGGCCGAGAGCGCCTTCTTGCCCGCGCGCACCTTCGGGTTCGTGATGTCCTCGATCTCTTCGAGCACGCGCTGGCTGCTCGCACCCGGCGGCAGTTCGGTGACGACGAGTTGCCACTGGCCACGCGCGAGTTCCTCGATCTTCCAGCGCGCGCGAACCTTCAGCGATCCGCGACCGCTCGTGTAGGCGGTGCGGATGTCGTCGGCGCTGCTGATGATCTGGCCGCCGCCGGGGTAGTCGGGCGCCGGCAGCAGCGCGAACAGCGCATCGTCGGAGAGCTTGTCGTCCTTCAGCAGCGCGACGGCCGCGGCGGCGACCTCGCGCAGGTTGTGGCTCGGCACCTCGGTCGCGAGGCCGACCGCGATGCCGCTCGCGCCGTTGAGCAGCACGAACGGCAGCCGCGCCGGCAGCAGGCGCGGCTCTTCGGTCGAGCCGTCGTAGTTCGGGATGAAGTCGACCGTGCCTTCGTCGATCTCGTCGAGCAGCAATCGCGCGATCGGCGCGAGGCGCGCCTCGGTGTAGCGCATCGCCGCCGCGCCGTCGCCGTCGCGCGAGCCGAAGTTGCCCTGGCCATCGACGAGCGGATAGCGCTGGCTGAAATCCTGCGCCATGCGCACCATCGCGTCGTAGGCGGCCTGGTCGCCATGCGGATGGAAGCGCCCGAGCACGTCGCCGACGACGCGCGCGCTCTTCACCGCCCGCGGCCCGCTCGCGGTGGTGAACGCGAGGCCCATGCGCTCCATCGCAAACAGGATGCGGCGCTGCACCGGCTTTTGCCCATCGCAGACGTCGGGCAGGGCGCGCCCCTTGACGACCGACAGCGCGTACTCGAGATAGGCGCGCTCGGCGTAGTGGGCGAGCGTGATGGCGTCGGCGGGGTCGGCGGGCGGGCCGCTTTCGAATTCGAGGGGAGTCTGGTTCATCGAGAAGAAGGTTCAGTTTGCGGCGCGCGCAAGCTGAATGGGCGCAGGGGCAGATGGGGAGGATGGGGTGGATCAGGCAAACGGATTGCGAATCGTCATGCCGTCGATGATCTGGCCGTGCTGGAAGTCCTCGGAAAGCAAGCTATCGCATCCGGCCTCGATGGCAGCGGCGACGATCATTGCATCGTACAGACCAAGCTGGTAGCGCTGCGCCAATGCCAAACCGCGCTCGTGGGTCTCGATCGTCAGCGGACGGACCTCGGCGAAGTGGCGCACGCCCGCCAGCGAGAGCGCCAGCTCGGCCCAGTCCAGGCTGTGCTTGCGCCGCGCGACCTGGGCAAATTCGTTGAGCACCTGCACGCTGATGACGATGCGGCCTGCAAGCAGCGCTTCCGCGCGGCCGGCCTTGGCGTCGTCGGCAGAGATCAGGTAGAGCAGGACGTTGGTGTCTACGAAGGGTGGCCGCCCGGCTGCCGCGACCGGGCTCACCGCCCGCGCTCGCTGGCTTCCAGACGGTCGAACCTGAAGTCCGCCGGCAGGCGCCCCCGAAACGCACGCAGCCGCGCCAGCACCTCGGCGTCGCGCACGTCGCCGCGCCGAACTGCAAGCGCGCGCGCCCCTTCCACGCGAATGTCGATGTCGTCGCCTTCCTTCAAGTCCAGCACCTCCACCACGGCGGCCGGAAGGCGGATCGCAAGGCTGTTGCCCCACTTGGAGACCTGCATTGTTCCCTCACTTCATCGGTTGGATAAACATAATGTTATTGTATATCCAGTCGCAGCGCACCTCGACAACGCGAAGCTCGAGCGGCTCGGCCGGACGGCGCGTCGCGATTCGCCTTCAGCCGGCTTCCAGGGCAGCGGACAAGCGCGCCGCGTACTCGCCCTCGAGCATCGACATCACGACCAGCGAGTCATAGCCGTCGGCGAGCCGCACCGCCTCGCGCAGCGTGCCTTCGACGACGAAGCCCTCGCTCAGGTACAGCTGCTGCGCGCGCAGGTTTTCCGATTTCACGTCGAGCCAGAAGCGGTGCGCGTGAAGATCGCGAAACGCCATCTGCTTGAGCAACCTCACGCAGGCGCGGCCGAGCCCCTGCCCCTTGGCCTGCAGCACGATGCGCTTCAACTCCACCGCGCGGTGCGGGCTGCGGCAGCCTTGCAGGATGACGAAGCCGGCCGCCTGCGTGCCCTCGCCGGCTTCGACGATGAAGTGGCGAAAGTCCGGGAAGCGCACCGCGCCCTCGTGCTGCGTGCGCTCCCACGGCGTGATGAACGGCAGGTTGCCGGCGTCGCGCTCGACACTGAGCACGAAGTCGAGGTCCGACAGCATGGTCGGGCGCAGGCGAAGCTGTTGAGCCGGAGTCACGACGGGAAACTGACGCGCACCGGGCTCACACATCCACCTCGATTGCATCGCCGTGCAACTCCATCAGCTCGCGCCGCGCGGCGGCTTCGCCCTTGCCCATCAGCTTGGTCAGTGACGCGGTCGTCTGGCCGAAGTCGAGCTGGCCGTAGGCGACCGGCAGCAGGCGGCGCGTCTCGGGATTCAGCGTCGTCTCCCACAACTGCTCGGCGCTCATCTCACCCAGGCCCTTGAAGCGGCTGATGCTCCATGCCCCTTCGCGGCAGCCTTCCTTGCGCAGCTTGTCGAGGATCGCGGTCAGCTCGCCGTCGTCGAGCGCGTAGAGCTTGGCCGCGGGCTTCCGGCCGCGCGCCGGCGCATCGACGCGAAAGAGCGGCGGCTTGGCGACGTACACGTGGCCGCGCGCGATCAACTGCGGGAAATGGCGGAAGAACAGCGTCAGCAGCAGCACCTGGATGTGCGAGCCGTCGACGTCCGCATCGCTCAGGATGCAGACCTTGCCGTAGCGCAGGCCGCTGAAATCGGGCGTATCGCCCGGCCCGTGCGGATCGACGCCGATCGCGACCGCGATGTCGTGGATCTCGTTGTTGGCGAAGATGCGGTCGCGCTCGACCTCCCACGCGTTCAGGACCTTGCCGCGCAGCGGCAGGATCGCCTGCGTCTCCTTGTCGCGCCCCATCTTCGCGCTGCCGCCGGCCGAGTCGCCTTCGACGAGGAAGAGTTCGTTCAGGTTCAGGTCACGGCTCTCGCAATCGGTCAGCTTGCCGGGCAGCACGGCGACGCCCGAGCCCTTCTTCTTCTCGACCTTCTGCGATGCGCGCTGGCGCGTCTGCGCCTGTCGGATCACGAGATCCGCGAGCCGCTTGCCGTGCTCCACGTGCTGGTTCAGCCACAGCTCGAGCGGCGGCTTGACGTAGTTGCTGACGAGGCGCAGCGCGTCGCGGCTGTTCAGCCGCTCCTTGATCTGGCCCTGGAACTGCGGGTCGAGCACCTTGGCCGAGAGCACGAACGAGGCGCGCGAGAACACATCGTCGGGCATCAGCTTGACGCCTTTGGGGAGCAGGCCGTGCAGGTCGATGAAGTTCTTGATCGCACCGAACAGGCCGTCCTTCAGCCCCGATTCGTGCGTGCCGCCGGCAACGGTCGGGATCAGGTTGACGTAGCTCTCACGCACCGTCGGGCCGTCCTCGGTGAAGGCCGCGACCCAGGCCGCGCCCTCGCCCTCGGCGACGTTCTCCGCCTCGCCGCCGGTCGCGTACTGCTCGCCTTCGAACAGCGGGATCAGCGGATCGGCCTGCAGCGTCTGCGTCAGGTAGTCGCTCAGGCCGCCCTTGTACTGCCAGATGGCGGTCTCTGCGTCCTTGCCGGCGCCCTTCTCGACGGTCAGCGTGACGACGACGCCGGGCATCAGCACCGCCTTGCTGCGCAGCAGGTGCGTCAGGTCGTTGCGCGGCAGTTCGACGCTGTCGAAGTACTTCGGCTCCGGCCAGACACGCACCGTCGTGCCCTGCTTGCGGTCGCCCGTGGCGGCCTTGCGCAGCACGAGCGGCTCGGCAACCTCGCCGTGCGCGAAGGCGAGTGTCGCGACCTGACCTTCGCGATAGACCGTCACCTCCAGTCGCTTCGCGAGCGCATTCGTCACGCTCACGCCGACGCCGTGCAGCCCGCCCGAGAAGCTGTACGCGCCGCCCGCGCCCTTGTCGAACTTGCCGCCGGCGTGGAGCTGGGTGTAGACGATCTCAATCACCGGCACCTGCTCCTCGGGGTGCAGGCCGAACGGGATGCCACGGCCGTCGTCCTCGACGCTGACCGAGCCGTCGGCGTGCAGCGTGAGCGCGAGGCGCTTGCCGAAGCCGGCGAGCGCCTCGTCGGCAGCGTTGTCGATCACCTCCTGGATGCAGTGCAGCGGGCTCTCGGTCCGGGTGTACATGCCCGGCCGTTGCCGCACGGGTTCGAGACCCTTCAGAACGCGGATCGATGCTTCTTCGTACTTGCCTTGCCTGGTCGCCATGCGGACGATTCTAGGAGCGACCCAGGTCGCCCCCGGTCACCGCCTGTCGCACTTCATGCCCGTGCGCGGCGCCCCGACCCCTCGGCGGCGTGCGTCGCGGCGTCGGCCTGGACGCGATCGAGCAGCGCCTCGAGGCCGAGTTCGAACGTCACCTGCCAGTGCGCGGCCTGGAAGTACGGCGCGCTCGCGGCGAGGCGTGGGCAATGCTCGGCAATGAAGCTCGCGTCCACCGGCTCGGCCGCCGACGGGCCGCGCGCGTAGCCCGCCGTCTCGTCCAGCGCGGCGCCGGTGATGTAGTAGCCGAGGGTGCGGAAGTGGCGCGCCGCGAGTTCGACGTCGGGCACGACATCGGCGACCATGCCGATGAAGCCTTCGATCATGCGCACGCCGGTCGGCGTGTTGAGCCGGTGCACCGCGATCAGTGGGTAGAGCGCGGCATGCCGATGCGCCATGTCGCGATAGCTGTGCAGCGTGAACCGCAGCCGATCGATCGGGGCCATGTCTTCGGGCGGCATTTCGAGCGACAGCAGCGCGCGGTCCACCATCGCATCGAGCAGGTGGCGCTTGCTCGGGAAGTGGTGGTAGATGCTCATCGCCTCGCAGCCCAGGCGCGACGCAATCTTGCGCGTGCTCAGCGCATCGAGCCCGGCTTCGTCGGTCAGCGCGAGTGCGGCATCGACGATGCCTTCGCGGCTCAGCGCCGGGGCAGCCTCGGCGCCCGCGCGGCGCGTCTTGGCGGGTGCATTCATGGGCACGAGTTTACAGCGTAAGGTTGCTTCGCTAGAATCGACTTACGGCGTAAGGCAGGAACCCGGCAGCGACGCCATGTGGGCTTCGCGGGTTCGAGCCGAAGGAGAGGATTCCATGAGCGCACTCGATATCGTCGGTTTGCTGGTTCCCGTGACCTACTTCATCTTCCTCGCCGTCGAAACGGTCTGGCCGGCCCGGACCTTCCCCGCCCGCAAGGGCTGGGGCTGGATCGGCGTCGCCTTCCTGCTGCTGATCGGCACCGTCGGCACCGTCGTGCCGCTGCTGTTCGACCCGGCCTGGCTGGCGGCGCACCGCTGGCTCGACGGCAGCCGGCTCGGCGTCGTCGGCGGCACGGTCGTCGGCTACGTCGTGCTGTCGGGGCTGATGTACGCCTACCACCGCACGGTGCACAAGGTGCCGCTGCTGTGGCGCCTGACGCATCAACTGCACCACAGCCCGCAGCGCGTGGACATGCCGGGCTCGGTGCTGTTCCACCCGATCGAGATGGTGCTGCAGGTCCTGATCCAGCTCTTCGCGACGCTGATCGTGCTCGGGCTCGACCCGCTCGCCGCCGCGCTGACCGGCTACGTCGCCGCCTTCTACGGCATGTTCCAGCACTGGAACGTGCACACGCCGCAATGGCTGGGCGTCTTCATCCAGCGCCCGGAAGCGCATTGCGAGCACCACCGCAAGGGCGTGCACGCCTACAACTACGGCGATCTGCCGATCTGGGACATCCTGCTCGGCACCTTCCGCAACCCCAGGCACTTCGACGGCGAATGCGGCTTCGAGGCGCCGGCCGACCGCAGCCTGGCGGCGATGCTCGCCTGCCGCGACGTCAACGAGCCGGCCTACGGCCGCGGCAGCCGCGGCGCCGCGCCACAGCGAAGCTGACCCTGCGCCGGCGCGGCCGCGTGCCATCCGCTAGAGTGCGCGGATGCCGCCGGCCACAGATCATTCCCCGCGCCTCTCGCTGACGCAGGTGCTGCTGTGCGGCGCCGCGATCGTGACGCTCTCGATGGGCATCCGCCACGGCTTCGGGCTGTGGCTGCAGCCGGTGACGATGGACCGCGGCTGGACGCGCGAGAACTTCGCCTTCGCGCTCGCGGTGCAGAACCTGATGTGGGGCATCGCCGGCCCGTTCGCCGGCATGGTCGCCGACCGCTTCGGCGCCTGGCGCGTGCTGATCGTCGGCAGCCTGCTCTACGGCGGCGGGCTGGCGTTGATGGCGGTGTCGTCGACCGTCGCCGGCTTCACCGGCAGCGCCGGGGTGATGCTCGGCATGGCGCAGGCGGGGACGACGTACGCGATCGTGTTCGGCGTCGTCGGCCGCAACGTCGCGCCCGAGAAGCGATCGTGGGCGATGGGCGTGACGGCCGCAGCCGGCTCGTTCGGCCAGTTCCTGATGCTGCCGATCGAGAACGCGCTGATCGGCCAGCTCGGCTGGCAGACGGCGCTCATCGTCCTCGGCTGCGCGGCACTCGCGATCGTGCCGCTCGCCTTCGGCCTGAAGGAGCGCGCGCAGCCGGCGCCGACCGGGCCGCAGCAGAGCATCGGCCATGCCGTGCGCGAGGCCTTTGCCTACCCGAGTTTTCGTTTGCTGACGGCGGGCTACTTCGTCTGCGGCTTCCAGGTCGTCTTCATCGGCGTGCACCTGCCGAGCTACCTGAAGGACAAGGGCTTCGGGCCCGAGGTCGCGACCTATGCGCTCGCGCTCATCGGCCTCTTCAACGTGTTCGGCACCTACCTCGCGGGGTCGCTCGGCGAGCGCATGCCCAAGCGCTTCATCCTGTCCTCGATCTACATCCTGCGTGCGGTGGCGATCGTCACCTTCCTGCTCGTGCCGATTTCGCCTGCCAGCGTGTACGTCTTCGCGGCGGTGATGGGCGTGCTCTGGCTCTCCACCGTGCCGGCGACGAATGCGCTCGTGGCGCAGATCTTCGGCGTCAAGTACCTCTCGATGCTGAGCGGCTTCGTCTTCCTGAGCCACCAGGTCGGCAGCTTTCTCGGCGCGTGGCTCGGCGGCAGGCTCTACGACAGCACCGGCAGCTACGACGTGGTGTGGTGGATCGCCGTCGCGCTCGGCGTGCTCGCCGCGCTGATCAACCTGCCGGTGCGCGAGACGCCGATCGTGCGCCCGGCGCTGGCCACGGCATGACGACGCGTCGACCCCTCGTGCGCGCCGCCATCTGGACGGCTGTGCTCGCTGCGCTGGTCGGCGTCTTCATGCTCTACCTGCGCCCGGACCTGGTGTTCGCGCTGGCGACGCAGGTCTGGAATTGCTTCTGACCCCAGGACACGCATGCCACAGCCGCACGCAACGCTCGCGCCCTCGCCCTGGGTGCAACGCTGGTCAGCGCTCGTGCCGTCGGGCGCGCGGGTGCTGGACGTGGCCTGCGGATCGGGGCGCCACACGCGCTGGTTCACGGCGCGTGGCGCGAAGGTCACGGCGATCGATCGAGACGCGGCGGCGCTCGCGCCCTTGCGATCGCTGCCCGAAGGCGCGGTCGAGGTGATCGAGGCCGACATCGAGAACGCGCCCTGGCCGCTCGCCGACCGGCGTTTCGACGCCGTGATCGTGACGAACTACCTCTGGCGCCCGCTGCTGCCGACCCTCGTCGCCAGCATCGCCGAGGGCGGCGTGCTGATCTACGAGACTTTTGCGCGCGGCAACGCGAGCGTCGGCAAACCGTCGAACCCGGCCTTCCTGCTCGAGCCCGGCGAACTGCTTCGCGCCGCCGCGGGCCTGCGCGTCGTCGCCTACGAGGACGGTTTCATCGCTGCCGAGCCGCAACGCTTCGTGCAGCGCATCGCCGTGGTGCGCGAGGCCGGCTCGCAGGCCGCACCGGCGCGCTACCCGCTGTAGTGCGGGTCGGGGCGGGCCGGGCGCGGCAGCGCGGCTAAAATCGCCCGATTCAGAGGAACCCGAATGAAACCCATAGTTGGCAGCATCGTCGCGCTCGTGACGCCGATGCGCGAGGACGGCAGTGTCGATCATGACGCGTTGCGCGCGTTGATCGACTGGCACGTCGCCGAGGGCACCGATTGCATCGGTGTCGTCGGCACCACCGGTGAGTCCCCGACCCTCAACATCGAGGAGCACTGGGAGGTGATCCGTGTCGCCGTCGAGCACGCGCGCGGACGCGTGCCGGTCATGGCCGGCACCGGCGCGAACTCGACCGCCGAGGCGATCGAGCATTCGCGCTACGCGGCCAAGGTCGGCGCCGATTGCACGCTCTCGGTCGTGCCCTACTACAACAAGCCTTCGCAGGAAGGCATCTACCAGCACTTCCGGGCGATCGCCGAGGCCTGCGAACTGCCGATGGTGCTCTACAACGTGCCCGGCCGCACCGTCGCCGACATGCAGCCCGACACCGCGTTGCGCCTGGCGCAGCTGCCGAACATCGTCGGCATCAAGGAGGCGAGCGGTGACATCGAGCGCGCGGCTTACCTGATCAAGCATGCGCCACCCGGGTTTGCCGTCTATTCGGGCGACGACGGCACCGCGATCGCGCTGATGCTGCTCGGCGGCCAGGGCAACATCAGCGTGACGGCCAATGTCGCGCCGCGCGCGATGCGCGAGTTGTGCGTTGCGGCGCTCGAAGGCCGGGTGCGCGAGGCGACGCAGATCCATATGCGCCTGCTCGCATTGCACAGCGTGCTGTTCGTCGAGCCGAGCCCGGCCCCCACCAAGTGGGCCTTGTCGCGCCTGGGCCATGGCGCGAACGCGATGCGTCTGCCCATCACGCCGCTCAGCGCGGCGGGCCAGGCGCGCGTCGAGCAGGCGATGCGCGAAGCCGGCGTCCTTTAGTGGCCCATTCCACTCCCATTTCACGGCTGCAGGCCACCAGTGCTGCTTGCGCTGAGCCTGGCCGACGCGGCGCGCCCTGACCGCTTCGGCGCGTGACGCCTGCCCTTTCGGAGATCCCCAACGTGACCCTTCCCTCTTCCGTGCGGCCGTTGTGCCTGTCGATCGTGCTCGCCCTTGCGGGTTGCAGCTCGTTCGATCAGCTCACGAACGGCGAGAGCGTCGACTACCGAACCCAGGGCAACAAGACGGCGCCGCTCGACATCCCGCCCGACCTGACCCAGCTCTCGCGCGACCCGCGCTACGCGCCGCAGGGCGCCGCCGTCAGCGCCAATGCACTGCAGAGCACCGCGCCGGCGGCGGCGGTCGGCGGTGGCGCCAAGGCGAAGGTCGTGGCCGTCAACGAAGTCGACCAGACGCGCATCGAGCGCCTGGGCAACGAACGCTGGCTGTCGTCGCCGCTCACGCCCGAGCAGATGTGGCCTCAGCTGCGCGCGTTCTGGCAGGAGCGCGGGCTCGCGCTCACCGTCGACAACCCCGAGGCAGGCGTGATGGAAACCGACTGGGCCGAGAACCGCGCCAAGATCCCGCAGGACATCATCCGCGGGACGATCGGCAAGGTGTTCGATTCGGCCTATTCGACCGGCGAGCGCGACAAGTTCCGCACCCGCGTCGAGCGCACGCCGACCGGCTCAGACGTCTTCATCACGATGCGGGGCATGGTGGAGGTCTACAACACCTTGGACAACACCAACACCATCTGGCAGCCGCGGCCGGCGGACCCGCAGATCGAGGCCGAGATGCTCGGCCGCCTGCTGCTCAAGCTCACCGCCAAGCCGCTGCCGCAGGCGGCCAGCGCTTCGGCGCCGACGAATGCCGCCGCCCTCGTGAACAGCGTGCCGCCCACGCCGCCGCGCGCGCGCATGGTGGCCGACGCACCGACGCCGACACTGCAGGTCGACGACAGCTTCGACCGCGCCTGGCGACGCGTCGGCGTCGCGCTCGACCGCAGCGGCTTCACGGTCGAGGACAGGGACCGCGCGCAGGGCATCTACTTCGTTCGCTACGTCGACCCGAAGATGGCGGGCAAGGAAGAGCCGAACTTCTTCACCAAGCTGTTCACGAGCGGCAAGGACGCCGAAGCCGCCAAGCCGGTGCGCTACCGCGTCACGGTCAAGTCCGACGACAAGACAAGCCTCGTCACGGTGCTCGACGGCCAGGGCCTGCCGGCGATCGGCGAGGCCGGACAAAGCATCCTCTCGATGCTGCTCAACGATTTGAAGTAGCGCGATGCGCTTTTGCAGCCTGGGCAGCGGCAGCGCGGGCAACGCATGGGTGGTCGAGGCACGCTGCGGCGCATCCGCAAGCCGTGTGCTCGTCGATTGCGGGTTCTCGCTGCGTGAGTTCGATGCCCGCCTCGCGCGCGCCGGCCTCGCAAGCGAAGACATCGACGCGATCTTCGTCACGCACGAGCATGGCGACCATATCGGCGCCGCGCTCGGGCTCTCGCGCCGACGCCGCATCCCGCTCTGGATGAGCCGCGGCACCTGGCGCGCGCTCGGTGAAACAGCGCGGCCCGACGATCTGCTCCATTTCGCGCGCGACGGCGAAGCGATCAGCGTCGGCGCACTCGAACTGCGTCCCTTCACCGTGCCGCACGACGCGCTGGAGCCGCTGCAACTGAGCTGCAGCGACGGCGCGCACCGTCTCGGCATCCTGACCGACGCCGGCTCCAGCACCGCCCACATGATGGCGCATCTCGCCGGCTGCGACGCGATCGCGCTCGAATGCAACCACGACCGCGAACTGCTCGCGCGCTCCCGCTATCCGGCCTCGCTCAAGGCGCGTATCGGCGGCGCGCTGGGTCATCTCTCGAACGACACCGCGGCGCAGATCCTGGCCGAATGTCGACACGCCGGGCTGCGCCATGTCGTCGCGGCGCATCTGAGCGCCGAAAACAACACGCCCGAACTTGCCGCCGACGCACTCGCCGCGGCGTGCGGTGGGGCCGAGAGCGATGTCGTCGTCGCCACCGCGCTCGGCGGGACGCCCTGGCTGGCGCTCGGCTGATCGGCGCCGGCCCGCACATCAGACCGAAACACGCGCACCCAGAACGGACAAGCCGCCCGAAGGCGGCTTGCAACGTCCCAGAAGGCCACCGGATCGCAATCCGGTGAACCCCTGAAGGGCCGGATTTACTTCTTCATTTCCGACGCAGCGGCGTCGGCAGCCTTGCCGGCAGCGGCCGCAGCGGCGGCCGCCGCAGCGTCGACGCCGGAAGCCGCGGCAGCCGACGTATCGGCCGCAGCGTCAGAAGCAGCGGTGGCGGCCGTGTCGGCAGCGCCGGAAGCAGCCATGTCAACGGCCGAAGCGGCGGCGGCGACAGGAGCAGGAGCCGGCGCGGGGGCCGGGGCAGCTTCTTCCTTCTTGCCGCAGGCCGCGAGGGCCACGACGACAACCAGGGAAGCCAACAGGTGCGACTTGTTCATATTCATCCTCAATCAAAAAAAGCAGACGATTAGCGACCGTTGTCGGACTCTTTTCTGCATCGAGCCCAGCATTCAGGGACCGCAGCTCTCGCACATTTGGCGCGCCGCATCCAACCCGCAAGTATACCGAGGCAAGGGATAATCCCTATAAACCCAGCGTCGTGACCGGCAGGGCCTCGGTCGAACGTTGCAAAATAACATCAACTTTTTCCCGTGCGAGCAGGGCGACGGCGGGATCACGCGAGACGCGCCCGAGAAAGCGCACCCGGTCGTCGAGTTGAACCGTGAGCGCGCCGGTGGCGAGCAACAGCACCGGCACGTCGTCGGCCGACATCTCGACCACCGCGCGGCAGCTTACGAGATGGGCCCACTGATGGCGCCAACGCACCCAGCGCGAATGGCGACGCGCCACTTCGTCGAAATGCGTCGCAATGAGCGTCAGATGTCGATTGCCGCCAATCCATTGCGTCAGGCTCTCGACCACCGCGCGCTCGCCCAGCGGCCAGTGCTCGAAATCCGGGTCGCACAGGATCAGTTCGCGCCAGCCCGCCGCGGCCGCCTCGGCGAATGCCGCGCGCAGCGCGTCCTCGAACGCCTTGCGTCCCTCGATCAGGTTTGCGCCGTCCATCGTCAACCTCCTTCGTCGGCGGCACCGTGCAGCCAGCCGGCGCGCGCCCATTCCTCGATCAAGCGGTGTGCCTCCGGGCTCAGGCGTTTCGTCTCCGTTGCGCCGAGTGCTCGCCGGTCGGCCAGGCTGCGCATCAGCTTCGCATCGCGCCCGCTGGCGAGGTAGGACTCGCCGTTCAGGTAGATGCGCGCGTCGTCGTAGAGCATGCGGCTGCGCCGGTCCAGCACGATGCCACCACCCATCGCGGCGGTCTCGTTTGGGTCGAAACTCACGCGCGGCTTGGGTTCGCTCAGGACTTCGCCGAGCGCGCAGGCCAGCGACGACGCATCCCCGACAAGGCGCGCGACGGCGTCGTTCGCAAACGCCAGCAGTGCGGGCGGAATGCGCCCGGGCGCGTCGGTGGCAGGCTGAAGTGGGTCGCGGTAGAGCGCGTCGCTCTCCGGCGCCTCGGTCTCGTCGAGCGTGCGCTGCAGCACGCTGCGCGCGAGTTCCTCGCGGCCCGGCGCACGCATGCCGATCGAGCAGGTCACGCAGTCGCCACCGAGCGCGACGCCGTCGTGGCCCCAGCCCGGCGGCAGGTAGAGCATGTCGCCGGGTTCGAGCACCCATTCCTGCTCCGGCTCGAAGTTGCGCAGGATCTTGAGCGGCAAGCCGGGGACGAGGCTGGTATCGCGCTGGCGCGCAATCTGCCAGCGGCGCCGGCCGCTCGCCTGCAGCAGGAACACATCGTAGGAGTCGACATGCGGGCCGACGCCGCCGCCGTCGCTGGCGTAGGAGATCATCAGGTCATCCAGACGCGCCTCGGGGACGAAGCGAAAGCTGTCGAGCAGCGCGCGCGCCGCCTGCACATGCAGATCGACCCCCTGCAGCAACAGCGTCCAGCCCGGGCGCGACAGCGGCGGCAGCGCGCGGCGCGGCATCGGCCCGTGACGCAGGCGCCAGCGCGCACCGTCGCGCACGAGCAAGCGCGATTCGACCGCGTCGTCCGCTGCGAGCGCGAACAATTCCGTGCGCGAAAGCGGCGGCGCGAAGCCGGGAACGGCCGCGCGCACGAGCAACGGCTTCTTCTGCCAGTGGCGGCGCATGAACTGCGCCGGTGTGAGCCCGCCGAGCAGCGCAATCGGATGGTCGTTTTCCATCCCGGGATTGTGCCGCGACGCACTGGCCGCGATGGCCGCTGTGCGATCATCGCCGCATGCAGATCACCGCACCCTGCGTCGTCACGCTCAGCTGGCGGCTCGAAGACACCCTGGGCAACCTGATCGACGAACTCGAAGAGCCGGTCGAGTTCTTCTACGGTGGCGACGACCTGCTCGCGAAGGTCGAGGAAGCAATCGCCGATCAAGAGGCGGGTTTTCATTCCCGCCTGCAGCTCGATCCGGAGCACGCCTTCGGCGACTACGACGCGGCTCTGGTCTGCTTCGAAAGCCGCACGCTGTTCCCGCAGGAAATCGAGGTCGGCATGCGCTTCGAGTCATTGCCCGCGGGCTGCGCCACCGAAGGCATGCCGGGCGACACGATCTACACCGTCTCCGAGCTCTATCCCGACCACGTGGTGCTCGACGGCAACCACCCGCTGGCCGGCATCGCGCTGCGCCTGGACTTGACGGTGCGCGATGTGCGCGCGGCGAGCAGCGAGGAGATCGAACGCCGCAGCGTCGGCGAGCTGTCCTTCATGGTGCAGGGCGGCGGCGCGAACGCTGCGACGCGGCACTGACCGCCGCCGGATCAGGCTGAGCGAAGGAGACCGAACCGATCAGGCTGACCCGGTCGAGCCGAAACCGCCGCCGCCGCGCGTCGACGCGTCGAAATCGGAGACCCGTCGAAAACCCGCCTGAACCACCGGCACGATGACGAGCTGCGCGATGCGATCCATCGGCTGGATCGTGAAAGCGCTCGCACCGCGGTTCCAGCAGCTCACCATCAGCGGCCCCTGGTAGTCCGAGTCGATCAGGCCCACGAGGTTGCCAAGCACGATGCCGTGCTTGTGGCCGAGCCCCGAGCGCGGCAGGATCATCGCCGCCAGGCCCGCATCCGCGATGTGGATCGCAAGGCCGGTCGGAATCAGATGCGTCTGCCCGGGCGTGAGGACGAGCGGGGCATCGAGGCAGGCGCGCAGGTCGAGCCCTGCACTGCCCGGTGTCGCATAGGCCGGCAGCTCGGCCGCCATGCGCTCGTCGAGCACCTTGACATCGATGACGCTCATGCGGGCGACGCCGCGAGACGCTCCGCAAGATCGGCCACCAGCGCGCGCGCCAGGCTGAGCTTGTCGGCACGCGGCAGTTCGCGCTCTCCGTTCGCGTCCACGAGCGTGAGCGCGTTGTCGTCGCGCCCGAACGTCGCAGGGCCCAGATTCGCGACGATCAGCGGCACGCCCTTGCGCACGCGCTTGTCGCGCGCGTTCTGGATCAGATCGTGGCTCTCGGCGGCAAAGCCGACGCAATAGGGCGCGTCGGCAAGCCGCGCGACGGCGGCAAGAATGTCCGGGTTTTCGACCACCGCAAGTGCCGGTGGGGGCTCGCCGGCCTGCTTCTTCACCTTGCGCTCTGCCGCCGAGACCGGCCGCCAGTCGGCGACGGCGGCGGTCGCGATGAAGACGCCGTGGCGCGACGCGAGCGGCAACACCGCGTCATGCATCTGCTGCGCGGTCGTCACGTCGATGCGCCGCACGCCGCGCGGCGTCGGCAGGTGCACCGGGCCGGCAACGAGCGTCACGGCAGCGCCGGCCTCGGCCGCTGCGCGCGCGATCGCAAAGCCCATCTTGCCGCTCGACAGATTGGTGATGCCGCGCACCGGATCGACCGGCTCGAAGGTCGGGCCGGCAGTGATCAGCACACGTTGGCCGACGAGCAGCTTCGGCTGGAAGAAGGCGATCAGTTCGTCGAGCAACTCCTCGGCCTCGAGCATCCGCCCGTCGCCGACTTCGCCGCAGGCCTGGTCGCCACTTGCAGGGCCGAGCAGCAGCGCGCCGTCGGCACGCACCTGCGCCGCATTGCGCTGCGTGGCCGGGTGCGCCCACATCTCGCGGTTCATGGCCGGCGCGAGCAGCAGCGGGCAGCGTTCGATCGGCCGCGCCAGGCACATCAGGCTCAGCAAATCGTCGGCCGCGCCGCGCGCGAGCTTGGCGATGAAGTCTGCGCTCGCCGGCGCGACAACGATCGCATCGGCCGCACGTGACAGATTGATGTGCGCCATGTTGTTCGGTGCGCGCGCGTCCCACTGGCTGGTGAAGACCGCGCGGTCCGACAGCGCCTGCATCGTCACCGGCGTGATGAACTGCTCCGCCGCCGCCGTCATTACGACCTGCACCGTCGCGCCCGCCTTGACCAGCCGGCGCGTCAACTCCGCCGCCTTGTAGCAGGCAACACCGCCCGAAAGCCCGAGCACGATGTGCCGGCCGGCGAGTTCCGTGCGCTCGGTCATGGCGTGTGCGATCGGCGTTCCATCATGGCGCGAAATGTAGCAGCCGCAACCGAGGCCCCCGCAGAGCCCGCACCCGCGGGGAGCTGCGGCTACAGCAAGACGATGTCGTACTGCTCCGGTGACCCCACCGGATCGGCCTGCAGCGAGATCGGTTTGCCGATGAACTCGGAGAGGCCCGCCAGATGCTGGCCCTCCTCGTCGAGCAGCATCTCGACGACGGCGGCCGAGGCGATGACGCGGAATTCCTTGGGGTTGAACTGGCGCGCCTCGCGCAGGATCTCGCGCAGGATGTCGTAGCACACGCTGCGCGCGGTCTTCACCTGGCCCTTGCCCTGGCAGGTCGGGCACGGCTCGCACAGCATGTGGGCGAGCGATTCACGCGTGCGCTTGCGCGTCATCTCGACCAGGCCGAGCTGCGTGAAGCCGCTCACCGTCGTCTTCGTGCGGTCGCGCGCGACCTGCTTGCGCAGCTCCGCGAGCACCGCGGACTGATGATCCTCGCGCACCATGTCGATGAAGTCGATGATGATGATGCCGCCCAGGTTGCGCAGGCGCAGCTGGCGCGTGATGGCCTGCGCCGCCTCGAGATTCGTCTTGAAGATCGTGTCGTCGAAGTTGCGCGCGCCGACGTAGCCGCCGGTGTTCACGTCCACCGTCGTCAGCGCCTCGGTCTGGTCGATGATCAGGTAGCCGCCCGACTTCAGCTCGACGCGGCGCGCGAGCGCGAGCGCGATCTCCTCGTCGATCTTGTGCAGGTCGAAGATCGGCCGCTCGCCGCTGTAGAGCTCGAGCTTTTCGACCGAGGTCGGCGTGAATTCGGTGCCGAAGGCGCGCAGCCGCTCGAACTGTTCGCGCGAATCGACGCGCACGGACTGCGTCGCGTCGTTCACCAGGTCGCGCAGCACGCGTTCGGCCAGGCTCAGATCCTGGTGCAGCAGCGTGCCGGGTGGGGACTTGAAGCCGCGCTCGCGCACCGCCGCCCAGGTCTTGCGCAGGTAGCGGATGTCTTCGGCGAGTTCCGCGTCCGAAGCCTCTTCGGCATTCGTGCGCAGGATGAAGCCGCCCCCCTCGTCGCCGGCGAGTGCCTGCACGCGGGCGCGCAGCTCCTCGCGCAGTTCGTGGGAGCCGATCTTCTGGCTCACGCCGATGTGGTCGTCCTGCGGCAGGAAGACGAGCAGGCGCCCTGCGATGCTGATCTGCGTCGACAGCCGCGCGCCCTTGCTGCCGATCGGGTCCTTCAGGACCTGGACCATCAACGCCTGGCCCTCGAACACGAGCTTTTCGATCGGCAACGGCGGCACGCCATTGGTCGCGCCGTTGTCGCCCCGCGCCGAAGCACCGGCGGCGCCGCGCGCCGTGCCGTTGACTTGCAGGTCCGCGACATGCAGGAAGGCCGCGCGCTCGAGGCCGACGTCGATGAAGGCCGACTGCATGCCGGGCAGCACGCGCGCGACGCGCCCGGTGTAGATGTTGCCGACGCGGCCGCGCGCGGCGGCGCGCTCGATGTGCAGCTCCTGCACGGCGGCGTTCTCGACGACGGCGACGCGCGTTTCCTGCGGCGTCCAGTTGATCAGGATGTCTTGCATGGGAGCCTGGCGATCGCCTCGTCCGTTCGTCGTCGTCCCGGGGCCTTGTCAGAACCGCACGCCGGCCTGTCGCAGCAGCGCAGCGGTCTCGTACAGGGGCAAACCCATGATACCGGAGTGACTGCCTTCGATGCGCGTGATCCAGCGTGCCGCGCCGCCCTGGATCGCATACGCGCCGGCCTTGCCGAAGGGCTCGCCGCCTTCGACGTAGCGCTTCAGATCGGCGGGGCTCGGATCGCAGAAACGCACGTACGAGACGCTCAGGGCCTGGCGCACGCGGCGGCCGTCGGCGACCGCCACTGCCGTCAGCACGCGGTGGCTGCGGCCCGACAGCAGGCGCAGCGTAGCGAGCGCCTCCGCGGCGTCGGCCGGCTTGCCGAGAATGCGCCGGCCGAGCGCGACCGTCGTGTCGGCGCACAGGATCGGCGCAGGCACCAGCCCGCGGCGAACGAGGCGCCGGCGCGCGGCGTCGAGCTTGGCGCGCGTCACGCGCTCGACGTAGGCGGCCGGCAGCTCGCCGGCACGCGTCGCTTCGAGCGCTTCGACATCCTCGCCCGCATCCGCAAGCAGCGGCACGTGGCGCACGCCGAGTTGATCGAGCAACTCGCGCCGGCGCGGGCTCTGCGAGGCGAGGTAGATGAAGTCGAAGCGCGCTGCGTGGGACGTCACGATCGCACCCGATGCGGTGCGCGCATTGCGCCCGCGCGTGCCTTCGCGCATGCCTGCGCCTGCGCCGGGCCAAGGCAAGCAAGGTTTCGGGAGCGCGTCACTCGCGGTGATACGGATGGTTCGCCGTCACCGACCATGCGCGGTAGAGCGCCTCGGCGAGCAGCACGCGGGCGAACGCGTGCGGCAAGGTCAGGTCCGACAGGCGGAGTGTCTCGTCCGCGCTCGCCTTGAGGGCGGGCGCGAGACCGTCCGGCCCGCCGATCACGAGGGCGACGTCACGCCCGTCGGCCATCCAGGCGCGCAGGCGGGCGGCGAGTTGCTGCGTCGTCACCGATTGCCCATGTTCGTCGAGCACGACACGGCGCACGCCCCGCGGAATGGCCGCCTCGATGCGATCGGCCTCGGCCGCCATCAGCTGCGCCGCGTTGCGCCCGCTGCGCGGCTCGGCCTTGCAGGCCTTGAGTTCGAGCCGGAGTTCGGGCGGGAGGCGCTTGGCGAAATCCTGGTAGGCGGTGTCGGCCCAGGCCGGCTGGCGCTGGCCGACAGCGACCAGCCAGAGCTTCATGCCTTGCGGCGGGTGGTCTTGGTCGCCGCGGCGGCACGCTTGGCCGCCGGTGCTTTGCGAGGTGCAGACGTGCCAGCGGTGGCTCCAGCGGCGCCGGTCGCAGCCGTCGATGCGCGCTTGACGCCGACGCTGCGCGTGACGGTCTTGCGCGGTGCCGCGGGACGCTTCGCGCTTGCCGGCGCCGAAGTGGCGGGTTGCGCGCCGGTCGAGGCCGCGCGCCTGCGCGGCGTTGCGGAAGCAGCACGCTTGGGCGCCGCGGCCGTCTTCGCACTCGTCGATTTCGCGGGCACCGTTTTCGCAGTCATCGCTTTCGCAGTGCTCGTTTTCGGAGCCCCCGCCTTCGGGGCGGCACCCGACTTCGATTTGCGCGCCACGCGAGCGACCTTCGGCTCGGGCTCCGTCGCCTTCACCAGCCGCGCGGGCGCGCTGTCGAGCTTGAGCCGGACCGGCTTGTCACCCCAGATTTCCTCGAGGTAGTAGTACTCGCGGATGCTCGGCTGCATCAGGTGCACGACGGCCGCGCCACAGTCGACGATGATCCACTCGCCGTTGTCTTCGCCCTCGGTGCGCGACAGCCCGAAGCCGCTGGACTTCACCGCATCGCGCACACTGGCCGCGAGGGCCCTCGTCTGCCGGTTGCTCGTGCCCGACGCGATGATCACGCGTTCAAACAGGGGCGACAGATGTTCGGTGTTGAAGACGACGATGTTCTGGCCCTTCACTTCTTCCAGCCCATCGACGATGGCGCGTTGCAGTTTTCGAATGTCCATTCAGCTCCTGTGGGGGTTGCGGTAAAGCTTGTGCTCGTCAATATAGCGCGCGACCGCGGCCGGCACCAGCGAGGCAACGCCCTGCCCTTCGGCGACGCGCTGCCGGATCTCGGTCGAGGAAATCGTCATCGGCGCCAGCGGCACCTCGACCACCGTTGCGCCGGCCGCCAGCAACTCAGCCGGCGTCACCGCCGCCACACCCCCGCGATTGGCGACCGCGAATCCGACGCGCGACACGAGGTCGCGCCAGCGATGCCAGGACGGCAGGTTCGAGAGCTGATCCTGCCCGAGCAGCAGCCACAGGCGGGCGCGCGGGTGGCGGCCCTGCAGTGCGAGCACGGTGTCGATCATGTAGCTCGGCCCTGCACGATCGACCTCGCAGGTGTCGATGCGCTGACGCTCGTCGTCTGCAATCGCCAGCCGCAGCATCGCGATGCGGTCCGCCGCGGGCGTCAGCGCGCGCGCCTTCTGCCAGGCGTTGCCGGTCGGGATCCAGAGCAGCGCATCGAGCGTCAGGCTGTCGATCGCGCTGCGCGCCAGCGCGAGGTGCGCGTTGTGGACCGGGTCGAAGCTGCCGCCGAGGAGGCCGATCTGCGCCCGCGCGGCAACCCCTGGCGCGGTCGTCACTGCGCCTCGGCCTCGTTCGCCCAATCCCGCGGGCGCAGGAAGTCGCTGTAGAGCCGCGCCTCGGCCGAGCCCGCTTCGGGCTGCCAGTCGTAGCGCCACTTCGCGAGCGGCGGCATCGACATCAGGATCGCCTCGGTGCGCCCGCCGGACTGCAACCCGAAGTGCGTGCCGCGATCCCACACCAGGTTGAACTCGACATAGCGCCCGCGCCGGTAGGCCTGGAAGTCGCGTTCGCGCTCGCCGAAGGCCATGCCGCAACGCCGCTCGACGATCGGCAGATAGGCGCCGAGGAAGGCATCCCCCACCGCGCGCATCAGCGCGAAGCCGTTGTCGAAACCGCCTTCGGCAAAGTCGTCGAAGAACACGCCGCCGATGCCGCGCGGCTCGGCGCGGTGCTTGAGATGGAAGTACTCGTCGCACCACTGCTTGAAGCGCGGGTAGAGCGCAGCGCCGAACGGCGCCAGCGCGTCGCGGTTCACGCGATGGAAGGCGACCGCATCCTCTTCGAAGCCGTAGTACGGCGTCAGGTCCATCCCGCCGCCGAACCAGCTCACCGCGTCACGGCCGGCGGGCATCGCAGCGAACATCCGCACGTTCATGTGCACCGTCGGCACGTAGGGGTTGCGCGGATGCAGCACGAGCGAGACACCCAGCGCCTCGAACGGCGCCCCGGCCAGCTCGGGGCGATGCTGCGTTGCCGAAGGCGGCATCGCCGCGCCGCGCACGTGGCTGAAATTGCAGCCGCCGCGCTCGAACAAGGCGCCCTCCTCGACGAGCCGCGTGATGCCGTCGCCCTGGAGCCTGTCGCCCGGCGCACGCGTCCAAGCGTCGCGCAGAAACGGCTTGCCGTCCGCCGCCTGCAAGGCATCGACGATGCGCGCCTGCAAGCCCAGCAGATAGGCGCGGACCGGCTCGACCTGCATCGCGCTCAATGCCTGATCGCGCGGTAGCCGATGTCGCCGCGGTATTGCGCGCCGTCGAAGCGGATGCCGGCGAGCGCGTCGTAGGCGCGCTGCTGCGCGACCTTGACGGAGTCCCCGAGCGCGGTGACGCACAGCACGCGGCCGCCGGCGGTGACGGTCTGGTTGCCCTGGCGCGCGGTGCCGGCGTGGAACACCATCTGTTCGCCGTCGTCCGCCGGCAGGCCGGCGATGACGTCGCCGCTGCGCGGCGCTTGCGGGTAGCCCGCGGCGGCCATCACGACGCCAAGCGCGACGCGCCGGTCCCACTGCAGTTCGACCTGATCGAGCGTGCCGTCGGACGCGTGCATCAGGACGTCGAACAGGTCGCTCTTCAGGCGCATCAGGATGGGCTGCGCTTCCGGGTCACCGAGCCGGGTGTTGAACTCCAGCGTGCGCGCCTGACCCTGCGCGTCGATCATCAGTCCCGCATACAGGAAGCCGGTGAACGCAATGCCGTCGCGCGCCATGCCGGCGATCGTCGGCAGGATCATCTCGTGCATCACCTTCGCATGAACGTTGGGCGTGACGATCGGCGCCGGCGAGTACGCGCCCATGCCGCCGGTGTTCGGGCCGGCGTCGCCGTCGAGCAGCCGCTTGTGGTCCTGGCTCGTCGCGAGCGGCAGCACGTGCTGGCCGTCGCACAGCACGATGAAGCTTGCCTCTTCACCGACCAGGCATTCCTCGATCACGACGCGGGCGCCGTCCGCGTTGTGTTGAATGCCGCCTGCCGGGCTCGGCTGCAGCATCGCATCGATCGCAGCGTGCGCTTCCTCGGCCGTTGCGGCGACGACGACGCCCTTGCCTGCCGCCAGGCCGTCGGCCTTGACGACGATCGGCGCGCCCACCTTGTCGACATGCGCATGCGCCGCGGCGGCATCGGTGAAGGTCGCGTACAGCGCCGTCGGGATCGCATGGCGCTGCATGAAATCCTTGGCGAACGCCTTCGAACTTTCGAGCTGCGCGGCAGCACGCGTCGGCCCGAAGATGCGCAGCCCGCGCGAGCGGAACTCGTCGACCACGCCTGCCGCGAGCGGCCCTTCGGGCCCGACGACCGTGAGCGCGATCTTCTCGCCCTGCGCAAAGTCGGCCAGTGCGCGCGGGTCGGTGATCGGCACGTTCTGCAGGCGCACGTCGCGCGCCGTGCCGCCATTGCCGGGGGCGACGAACACCTTCTGCACGCGCGCCGATCCGGCAAGCTTCCACGCCAGCGCGTGCTCGCGTCCGCCGCCGCCGATGACGAGGACTTTCATGCCGGCATTTCGGCGTTGTGATAGACCTCTTGCACGTCGTCCAGGTCCTCGAGCACGTCGAGCAACTTCTGCATGCGCGCGGCATCTTCGCCTGCGAGTTCGACCGGATTCTCCGGGCGCATCGTCACCTCCGCGAGCTCCGGTTTCAGGCCCGCCGCTTCGAGCGCGCTCTGGACGGCCTCGAAATCGGGCTGCGCGCAGAGCACCTCGACCGCGCCGTCGTCGTCGGTCAGCACATCCTCGGCGCCAGCTTCGAGGGCGACCTCCATCAC
The DNA here is from genome assembly GCA_023954175.1 of Rhizobacter sp. Classification (GTDB taxonomy): domain Bacteria; phylum Pseudomonadota; class Gammaproteobacteria; order Burkholderiales; family Burkholderiaceae_C; genus CAIKUF01. The sequence continues at coordinate 31,852 of JAMLIM010000030.1, forward strand.
CTTGTCCTCGCTCGTGCCGGGCGCGAACACGAACTGCCCGCAATGCTTGAACTGGAAGGCGACCGAGCCGTCGGTGCCGAGGTTGCCACCGTACTTGCTGAACGCATGGCGCACCTCGGCGACGGTGCGCACGCGGTTGTCGGTCATGCAGTCGACGATCACCGCCGCGCCGCCGATGCCGTAGCCCTCGTAGCGGATCTCCTCGTAGTTCACGCCCTCGAGGTTGCCGGTCGCCTTGTCGATGTTCTTCTTGATCGTGTCGGCCGGCATGTTCGCCGCCTTCGCCTTCTCGACCGCGAGGCGCAGGCGCGGGTTCATGCCCAGATCACCGCCGCCCTGGCGCGCGGCGACCATGATTTCACGAATGATGCGGGTCCAGATCTTGCCGCGCTTCTCGTCCTGGCGGCCCTTTCGATGCTGGATGTTGGCCCACTTGGAATGTCCCGCCATGATTCGATGTTGCTCCTGCGTACGGCGCCGATGGCGGCGGGTGTTTTCTCGATAGACTGCAATTTTACGTTCCCGACCGAACGGTACAGAGAGGGATACAGAGATGCCCGAACCCATCCTCGTCGCACAGCGCGAGCAGACGCTGTGCGAACTGCTCCCCGCGCTCGCCAACCGCCACGGCCTCGTCACCGGCGCCACCGGCACCGGCAAGACGATCACCCTGCAGACGCTCGCCGAGGGCTTCAGCCTGCGCGGCGTGCCGGTCTTCCTGGCCGACGTCAAGGGCGACCTGACCGGCATCAGCCAGGCAGGGAGCATTCCACCGAAGCTCGCCGCCGTGCTGAAGGAGCGCGGGATCGAGGCCCCGCAACCCGTCGCCTGCCCGACGACGCTGTGGGACGTGTTCGGCGAGCAAGGTCACCCGGTGCGCGCAACGGTAAGCGACCTCGGCCCGCTGCTGCTCGCGCGCATGCTCGCCCTGAACGACACACAGCAAGGCGTGCTGCAGCTCGTCTTCAAGGTCGCCGACGACAACGGCCTGTTGTTGCTCGACCTGAAGGACCTGCGCGCGATGCTGCAACACGTCGGCGACAACGCGGCGCAGTTCAAGACCGGCTACGGCAACGTCAGCGCGGCGAGCATCGGCGCCATCCAGCGCGGCCTGCTGCAGATCGAGGAGCAGGGCGGCGAGAAGTTCTTCGGCGAGCCGATGCTCGACATCGCCGACTTCATGCAGACGAGCGACGGCAAGGGCGTCGTCAACATCCTCGCCGCCGACAAGCTGCTCGCGGCGCCGCGCCTTTATGCGACCTTCCTGCTGTGGATGCTGTCCGAGCTGTTCGAGGCGCTGCCCGAGGTGGGCGACCTGCCCGCGCCCAAGCTCGTGTTCTTCTTCGACGAGGCGCACCTGCTGTTCAAGGACGCACCGACGGCACTCGTCGAGCGCATCGAGCTCGTCGTGCGGCTCGTGCGCAGCAAGGGCGTCGGCGTGTACTTCGTGACGCAGAACCCGCTCGACATCCCGGACACCGTGCTCGGCCAGCTCGGCAACCGGGTGCAGCACGCGCTGCGCGCCTTCACGCCGCGCGACCAGAAGGCGGTGAAGTCGGCGGCGGACACGATGCGCCCGAACCCGGGGCTCGACATCGGCGCCGCGATCACCGAGCTCGGCGTCGGCGAGGCGCTCGTGAGCTTTCTCGACACCAAGGGCCGGCCGTGCCCGACCGAGCGCGCCTTCGTCCTCGTGCCCGGCAGCCAGATCGGGCCGATCACGCCGCAGCAACGCCAGGCGCTGATCGCCAGCTCGCTCGTCGCCGGCGTGTACGAGAAGGCCGTCGACCGCGAGTCGGCGTTCGAGATGCTCCTGTCACGCGCCGCCGCTGGCGCGGGCAGTGCAGCGACCGACGCCGGGCGCGGTGTGGGCGCACCGTCCACCGCCGGCGGTGCCGCCGACGCACCGGCCAGCGGCGGCATGTTCGACGGCCTGAAGGACGTTCTGTTCGGGTCGACCGGCCCGCGCGGCGGCAAGCACGAAGGGCTGGCCGAATCGGCCGCCCGTTCTGCGATGCGCAGCATCGGTTCGTCCGTCGGCCGGGAAATCGTGCGCGGCGTGCTCGGCTCGCTGCTCGGCGGTTCGCGCAAGCGCTAGCGCGAACGCCAGCGAGATCGTCGAAGCGCTTGCCGGCTTGACGCTCCAAGTCCTGCGGCGCCCTGCCGGCGCGCCGGCGCGGGCCACCGCCGCGCGCTGGTGTCGACCCGTGCCGGGTTGCGCCCGCCCGGGGTCTGACATCGCGCCGAATTGCGACTACCATGTGCAAGACACACTTGGTGCGGCACGGCGTGCCGCCCCGTGGTTGCGGGAGAGCGCGATGAAGAATCTTTCCGCGATGCTGATGGTCTGCGCGTTGCTGGTCGGCTGCGCCACGGCGCCTGCGCCGCAGCTGGACGCCACGTTGTTCGCGGACGCGAAGTTCGAGCCGGCTTCCGAGCCGATTCGCGCCGCCGACGTGTTCGCGGTCAGCCCGGAGATGAAGGCCTATCTCGCCGGTGGCATCGTCGGCCGGCTGCATAACCACGGGCGCACCGAGGTGCTCGTCGACGCGCTCTACAAGAAGAGCGAACTGCGGCTCGAGTACGACTCGGTGATGACGCGCAACGCCGCGCAGGCCTTTGCCGCGCGCTCGGGCAACTGCCTGTCGCTCGTCATCATGACCGCCGCCTTCGCCAAGGAGCTTGGCGTGCCCGTGCGCTACCAGAGCGTCGTCACCGACGAGCTGTGGGGGCGCAACGGCGGCATCGATTTCGTCATCGACCACGTCAACATCACGCTCGGCCAGCGCATGGGCGGGGCGGTCTGGGCTGGCCCGTTCACCGATGCCGTGACGATCGACTTCCTGCCGCCCCAGGATCTGCGCGGCCAGCGCCAACACGTGATCCCCGAGGCGACCGTGCTCGCGATGTACATGAACAATCGCGCGGCCGAGTCGCTCGCGCAGGGCCGCGTCGATGCCGCCTACTGGTGGGCGCGCGAGGCGCTCGTGCAGGACCCCGGCTTCGTGCGCGCCCTCAACACCCTGGGCGTCGTCTACCGCCGGCACGGCGACCTGCCCGAGGCCGAGCGGGCATTGCGCACGGCCTACGCGAAGCAACCGTCGAACCCGCAGATCGTCTTCAACCTTGCGCAGGTGCTCGCCGACCAGGGGCAGGCCGCCGAGGCGCAAACCCTGCGCACCCGCCTCGCCCAGCTGCAGCCTGAAGCACCGTTCAGCTACTTCGACCGTGGCCGCATCGCGTTGAGCCAGGGCGACGTGAAGGGCGCGCGCGACCTCTTCCTGCGTGAAGTCGAGCGCGCCCCCTACAACCCCGAGTTCCACTACTGGCTTGCGGTGACGTACGCCAAGCTCGGCGACGTGCCCGCGGCGCGCAAGCAGCTCGAGGAAGCGATGGAGGCGAGTTCGACGCGCGGCGACCGCGAGTTGTACGCCGCCAAGCTCGAGCGCATCCGGGCGCACACGACGCAATAGGCCGCGCGCGGCCGTCGCGGTGCCGGCCGGCCCGGCCGACGCTTCGCGCCGATTTCACGACACTTCGCGACCGCCGGTGACGCAGCGTCGCACCGCGCTTGGCGGGGCTACGCTTCAGCGGCAAAGTGGCGCCGCTGCCAATCCCGGCAGTGCCACCGGAGTTCCGCCGTGATCATTCGAATCGTCCAGGGCACACCCGTCTGGGTCTGGGGCTTGCTCGCGATGCTGCTCGCCCTCGGCCTCTCGCAATCAATGCCCCGGCGCGTCAGCGCGCGCCGCGTCATGCTGCTGCCGGCACTGATGCTCTTGCTGTCCGCGGGCGGCGTTGTCAGCAGCTTCGGCGTCGTGCCGCTCGCGCTCGTCGCCTGGGCGGCCGGCCTCGCGCTCGCCGTCGTGCTCGGTGTCGAGCGCATCGCCCCCAGGGGTGCGCGCTGGCTGCCCGATGTGGCGCGTTTCGAGCTGCCCGGCAGCTGGCTGCCGCTGATGCTGATCCTCGCCCTCTTCTGCCTGAAGTACGGCGTCGGCGTCAGCCTGGCGCTGGCACCGCAACTGGCATCGGACAAGGCGTTCGAAGCGATCGTCGCGTTCGCCTACGGCGCGTTCAGCGGCCTGTTTGCGGCGCGCGCGGTTGCGCTGCGCCGGCTGGCGATGCCGCGCTGACGGCGGACGTGCGAGCATCGCCACTCATGTTCGACGCAGGCATTCACCCGGTCATCGCGCAAGGCAGCGCGGCTCGCCTTTGGCGGCGCGCGCTGCGCATCGCGAGCCTGATCCTTGTGATCTCGCTCGCCGTCGCGTTCATGTTCGCGCAGAACTTCTGGGTCACCTTCGTCTATTCGACATCGATCGCGACCGGCTGCTGGTTCTTCATCGACAGCTTGCGCGTGCTGACCGCGCGCTGGCTGCAGCGCAAACTTGGGGCCGACGAACGCAGCAGCTGGCCCGGCTGGGGGCCGATGGCGGGCGTCCTCGTGGTCGGCACCGCGCTCGGCTCCAGCCTCGGCAATGCGTTTGCCAACTGGGTGCTCGGCACCGATTCGGCGGGACTGCTCGCGAGCAGTCCGCGCCAGGCGCTCGGCATGCTCCTCTTCGCCCTCGTGCCGGGTGTCAGCGCGACCTATTTCTTCCATTCACGCGCGCGTATCGCGCAGACCGAAGCGCGTGCCCTGATGGCCCAGCGCGAAGCGGCGGAGAGCCAGTTGCGGCTGCTCGAGTCGCAGCTCGAGCCGCACATGCTCTTCAACACCCTCGCCAACCTGCGCGTGCTGATCGGCATCGACCCGCCGCGCGCGCAGGCGATGCTCGACCAGCTGATCGCCTTCCTGCGCGCCACGCTCGACGCTTCGCGCGCCGGCACCCATTCGCTCACGACGGAATACGCCCGCCTCGCCGACTACCTGGCGCTGATGCAGGTGCGCATGGGCGAGCGGCTGCAGTTCCGCTTCGATCTGCCCGAGGCGCTGGCGGCGGTGGAAGTGCCACCGCTGTTGCTGCAGCCGCTGGTCGAGAACTGCATCAAGCACGGCCTGGAGCCAAGCGTGGCCGGTGGTCGCATCGAGATCAGCGCCGCACGCGAGGGATCGCAGCTCGTACTGCGCGTGCGCGACACCGGCCTCGGGCTCGCCGACGCGCCGAGCGATCCCACGTCCTTCGGGCTGGCCCAGGTTCGCGCCCGCCTGGCGGCACTGCACGGTCCGGCCGCATCCTTGACTTTGACAGCAGCGACCGACGAAGAAGGCGGCACGCTGGCCACACTGCGGCTGCCGCTCGAAGCCGCCGGCGTCGCGTAGACGCCCACCGCCGCCGAATCGCCCAATTCACGCCCCGCACGCCCCGCCCGCCATGCACGACATCCAGGCCCTGCACGCCACCGCCCTGATCGCCGAAGACGAATCCCTGCTGCGCAGCGCGCTGCAGGCCGAGCTTGCGCGGCTGTGGCCAGCCCTTGAAATCATCGCGAGCGTCGGGCATGGCGCGGCAGCGGTCGAGCAGGCCCTGACGCTGCGCCCGCAGGTGCTGTTCCTCGATGTGCGCATGCCCGGCATGAGCGGTCTCGAGGCGGCCCAGGCGCTGGCCGAGGACTGGCCGGCGGATGCAGCCTTCCCGCTCATCGTGTTCGTCACCGCCTACGACCAGTACGCGCTGCAGGCGTTCGAACATGCGGCGTTCGACTATGTGTTGAAGCCCGTCCAGGCCGAACGGCTGGCGCTGAGCTGCAGCCGCCTGCAGGCCGCGCTCGCCGCGCGCCACGGCCCGGCCCCGGCGCCGGACGAGACCTTCGCCCGATTGCGCGACCTGCTCACCGCCACCGGCGCGGCGGCGCGGTCGCCTGGCGCGCGGCCGCTGAGCGTGATCCGTGCCGGCATCGGCGATGCGATCCACCTCGTGCCGGTCGGCGACGTGCTGTACTTCGAAGCTGCGGACAAGTACGTGCGGGTCGTCACCGCCGAGCGCGAGTACCTGATCCGCACCTCGCTGCGCGAACTGCTGCCGCAGCTCGACCCCGATCGCTTCTGGCAGGTGCATCGCGGCACGCTGGTGCGCGCCGACGCGATCGCGACCGCGACACGCGAAGAGACGGGCAAGATCACGCTGACCCTGCGCGGCTCGCCCGACAAGCTCGTCGCGAGCCGGCTCTATGCGCACCTGTTCAAGGCCATGTAGGGCCACGCGCCAGGCCATTGCGGATCACCCGTCACCCCACACAAGTCACTCGCAAGGAGTTCAGGCATGAATGCAAGCACCCCGCCCGACGACATCGAAGCCCGCGCGCGCCGCCGCGTCGGCATGAAGATGGGCTTCTACATCCACCTGCTCGTCTACGTGCTCGTCAATCTCGGGCTGTTCGCGATCAACATGGCGAGGGGCGGCGAGCACTGGGCGATCTGGCCGCTCGCGGGCTGGGGCCTGGGCCTCGCGATCCACGGCGTGGTCACCTTCCTCAACCTGAGCGGCGAAGGCATGCGCGAGCGCATGCTCAAGGACGAGATCGAGCGCCTGCGTCGCAAAGGCTGAGCCGGGTCGCTGTGTGTCGGGACGATGCGTGTCGGACCGCGGCTTGTCGAGTGAATGTACAGGGCGTCGATAGAATCCTGCGCTTCCCCCCAGTGGTGCGTGCACGTGTTGCGCGCCCCGTCAAATGAACGCCCCGAAAGACGACACCAAGGCCGGCAATTTCCTGCGCGCGATCATCGAGCGCGATCTCGCTGCCGGCACCTACGCCCAGCGTCACTTCGCAGGCACGCCCGGTGATGCCGCGCATCACGCCGCCGGCCCGACCGACGCCGCTCGCATCCGCACCCGCTTTCCGCCCGAGCCCAACGGCTACCTGCACATCGGCCATGCGAAGAGCATCTGCCTGAATTTCGGCCTCGCGCAGGACTACGGCGGCGTGTGCCATCTGCGCTTCGACGACACCAACCCGGAGAAGGAGGAGCAGGAGTACGTCGACGCCATCCTCGACGCCGTGCACTGGCTCGGCTTCGACTGGACGGCGGGCGGCGTCGAGCACCTCTACTACGCGAGCAACTATTTCGACTTCATGTACCGCGCCGGCGAGGCCCTGATCGAGGCCGGCCACGCCTACGTCGACGAGCAAAGCGCCGAAGAGATGCGCTCGAGCCGCGGCGACTTCAACACGCTCGGCAGCGACAGCCCGTTCCGCGCCCGCACGCCGGCCGAGAACCTGGCGCGCTTTCGCGAGATGCGCGACGGCAGGCTCGCCGATGGCGCCGCCGTGCTGCGCGCGAAGATCGACATGGCGAGCCCCAACATCAACCTGCGCGACCCGGCGCTCTACCGCATCAAGCGCGCGACGCACCACAACACGGGCGACACCTGGTGCATCTACCCGATGTACACCTACGCGCACCCGATCGAGGACGCGCTCGAGGGCATCACGCACAGCATCTGCACGCTCGAGTTCGAGGATCAGCGCCCGTTCTACGACTGGCTGCTCGACACGCTGTGCAACCTCGGGCTGCTCGCCCAGCCGCGCCCGCACCAGTACGAATTCGCGCGCCTGAACGTCACCCACGTCGTCACGAGCAAACGCAAGCTGAGAGCGCTGGTCGACGAAGGAATCGTCGCCGGCTGGGACGACCCGCGCATGCCGACCATCGCCGGCCTGCGCCGGCGCGGCTACACGCCGGCATCGATCCGCCTGATGTGCGAGCGAGCGGGCACGAGCAAGGCGGGCGGATGGACCGACTACGCAAGCCTCGACATCGCACTGCGCGAAGACCTCGACGCGAAGGCCGCGCGTGCGATGGCGGTGCTCGATCCGCTGCGGCTGGTCCTCACCAACTGGGATGAACTGATGGGCGCGGGCACGATCGACGCCTGCAGCGCGCCGGTGCACCCGGCACAGGCCGAGCGCGGGCGGCGCGCGTTCGGCATCGGGCGCGAAGTCTGGATCGAGCGCGACGACTTCATGGAGCAGCCCGCGAAGGGCTACTTCCGCCTCTTCCCCGGCAACCGCGTGCGGCTCAAGTACGGCCACGTCATCGAATGCACCGGCTGCACGAAAGACGACGAAGGCCGCATCGTCGAAGTCCAGGCCGCACTCGTGCCCGACACCAAGAGCGGCACGCCGGGTGCCGACGCGGTCAAGGTCAAGGGCGTGATCACCTGGGTCGGCGCCACGGACGGCGTCGAGGCCGAGGTGCGCCTGTACGACAAGCTCTTCACCGACGAGCAGCCCGACGCCGGCGGGCGCGATTACAAGGCAAGCCTGAATCCGGACAGCCTGCGCGTGGTCTCGGCCATCGTCGAGCCCTCACTCGCGACGTCGCAGCCGGACGACAAGTTCCAGTTCGAACGCCACGGCTACTTCGTCGCCGACCGCATCGATCACGGTGAAGGGCGGCTCGTGTTCAACCGGACAGCGACGCTGCGGGAGACGTTCGCGAAGTGAGCTGCGCCTGCCCACGTGCCCGAGCGTGAAGCGCGGCCGCCGCAGCGCGCCAGCCGCGAGCGCAGGGATTTCCGGGTGAGCAGTCGGATGACAGCCCCGCGTCACGGGTTGCGCGTCATCGCGACGTTCGAAGCGAGCAAGGGCGCGCTCGTGCTGCTCGCCGGCTTCGGCCTGCTCGTCGTCGTCGACGAAGGCGCGGCGCGGTTCGCGCAGTCGTTGATCGACCACATGCACCTGAACCCCGCCAAGGGCGTGCCGCACATCTTCATCGAACTGATGAGCGACACGTCGAACCGACGGCTCCAATGGCTGGCCTTCGGCGCGATCGTCTACGC